>JAXGVG010000028.1:0-15946 GCA_040773965.1 Alphaproteobacteria bacterium | reverse complement strand
TGATGACGATCTTGTGGTAGCGCAGCTTGTCCGGATTGAAGTCATCGCGCCCAACGCCCGTGCCGAGCGCCGTGATGAGCGTGCCGATCTCCTGACTGCCAAGCATCTTGTCGAAGCGCGCGCGCTCGACATTGAGGATCTTGCCGCGCAGGGGAAGCACGGCCTGGTTCTCGCGATTGCGCGCCTGCTTCGCTGAACCGCCGGCCGAGTCGCCCTCGACGATGAACAGCTCGGACCTGGCCGGGTCGCGTTCCTGGCAATCCGCCAGCTTGCCGGGCAGCGACGTGGGATCGAGCGCGCCCTTGCGCCGCGTCAGTTCGCGCGCCTTGCGCGCCGCTTCGCGCGCGGCGGCGGCCTCGACGATCTTGCCGATGATCTTTTTCGCTTCGCCCGGATGCTCCTCGAACCACGTCGACAGCATCTCGCCGATAACCGATTCGACCACGGGTTTCACTTCCGAGGAAACGAGCTTTTCCTTCGTCTGCGACGAGAATTTCGGATCGGGCACCTTGACGGAAAGTACGCATGTCAAGCCTTCGCGCGCATCTTCGCCCGAAAGAGAGACCTTGTCCTTTTTGGCGATCCCGCTGGATTCCGCGTACTGATTGATCGTGCGCGTCAGCGCCGCGCGGAATCCGGCCAGATGGGCGCCGCCGTCCTTTTGGGGAATGTTGTTGGTAAAGCAAAGCATCGTTTCGTGATAGCTGTCGTTCCACTGCATGGCGCACTCGACCGTTGTGCCGTCCTGTTCCTTGCGCGCGGTAATGCAAGGCTGATGCAGCGCCACCTTCGAGCGATCGATGTAGGCGATGAATTCCTTCAGACCGCCTTCGTAATGCAGATTGACGGTTTTCGGCTCGACGCCGCGCGCGTCGGTGAGCATCAGATTGACGCCGGAGTTGAGAAAAGCCAGTTCGCGCAGCCGGTGTTCAAGCGTGGTGAAATCGAACTCGGTTTTTGAAAAAATTTCCTTCGACGGCAAAAAGGTGACTTCCGTGCCGGTTTCGCCGGACGCTTGCAGTTCCTTCAAAGGAGCTTCGGCCTCGCCGTTCTTGAAGCGCATAGTCCATTCGGATCCTTGCCGCCAGATGCGCAAATCCAGAAATTCCGACAGCGCATTGACCACCGACACGCCGACGCCGTGCAAGCCGCCCGAAACTTTATAGGAGTTTTGATCGAACTTGCCGCCCGCGTGAAGCTCGGTCATGACGACTTGCGCGGCGGACACGCCTTCCTCTGTGTGAACGTCGACGGGTATGCCGCGCCCGTTGTCGCGCACCGTACACGAACCGTCCGCGTTAAGGATCACGTCGATGCGCGTGCAGAAACCCGCAAGAGATTCGTCCACGGCGTTATCGACGACTTCATAGACCATCTGGTGCAGGCCCGAGCCGTCGTCCGTGTCGCCGATGTACATGCCGGGCCGTTTGCGCACGGCGTCAAGCCCGCGTAAAATGGTAATGGAGTCGGCCCCGTAATCGTCTTCGGGGATCTCGTTTCCGGTAACTGATTGGGTCATGAATCGGCGGCCATAAAAAGGGGAATTTTGCCCCTTTTGAGTAGCACTGTTAAGGCGCCGATGCAACGATCCTCGGCGCGGAAACAATAAGATATTTCAAGGTGTTATGGTTTAAAACGCCGCCCGAACAAACCCCCGGTGATGCGCGTTTACCTCGGCGTTAAAACCGCGGCATTTGGTCCAACCGGGGAAGCCTTGGTAACAGGCGCCGCGTTGGCTCCTTGCCGCGAGTTTTTTGTGGTTCGCCCCGAAGAGCGGGCTGGGTATAGTCATGGGCTTCAGGCATGCCCGTTATGCCGTTAACCCCCACAAAGTCCACCAACAAATATTCCCGCTCCTTGGGAAGAGTATTCTTGATGACCCAGGGAGCAGTCATTTCCCTTCCCATGTCTCTTTGGAGTCGGTCTTTCGCGCGATATATATCTTCCCACAATTTTAACAGGATCGTTTCGGCAAAAAAGACCCTGGCTTCCGGATTTAATGTCGCATAGGGGCCGATGTTCGTTCTTTCTCTCCGGTTTTTAGCCGCTTTACCCCGGTGCCCGGTCTCCCGAAGATTCTGCAATTCACGGGAAAGCATACCGACCATGGTTGTGAAATTGTATCCCTTCGCGGGATGATGCGGCAAATCAAAGCCTAAACTGACGGGCATAACAGCGCCACGGTCGTCCTCAAAATTATAATCGAGGAATTTCATGGTCGCGTAGACGTTGCCGTTTGGGAAAAAATCGACGCGCGTATGGACGTTGTTCTCGTCGGCGTAAAGGGCGACCGCTCGTTCGCCTCCAAGATCGGCAACGTTCAGAAAAGGTTTCCGCCGGGCCTCGGGGTTGACGTTTTCGCATTCGTTCAATTGCCGGAGCGCATAATCTTTTCTTGCTTTTTCGTCAGCTTTTGAAACATTGTCGAGGCTGTAAATCCTCGCGCTTTTTGTATTTCCTTCAACGTAGAAAACGGTCTGTTTCGTATAAAGGTCTTTAACGACCATCAGTGAGCGTTGTTTTCTTTTATCCTCCCCGGGGCCGCCGAGGGGCTCAAAAATCTGGATGCCCCAATTGTTATGCCTGTCGATGAGATCGAATGTTTCGACAGGATTCGGCGGCGCAGCGCGCGCCGCTCTTGCGACGGAAGGAAACAAAAGGGACGCCCCGGCAACAACGGCGCCCTTTGCGCCAATTTTGAGGAATTCCCGTCGTCCTTTGGCATTTTTTGCTTTGGGAACGATAAATGTTTCCTTGAGTTTTGAATAAATCGTCATAAAAAACACCTTTGTAAAATCCGAATGCTTTCAATTGTTCCGGTATCGATACTACTATACCCGGAAGCCTCTAAGCTAAAGTTAAAATGCTTTCATAAAATCATAGGGTTACCGGAAATTAACCCCCGCAGTCCACGACAAAGGGGGCATAGCCCAACGCTTTGATAAACTTAACCAAATCGGTCGTTTGGATCGTAGTTGAAGCATCGTTGCGCAAGGGATGAAAGTTGATTTGCTCACTTTCAAGCATGTCCGAGTCCAGCACAACGGTTACGCGCCGGGCCGTATCGTTAATCAGCGCAAAGGGCGTGACGGCCCCGGCGTCATGCCTAATACCTCCATCAAAAGCTCCGGCTTGCCGAAGGAAACGCGCGCCGCGCCGATACGTTTCTCCAACTTGCCCAGATTGGCGCGCTTGTCGCCCGGCATGACGATAAGCCAGATTTTATCCTTTTTGTCCTTAAGAAAAAGATTTTTGCAATGCAGCCCCGGTATTGCTCCGTGCAAATCGCGGCCCTCTTCCACGGTAAACAAAGGCCGGTGTTCAACCGTGCTGTGCGCGATGCCGAGTTGGTCGAAGAGAGCAAAAAGACGTTCAGGCATTGAGGCATCAGGGGTTAGGGAATGAATGTGGCTATTTAGGGACTGTTCTCATCATTAGCGTGGGTTATGTTATCAACGACTCGCCTCACGTTTAACATAATTTTCCCGAACCCCGAACCCCGAACCCCGAACCCCGAACCCCGAACCCCGAACCCCGAACCCCGAACCCCTAATTTCCGGTCACCGGCAGCCACAGGACGTCTTCGATATTCTCCGTTCCCGCGCAAAGCATGACCAGCCGGTCGACGCCCAGCGCGACGCCTGCCGCATCGGGCATTCCAAACCGTAGCGCCGCGATGAAATCCATATCGACGGGATATCTTTCGCCGTACAATGTTTCCTTCATATCCATGTCGGCCTCAAAGCGCCGCAACTGTTCTTCGGCGTCATTAAGCTCGTAAAAGGCGTTTGCGATTTCGTACCCGGCGATATACAGCTCGAACCGTTCGGCCAAACGCGGGTCATTCGCCTTTGGCCGCGCCAGCGCCGCCATGCTGACGGGGTAATCGCAAAGAAACGTGGGCCGGTCCTTCCCGAGAAAAGGCTCGATTTTTTCCATCATCACGCGAAAGAACAAGGCTTCCCAGCTATCGTCTTCGGCCGTGCGCAAGCCCAGCGGCTCCATGGCCTTTCGCAACAATGCCGCGTCCGGCTTGCGTGGATCGGGGGTTGTCGCCAATAAATCTATATTTGCGTGACGGCGAAAAGCTTCGGGCACACTAAGTTCTTCCCAATCCTGAAACGGGTCGCATGTCATGCCGTTGGCTTCGAAAAACTTTCGCTGCGCTGCTTTTGTCGCCGCCCGCACAAGATCGATGCAATCTTTTTTGACGTCCCCTATCCGTTCTTTCTCTTTCGGGCTTTTATCCGTCCGATACCACTCAAGCATCGTAAACTCGGGATGGTGACGGCTCGATCGCTCGGCGTTACGGAATGTGTGCGCCAGCTGGAAAATTTTAGGTTCCCCCGCCACAAGCAGTTTTTTCATCGCGAACTCGGGACTGGTATGCAGATAAAGCGTGCGGGACGGCCCGCCGTGCGGATCGCGAAGCTCGGTGCGGAATGCCTGCAAATGAACTTCGTTGCCGGGCGATGCCTGCAAAATGGGCGTATCCACTTCGGCAAATCCCTCGCCGTCGAAATAACCGCGAAGGGCGCGGATTACGCGCTGGCGCACCTCAAGATTGGCGCGCCGCCGGGCGTAACGGGCGGGATTCCATGCGGAAAGGGTTTCGGAAGCAGGCATTATGCCTTCATAGCATTCCGGGAGAAAACGTCCATGCCGAAGGCAGGGCTTGAAAGGACAATCTGCTGAAGGCGGCCCTAATTGCTGGCCAATTTGATGGCGGCCGCCGCCCCGGTCTCCGCCTGCTGCGCTTCCGTTACGTTGACGCGCGGCCACCGGCCTTCGGCAAGCTGTTTGAGCGTCGTGCGCGGCTGGGCAAGGCGCTCCTGATAGCCCCAGTAATGCGGGAGCACGCGCGCGATATAGTTTCGCGTTTCGCGCGACGGCAGGCTTTCCATAAACAGCAAGGGATCCTGCGCCAGTTTCTCCTGCCGTCCGGTACCGTCGCCCATCCACCGGGAAACCTTGCCCGGCCCGCCGTTATATGCCGCCAAAAGCAGCATGAGGTTGTCGCCGATCCGGGGAAGTCCGGCAAGGTGCTGGACGTATTTTTGGCCGAGCGCGAGATTGAAGGACGGATCGAACAGCTTGTCTTTTGCCGAAAGCCCCTCGCCCTCAACTTCCATGTCCAAAACGGCTTTAGCCGTCTTCGGCATAATCTGCATCAACCCGCATGCGCCGCGTGCGCTGACGGCCTCCGGATCGAATTGCGATTCATGCCGCATCAAAGCGTAAAGCAGGGCGCGGTCGATCTGGAATCCTTCTTCCGGTTGCCATGAAGGCACGGGATAATAAGCGGCGGCATATCCTTGGCCGCCGCCCAGGCTTGCCAACTGCACGGCCAACGCCGGCATGGGCACATAACCGGCCAGCGCCAGCATGGCGACTTGTCTGTTTTTTTGCCCGAGCGGGCTCAAGCGGCGCAATTCGTTTTCCGCCAGAAGAGGCTCTCCGGCCTGTATCAGCGCCAAAGCGCGCCAGCCCTCTTTTGTCGACGCCAGTTCGGCGCGATGATGGGGCCCCCAGGCGGGCCATTCCGTCTTGGCCACGTTTACGGCCTGATTCCGGCCAAGCAACTGGGCGGCCAGCAAGCCATAAAAACTGCGCGTCTGGCGCGCGGCACGATCGAGACGCCCAAAAGCTTCCTTCTTCCTTCCGGCGCGGCTGAGCGCGCGATAGGCCCAGAAATGCGCCGCAGCCCGGCTTCCCGGATTGAGCGCCGGGTGATCGGCCAACCGCGTAAACTGCGTAACGGCGGCATCGGCATCGCCTTGCTCCCAGGCAATCAGGCCGCGGATCCACATACCGAGCGGCTGCCCGGCTGTAGCGGCGGCGGTCGACAGGGATCGCGCCTGTTCGCGCTCGCCCGCGTAAAAGAAGCCGGCGGCAACGGCCGCTTCGGCGTCGCCCGCAAAGGTGCCCGCCAGCTGTTGACGGGCCTCGGCAGCAACCAGCATATCCCGGGCCGAAAAGGGGTCGTGGCGGCGAAGCGCCTTGTTCATCGCCCGCGCAAGACGGCCGGTTTCCGTTTTCTGGGAAAGCGTAGCCGCCGTCAATTCGGCCGGAAAATCGGCCGCGCTATCCGCCTCATAGCCTCCGCTCCATGAATCGGCGGCGCGGGGAAGAGACAGGGAAATCCCGGCCTGTTTAGCTTCGTTTCGGGCTTGTTTATAAAGAGTATCGGCTTGCGGCAAATCTCCGTATTCCTTAAGCCAAACGGCTACTTCATCCACCCCGGCCGGGCGGCGCAAATAACGTTCGGCCAGCACGTGCCCCACGAGCCGCCGGTCCGAAAGGTTGGCCATGACTTCGTCGGCCTTTTCCCATTCTCCCTGCTTTTGGGCTTCGAAAATCAGGCGGTATAAAAGCGCGTCTTCCGGCGATAAAGCCCCCATGGCCGTATCCAGCTCGGAGGGAAGCGCGGCCGCGGTGGACGGCGGCACAGCGGCGGCGGGTTTCGTCTCCGGGAAAGGAGACGAAGTATTCGTTGCGCTGACATGAGTAGTTATGGAGAGACCCCAACTTATAAGTGTCACAACGGCAAGTGTTGCCACAGTGACGGAGCCTCGGCCCTTAGTCCTTTTGATCGGCATGTGGGCGCCCTACTAGCGGCTCCGGGGTGCCCAGGCAAGGAAAAACTTGGGCTGCCGCATTTTAATCTTGCTTAATCTTGGTTTTTCAGTCAGTTAGCTTCGTTAATACCTTTTTTCAGTAGCAACAAATCTTTCCATGCCTGCCGCTTTGCGCCCGGCTGCCGCAGCAAGTATGCGGGGTGGTACATCGGCAGGCAACGGATCGGCGGCGTGTCGTCACGACCAAGATACGGTGTGTATTCAGTCCATCTTCCTCTAATTCTGGTGATGCCGTCTTTCGTGCGCAGAAGATTTTTCGCCGCCACGCCGCCCAACAAAACCAAAATCTTCGGTTGAACAAGCGCGATGTGGCGCTCGGCGAACGGCAGGCAAGCTGCGGTTTCGGCATCGGTGGGCGAGCGGTTGCCGGGGGGGCGCCAGAAAAGGATGTTGCTGATGTAGACGGATGTGCGATCCAGGCCGATGGAAGCGAGCATTCGGTCGAGCAATTTGCCCGAAACGCCCACGAAGGGCACGCCCTGACGGTCTTCGTCCTCGCCGGGGGCTTCGCCGACAAACATGACGGAAGAGGCGGGGTTGCCGTCCGCAAAGACCAGATTCATGGCCGTTTTCTTGAGCGCGCAGCCCTCAAAACGTTGTAATTCCTCGCGTAAAGCCGCAATGGAAGAGGCCATTACGGGGGGAATTTCGGCCGTTTTCGCTTGCGTTGCGTGAGCGTTAAGCGCGCGTTGCGTGAGCGTTGGTGGAGCGTTGGCGCAGCGTTCCGGCAGCGTCGAAGGGGTGGACGCGTCCGTTTTGTCCCCCTCCCTGCTTCCGCCGAGCCAGCGCCCAAGGCCAGGGGTTTCGCCGATGGGCTCGTCGGCGCCTGCCGCCATTTGCCAGGCCAGTTGGTCGAAAATCTTTCGGGTTTCGGGCATGGGGCAACTATGGAGGCTCCCTCCGTCTTCGGCAAGGGCGAGCGCGCGTATATGATTTGGATTAATAAATTTCTAAGAAAAACCTGAAATATTCTTTCCCCGCGTAAACGAAACTAAAAATGCCCAGCTTTTCCAATGCTTTGCCATTTAACCTAAAATTAATTCTTTCGGTGTTTAATGTACCTGTACTTAAGTTTATTGGTGATGGAGATAAAAATGACATACATCGCACGTCCCATGGGGCCCGAAGAGTTGATGGCGGAAACCGCTATACTCTTCCAAATTCCCCACCGGCTGACCCCTGCGGAGCTTTCGCGCGAAAGCGTTGGTTTAACGCTTCCGCGTAGACCGTCCGCATTTAAGTCCGCCGCCCGGGGCGCTTTGTTGACGCACAGGCGTTAAGGAAAAAATCTCCTTCGCCAACAGGCGCGCGAGTTGCGCGCCTTTTTATTTGTCCCCCGCCAGCATTCGCCCTAATGCTCGCCCGCCCAGAATATGCACGTGATAATGCGGCACTTCCTGCCCCGCGTTGCTTCCGCAATTTGAAATGAGACGATAGCCCGCGCCGGTCACGCCGAGTTTTTCGGCCACCTTGCCGATGGCGCGTTGAAGCCCCGCGATTTCCGCTTCGCTCGCGTTCGCGGCGAAATCGTTGTGATTCATATACGGTCCCTTGGGAATGACGAGCGCATGGACGGGCGCTTGCGGGTGAAGATCGTGGAACGCGATTGCGCAATCGTCTTCGTAAATCCTGTTGCAGGGAATTTCGCCGCGCAGAATGCGCGCAAAAACGTTGGTATCGTCGTAAGGCATGGCGCTTTTCCTTTCCTGGATTCGAACCGCAAATCTATAGCAAAAGGCGGGGGGCTTGCCAAAAGCGCTTTAAGACCCCATTTGTAATATAATCATTTACGAAAGAAGGGCTTGATATGACTGAACCGGCGAATAACCAAGCGTGGCGCGGCACGACGATTCTGGCCGTCCGCAAGGGCAACAAGGTCGTGATCGCCGGCGACGGCCAGGTGTCGTTCGGCCAGACCGTCCTGAAGAGCAACGCGCGCAAGGTGCGCCGTCTGAAGTCGGGCGCTTCGGGCACGGACGTCATTGCCGGTTTTGCGGGCGCGACAGCCGATGCTTTCGCTCTCTTTGAGCGCCTTGAAGGCAAGCTGGAAAAACATCCGGGCCAGTTGATGCGCGCGTGCGTGGAAATGGCGAAGGATTGGCGCACGGACCGTTATTTGCGCCGTCTTGAAGCCATGATGGCGGTCGCCGACAAATCGACGAGCCTTATCCTTTCCGGCACCGGCGACGTGCTGGAGCCCGAGGACGGCTTGATCGGCATCGGCTCGGGCGGGCCTTACGCGCTGGCCGCCGCGCGGGCGCTTATGGATCTGCCCGGCATGGACGCCGAAGCCATAGCCCGAAAGGCTTTGGACATTGCCGCCGGTATTTGCGTGTACACGAACACGAACGTGACGGTGGAAATGCTGGACGTCTAGGGGTTAGGGGTTCCGGATTCGAGGTTCGGGGTTCGAAAGAAAGAAGACACGTTGGCTTCTTTCTTTTCTAACCCCGAGCCCGAGCCCCGAGCCCCTGAACACAGCAAGGAATGTTGAATGACCCATCTCTCCCCCCGCGAAACGGTTGCCGAGCTGAACCGCTTTATCGTCGGCCAGGACGACGCCAAACGCGCCGTGGCGATTGCCTTGCGCAACCGCTGGCGGCGGCAACAGTTGCCCGAGGCCTTGCGCGAGGAAGTGTTGCCCAAAAACATTCTGATGATCGGCCCGACGGGCGTCGGCAAGACGGAAATCGCACGGCGTCTGGCGCGCCTTGCCGAAGCGCCGTTTCTGAAAGTCGAGGCGACGAAGTTCACCGAAGTCGGTTACGTCGGACGCGACGTGGAAAGCATCGTGCGCGATCTTGTCGAGGTTTCATTGAAGCTCACGCGCGAAAAGTTCCGCAAGGACGTGACGCCCAAAGCGGAACAGCGCGCCGACGAACGCCTTCTGGACGCGCTGGTCGGCGAAAGCGCCACGCCCGAGACGCGGGTCAAGTTCCGCCACATGCTGGCGGGGGGCGAACTTGACGAACGTGAAGTGGAAATTCAGGTTCAGGATACAAGCGGCGCGTCCATGCCGACCATCGACGTGCCGGGCATGCCCGGCGCGCAAATGGGCATGATCAATCTTGGCGATATTTTCGGCAAGGCTTTCGGCAGCCGCACCAAGACGCGCAAACTTCCCGTGCCCGAGGCGCGCGAGGTTTTGCTGGGCGAAGAGTCCGACAAGCTTCTGGATCAGGACAAAGCCGTCGCCGAAGCCATCGACAACGTCGAGCAGAACGGCATCGTGTTCCTCGACGAAATCGACAAGATCGCGTCGCGCGGCGCCGAGTTCCGCGGCACGGGCGACGTCAGCCGCGAAGGTGTGCAGCGCGATTTGCTGCCGCTGATCGAAGGCACGAGCGTGTCCACGAAATACGGCACCGTGCGCACGGATCATATTCTTTTCATCGCGTCGGGAGCCTTTCACATCGCCAAGCCCTCCGATCTTCTGCCGGAGCTTCAGGGCCGCCTGCCTATCCGCGTGGAACTGCAGGCGCTCACGCAAGAGGATTTCAGGCGCATCCTGACGGAGCCCGAGGCCAGCCTCGTGACGCAATACAAGGCCCTGTTGGCGACGGAAAACGTCACGCTCGACTTTCTGCCGGAGGCCATCGGCGAGCTGGCGCGGCTGGCGGCGGAAATTAACGCCAGCGTGGAAAACATCGGCGCGCGGCGTCTGCATACGCTGCTTGAAAAGCTTTTGGAGGACATCAGCTTCGACGCGACCGACAAGCCCGGCACCTCCGTCGTTATCGACGCGGCCTACGTGCGGGAACGTCTGAGCGATCTTGCGAAGAACGTCGATTTGTCGAAGTTTATCTTATAGAACTGCCTATATCCTAACGGTTTGGCATCATTCCCGAAACCGCGAAGCGGTTGACGTGGATTCCATCCAGCCGGGAAAAGCTCCAGTATCGCGAGGTTCGTTAAGGAAGTTGATGTGTGATGGATTGGGGTTCATGGATTATGGATCAATCAACAGAAATTATTGTTGACAATTGCCGGTTGTTGTGTAACTATACACAAACTCGGGAATGGGTGCATGTGGGGCAAAAAACCCGTACAAAGGAGACCTTCTCGTGTGATGCGGTTTTCGATGCCGTCCAGCATCGAAAGTCATCAACACACATTAAAGGGATCTCAACATGGCACGCACCTCAAGCAGCAGCCTGAGCAGTCGTGAAATTATTTCGCGGATTGAAGATGACGGGTGGAAGCTAAAGCGCATCACGGGAAGCCATCATCATTTTTCACACCCGATCAAGCTCGGTAAAGTTACGGTTGCCCATCCCGTCAAGGATATACCGATTGGAACATTGAAGAGCATTGAGCGGCAAAGTGGCATCAAACTGAGGTGATTATCATGCCTATGCAATATTTTCCCGCGATTATCGAACGCGCAAAAAAAGGCTATGGCGTCTTCTTTCCCGATCTTCCGGGCTGCACAAGCCATGGAAAAACGATCGAGGAAGCTGCGCGCAATGCCGAAGAGGCTCTCCGCGGTCACTTGCTCTTGATGGTTGAAGATGGCGACCGCATTCCCAGGCAACGCTCTCTCGACAAAATCGAAAAAGACCCGGATATCAAGGAAGTTGCCCGCCTTCTTGTTCACGCGGATTTGCCGGGCAAAGCCGTGCGTCTCAACATCAGCCTTGATGAGGGGTTGGTCGAAGCTATCGACGCAACCGCCAGTTCGCGAGGCATGACGCGAAGCGGCTTTCTCGCCGAGGCGGCAAGACGTGTCATACAAGACTGCGTTTAGAGCAAAGTTCGATTTGATGGAATCGGCGTCATTCCCGAAGCCGCGCCTTGTCCGTCATAGCGTGAATCGCGATGGCGGAAGCGGCTGCATACGCTGCTTGAAAAGCTTTTGGAGGACATCAGCTTCGACGCGACCGACAAGCCCGGCACCTCCGTCGTTATCGACGCGGCTTACGTGCGGGAGCGTCTGAGCGATCTTGCGAAGAACGTCGATTTGTCGAAGTTTATTCTTTAAGCGTTTGTCCGGAAACCGGGTGTTGCAGAACAAAGGGCCGTCCTCCGCTTCCGTCATACCGGCAAAAGCCGGTATCCGGCGTGAAAGCTTGTGGCCCTCTACGAGTTCCGTGTCTTTTCCCGGATCCATGGTCTGATGGCAAGATCGCACGGAAGATTTAAATCCGGATCCCGGCTTTCGCCGGGATGACGCAAATATATAATGTTGATCCAATCAAGAAACGTTGTGTCGCGCCTGAATTCGCATTGCCAACATCTCCGGCTCGAAAGCCATGTTGTCGTTCATAGGCTCGTGCAGGCCGCCGAGATGTCGACGGCGCCAAAGCAGCATCGCCAGAAACGCGGCGTTGATCAACATGCCGAAGAGCGGCGAAAGAGCCGTCACCAGCGAATAGTGTTGAACCGCCAGAAAGCCGAAAAAGAATTTCGCGACGCAGGTGCCGTAGAAAAAGGCGTGCTCTTCGTAAGGCTTGTCGTACGATTTTCGGAAGGTCGGGTAAAACCCGAGACTGATGATCCCCATCATCAGCAGCACCGACCATAGCGGATCCTGCGTCACGGCCCAAAGCGGTATCGCGGCAAGGCCAATGCCAAAAATGACTTCGTCGCTGCGCGTGATTTCCTTTTCGCCGTTGCGGAGAGAAAAAAGGCTGATCAAAAAACACGCCAGCGCCGTCAATCCGGTCACCCATGCGCCGGGACCCGCGTCCTTGCTGCACTGCGCCAGAAAAATGAGCGCCGTCGCCATGGTCCACGTCACCCACGAAAACGCGTGAGGCTTGCACCGGCCCGCTATGATCGACGAAAAATAGGGGACGTATCCGGCAATGGAGACAACCAGCGACAAAACGCCAAAAATCGTTTTTCCGTCCGCCCAAACGCCCGCCGTCATAACACGCCCGTTGCCGCTGTGTCTCTCCTTCATAACCGGGACACGGTGAACGGGCCGTTAATTTCGGAAAAAAAGATTGGTTAAGGGTTCGTTACCGCTATCAGGGGCGCGAGCGCTTCAGCATCACATACCACGCGCCTTCGCCGCCGTGGCAGGGCGCGGCAGGGCGAAGGGCAAGGATGCGGGCCCCAAGCGGCATCGCGTCGCACCAGCGCGGCACGTCCGTTCGCAGCGAAGCTTCGCCTTCGCGGCCCTTGCCGGTGATGACAAGCAGCATGCGTTTCCCGCGCCGCGCTTGCGTTTCGATAAAGCCGCTTAAGGTTTCGTGCGCTTCCTGAAAGCTCTTGCCGTGCAAATCCAGCCGCGCCTCGACGATGACGTCGCCCTGCCTCAGGTTGTATTCCACCCGCATGTCGAGCACAACCTGATCCAGAGGCACGGGAGGCCGGGACGGACTGCCGGGCATCGGCGGCGGCGGTTCCTGTTTTTCAGGTTCTTTCTCGCGGCGGGGCGGCAGAGACGGCGGCTTTTTTTCTTCGTCCTCTTCTTGCGCGCCAAGGCGCTTGACGCCTTTGGCGTAGGTTTTCCAGATTTCCTCGTCGGACGCATCGTTCATGGTGTTACGCCTTTCGGCAAAAGCAGGTAATACGCGCCTCGGCTTTGCATCGCGCCCGCTTTTTCCTCTTCCTCGGCCCCTGCGCCCCAGAAAAAATCGCCGCGCAAAGCGCCCTTGATCGCGCCGCCCGTGTCCTGGGCCACCACAAGGCGACGGATGGCGGGCGTGGGTCCGTCCTCCTCCACGTCAAGCCAAAGCGGCGCGCCCAAAGGAATGAACGACGGATCGACGGCCAAACTGCGCCGTGGCGTCAGCACGACGCCCTGGGCGCCGATGGGGCCTTCACCCTCCACAAGGCGGAAGAAAATGACGGATGGATTCCGGTTCATCATGGCCTGCGCGCGGTCCGGGTTTTTGCGCAACCAGCCGCGGATTTTCGCCATCGTTACGGGTTTTTCAATCTCGCCTTCGTCCGCCAGAATGCGCCCGATGGCCACATAAGCATGGCCATTTTGGGCTTCGTAGCCTACGCGCACTATGCTGCCATCCGGAAGGCGCACACGCCCCGAGCCCTGTATTTCGAGAAAAAACGCCGCAACGGGATCGTCCGTCCACACAAGGGGCCGGACGCGCCGGTCAAGCGATCCTTGCGCGATCATGGCGCGGTTGTCATAGGGTCGTAGTTTGCGGCCTTCGATTTTACCGGCGATTTTCCGGCCTTTCAGATCGGCTTTAAAATCGCCCAGATCGGCCGTGACAAGATCCTCGGGCCGCGCCCAGAGCGGCGTTTGATAAGGACCGTTCGGCTGCCAATCGCCGCTGATTTCCGCTTCGTAATAACCGGTATACAGGCCTTGGCTTTTTTCGCCGAACGTTACCGCGTAGGGGCGGAATTCCCGTTCGAAAAACGCCCGCGCCTCCTCGCCGCCCATCGGCTTGAGCCGCTCGAGTGTGTCGCAAACGTCGCGCCAATCCTTCGCCTTACCATCGGCGCCCATGGGCGCGTCGTCCGGCTTGTTCGCCAGCACCGCGCAAGACCGCCGGAACGCAGGCAGTGCTTCGTCGTGGCGGTCTTTCGTCCAGCCGGGCAGATCCTCAAACGCAACGGGCTTGAGCGTCAGGCGCTCCGGCGGCGCGGGAGGCTTCGCGGCGCACGCCGAAAGCAAAAAAGCAACGGCCAAAGCCGAAAACGGAAGAAACGCGGGTTTGTCTCGGCGTTTCGTCATCAGCTGCGCGTTTCGACGAGTTGCCAGTTGGGATCCGGCGATTTCATGTCGCGCGCGAAGACCCAGACGTCGCGAATTTCCTCGGCCTGCTGCGGCGATCCGGAAACGACCGCACCGGACGCGCCGCGCGTCACATTGATCTGGTTGCTGACAAACTCAACCGTCAGCGAGGCCTTCGTTTCCTCCACCTGCGCGGCGACGACGTCGGCCGACACCATTTTCCCGATCCGGCTCTCCAGCGTTTCGCGCGCGGCCCGGCGCGCGTCGACGGCTTTTTGAAAGCCTTCGCGGACCGAGGGGGCAAGAATTTTTCCGGCCCCGGTCAAATCCCCTTTGGCGAACGCCTCGACAATGCGCGCGAATGCGATTTTGGCTCCCTCGAGGAATTTCTTTTCGTCAAACGCCGGGTCCAGCGCCTTGATCCGGTCGATGGCGCCCGCCAAGGAGTCCGCCGCGTGGCCTTCGGCCGTTATCAGCGGCGACGGCTGCGCCCTGGCGCGATCGGGCAGCACCATGACGTCTTCTTCGTCGTGCGAAGCCGTCGGCGGCGCTATAAAAGGATTGGGGCGCTCGGGTTCGTCGCCGTTGCGGCGGCCAAACAAGCCCCACAAACGCACAAGGAGAACGACGGCCACGGCCGCGAAGACGATGATGTCCAGATATTCCATGCTCATGCTCCGGTCAAAACCAGCATAACCCATACGTACCTTTTTTTACAAATTTCCGGCACCAAAAAAATTCCTGCCTTTTTTGTTGCTAAATGCCCCCGGATTGCGCATCTTTCCGCCACCTTCCCGGCAACCTCATTTCAGGAGCGATTATGGCTTCCCCGGATCCCACGGCTTCGACGGCTTCGGCCCCGCAAACCCCGTTGCAGGTCGCGATCAACGTTCAATATATCAAGGATTTCTCTTTCGAAAGTCCTAACGCTCCCCAGGTCTACACGCCGACGAACGCAACGCCCGAGCTGAACATGGGCGTCAACGTCCAGACCCGCACGGTGGGGGAAAACAATTATGAGGTGCTTCTGCTGCTTAAGCTGGAAGCGCGGCTGGAGAACAAGACGGCCTTTATTGCCGAGCTGTCTTATGGCGGCGTGTTCGCGGTTCCGCCCCTGCCGGAAGATCAATTGAAACTCGTCCTTTTGGTGGAAGCGCCGCGCCTTCTGTTCCCGTTCGCGCGCAACATTATTGCGAACGCCGTGCGCGACGGCGGGTTCCCGCAGCTTTTGATCAACCCGATCGATTTCTCGGGACTGTATCAGGCCAACGCCGAGCAGATGGCGAAGCCGCCGGCCGGGTCGGCCTGATTTCGCTGAATCGCGCCTAGTCCGACGAACCGCGGCGCGGTTTGGCAATATCGTTCGTGTTCTGGCTCATGGACGCGAAGAAATCGGCGTTCGTCTTGCTGTATTTCAGCTTGTCGAGCAGGAACTCCATCGCATCGGTAACGCCCATCGGCAGCAGAACGCGGCGGAGCACCCACATTTTCGACATGGTGCCTTTGTCCACCAGCAACTCTTCCTTGCGGGTGCCGGACTTCGTGATGTCGATGGAGGGGAACGTGCGGCGATCGGACAACTTGCGGTCCAGAATGATTTCCGAATTGCCGGTGCCTTTGAACTCTTCGAAGATCACTTCGTCCATGCGGCTGC
>JAXGVG010000027.1:0-16419 GCA_040773965.1 Alphaproteobacteria bacterium | reverse complement strand
TATCATAGGGATACCTGAATCCTTCCTGCCCTGTCAAAGGTGCAATATGAATAAATATCCCTTCCGCGGACGCGCGTTTACGGCGCTGTTGATGGTATTGGGTTTTGCCGTTCTGGCGGTCAGCGGGGTGGTTTTGTACGCCGCGCCGCGGGGAAGAGGAACCGCAGACTGGTCCGTGTTGCTTCTGGGCAAAAGGGAATGGCAAAACGTTCATATCGTTTTTGGCTTATTGTTTCTTATAGCCGCCGTTTTTCATATTTGGATGAATCGGAAGCCGTTGTTGAACTATATCCGGCAGCGTTTAAGAACGCGTCCTTCCATGCCGTCGATTAAAATTCAGCTGGAGCCCCTGGCGGCTCTTTTGTTGTGCGCGTTTCTTTTTGCCGCCGCCGTCGCGCTGTTGCCTCCTGTTAGCTATGTGCTCGAAGGCCGCGCGGCCATTGTTCGCCTGTGGCAGCCTGAGGGAGCCGCTATGCCGGAAGGTTCGGGGCAAGGCCCGCCGCCATGGGCCGGGCAGGGAAATGCGCGTTAAGGGGCCGAAGACAGATAGCGTGTGATGACTGCCGTTACGTCCGCCGGTTTGGTGAAATCCACGCGGGGATGGCGGAACGGCACACAATGAAAACGCGTGTACCACAAAGTTCCCGGGTGGGGCGGTTGGCTGTAGTCATACGCTGCAAGAGGGCGGAAGCATTCCTGCCGGACGTCCACGTAATTCAAATTCCTTTTTTCCGATTTGTAGATTTCAAGCGCCGCGCGTTTGTATTCCTGCTCATGCGGGGTGAGAACAAGCGTCTGCTCCGTGCCGTTGGGGAAAGGGAATTGCTGAGACCTGATTTTGCCGCCGTTAAAGTTGTACTCGGCGAATTCCAGAACGTTCAATTTGGAGGTCAATCGGCTTGCCATGGCATTCAATGCATCGTGGTCGGCGTTGCCGCCTTCATAGGCCGGAGTCCAAATCTGGTCGATTTGACAGGTGGCGATGGCCAGCTGAACTTCGGCGTAAACGCCCGGCAATTGCCGCCACAAAAAACGCGCGGGCCTTAAAGGACGGTTGACAGCCGTTATTCCGAGGTAATGAGCTGTCTGCTCCGCTTCGCCGAGGCGGCGTTTGACATAAAAATCGTAACATCGCCGCTGCCATGGCCATAGTGTTTCGCGCGCGACGCATCCGTGAGTCGGGAAAAAAACAAAAAGAGTTGCGCCTTCTTCCCGTGCCCGGCCAATTGCGGCGGCGCAGGCAACAACCTCGTCGTCGGGATGCGGGGCGAGAATGAGAATGCGTTTACCGAACATTTCAGAACTCGCTTTGCCGGACGTGCGGCGAATAACCCGCCAAAAAGGCCGTAAGAAAGGGCGAAAGACAGGTCATGGGAAGATCAGTCAAGGCTTCGCTTTTTCGAGAATCTGGTGGTAAGCTACCGGCTTTGCATGAGGATCCAATTTTCCATGATGCCGCTGCGGAGACAAGTTGAAATTCAAAGCCTCCTTTGGGGCCTGTTGCTGGTTATCTTCCTGGGATGCGTGGCGGAAAGCCCGGCTGTGGCAAAGTCCACGGCCGATTGGCCGGAGGTGCCTGCGCAAAAGGCATGGGACACCGGAAAACAGCCGGAAAAAGAAGATCCCGGCGAAACGCCACTGGCCGATGAAAAGAAAACGAAACCTGCAGCATTAAAGGCCGCTTCGCCGGAAACGGCTTCGGCCCCTCCTGCGCCCTACCGCGTCTATCCCTCGCCTTATGTTCCCGATGTTCAGGAGCCTCGTTGGGGGGCGGGGGCGCGCGGCGTGGCTGCGCCGGAGCAATCTTCTCAAACGGACGCCGTGCAAACGTTCTTGCCGCCGCTGGATCCGGGGACATTGGAGGCCGACGCCCTTATGGCAAAAGTTCCAGCGGCCGTTTTGGCGACGGGATTTTTCCCCATTCTTCCTCTGAATGCCGCACAGGGAGCCGTTGCGCAGTGGCTTCCTTACGCCAGCAATCGCGCCTTGATGGCGGATCAGAGCGGCACGCAACGCGCTATTATCTTCATTCACGATCTTTCGCGCAACGCCAGCGATGGCGTCGCCATGCTGACGACTCTGGCGGGAAACGACAATGGCGCGACGCTTGTTGTTGCGCCCCAATTTCCGCTTGACGTCGATATCAGGCGCTTTGCCGCGCATTTGCCCGACGAGGGCAAAGCCATCGCCCGTTGGCCTTTAGGCAACGGCCAAAACGGCATGGGCGGGAGTTGGCAGGTCGGGGGCGACTCCATAGCGCCCTTGCGGCAGGGAGGGATCAGTTCCTTCACGGCCATTGACCTTTTATTGCTTTATCTTGCGGACCGGCGAAGCTTTCCGCAACTTCAGCAAGTCATCATAGCCGGGCACGGCATGGGGGCCGATTTCGTTCAGCGTTACGTGGCGGTGGGGCAATCGCCGGATTTGCTCACAATGGAAGGGTTGCCGGTCCGCTATCTTGTCGCGAACGCTTCTTCGTACCTTTATTTCACGGGTTTGCGTCCGGCGGCGGCGGGATCCACTTTTGCCATACCGCAAGCGTCCTCATGCCGCGGCCTGAATGACTTTCCTTACGGCCTTGGCAACCTGATTGCCTATGCGCGCCGCGCAGGAACCAATGCGATACGGCTGCGTTATCCGGAACGGCGAGTCATGTATTTGCTGAGCGAAAAAATTCCATCCGACATGTTTCTTGACCGGGGATGCGCGGCGAACATGCAAGGAAAAGATCGTTTAACCCGAGGCCGGAACTATGAACGCTATCTTCGGATGAGTTTCGGCGAATCCGCCGAGGCGACGCACACGTTCGCCCGCATACCGAATGCGGGTTACGATCCCGTTGCTCTGCTGGGGTCTTATTGCGGCCAATCGGTGCTTTTTGGCGATGGAACCTGTTCATCGACCCTTATGCCTCATTAGGGCCAATTGACTGAAAAACCTTGTAAAAATTACGAACTGGCCTCCGAAGGTCTTTCGTTCCCGGATTTAACAAGAGGGGGGCAACCTTAAGAGGATGCTAAGGTTTTTCTTGTCTAATCGCCGGAAGTTTTCCTGATTCTTAAATCGTCATGGCGTACGCGCAAAAAAAATGTGTTTTGATTGTTGAGGACAACGAACTCAACATGAAGCTCTTCCACGATCTTCTGGAAGCGCATGGCTATGCGACTATCAGCGCATCCGACGGGATGGATGTTCTGGAGCTTTGTCGGCGGCACAGGCCCCATCTCATCATCATGGATATCCAGCTTCCCGAGGTCTCGGGGCTGGAAGTGACGCGCTGGATCCGGCAGGATCCCGAACTTCAGCATATTCCCATTATTGCCGTGACGGCTTTTGCCATGAAAGGCGACGAGGACAAAATTCGCGCGGCAGGATGTAACGCTTATTTGGCCAAGCCCATTTCCGTAGGCGGATTTGTCAGCACGATAAAAAGTTTTCTTGAAACAGATACGGTAATATGAGGATCTGACCGATGTCGGCGCGTTTGCTTGTCGTTGATGATAATCCGCTGAACGTAAAATTGCTGGCCGCCAAACTGACGCGCGATTATTATTACGTCAGCACGGCCGAGAACGGCGTTCAGGCTATGCAAATGGCCGAGGCCGATAGTCCCGACTTGATCCTTCTGGACGTCATGATGCCGGAAATAGACGGCTTTGAGGTTTGCCGGCGGCTTAAGGCCAATCCTGCCACGGCGCATATCCCCATTATTATGGTAACCGCGCTGTCGGATCTAAGCGACCGGGTGCATGGCCTTGAGGCCGGTGCGGACGATTTTCTGACCAAGCCCATCAATGACATTGCCTTAATGGCGCGCGTGCGTTCTTTGCTGCGGCTGAAGATGATGATGGATGAATGGCGGCGGCGCGAGGCCACGGCGGCAGAATTCGCCGTCACCCCCGGCGTTCAGGAGGAATCGGTCCCCGGCGGACGGGTTTTGCTTCTGGAAGACAATCCCGAAGACCGGCGGGCGGTTCAGAATTTTCTGGAATCGATCCAATTAACGTCTTTCTGCGTCGATTCCGTTAAAGTGGCGATCGAGGAAGCGCAAAAAGGCACATATGATCTGGTTATGACCAGTCTGGACCTTCAGAACGACGACGGTCTTTTATTATGCGGCCAATTGCGTGCGCGCGAAGCAACGCGCACATTGCCCATTCTTTTGATGGCGAATGAGGGTGAAATCGACCAGGTGGCGAAAGGACTCGATTTGGGCGCGAATGATTACCTGCTCAGGCCGATCGAGGGAAGTGAACTGGTTGCACGTGCGCGCACCCAGCTACGGCAAAAACATCATTACGACCGTTTAAGACAAAATTATGAGCAGAGTCTTTCGCTGGCTCTTGTAGATCCATTGACAGGGGCCTTCAACCGCCGCTATCTGGACGCGCATTTGCCTAAAATGATGGGAAGATTCTGTACGGACAAACATCCCATGTCCGTGCTCTATTTTGATATCGATTTCTTCAAAAAAATTAACGATACATACGGCCATGCCATGGGGGATATCGTTCTTAAAGAAGTGGTAAAGCGTGTCACGCAAAGTTTACGGCCGCTGGATCTTGTTGTGCGGGCGGGCGGCGAGGAATTCGTCGCCATTATGCCGGAAAGCGAGCTGAAAACGGCCATGGCTGTTGGCGAACGCCTTCGCGGAGCTATTGCCAATGTGCCCTTCTTTTTGCCTGGCTATGAGAAGCCCTTATCTGTTACGATCAGCATAGGCGTCGCTTCCATTAAACTTGAAGGTGTTGATACGGCTGACTATATTTTAAAGCGTGCCGATGCGGCCTTGTATAAGGCTAAACAGGAAGGTCGCGACAAGGTTATCGGTGAAAATGAAGTTAGTGCGTAATTTGTGGATTTCGGAACGATGAAGATGAAGACAATTACAGCCGGATTTATCGGTTTGGCCTTGCTGCTGGCAATGCCTGTTTATGCGGAAACGGACCGTTCCGGCGATATGTTCGGCAAGGGCGGCTGGAATATGACGGACCGTCCCTCCGTGTCCAGCGACAGCGCCCGGGGCGCCGATATGTTTAAGGCCGTTCCTTCTACGCTTGATCCGGGTGCAGATGTTTTCGACCGGACTCAACCGAATTACGATTTTGGACGTGAGGAAATGGTTATTGTGCGTCCCGAGCCTGTGCCTTATTACCCTTTGTTTCACAGGGAAGGCGACAGGGATTAAGGGCTAACTGTTTGTTATGAATTTTGCTAACGATCTCCTCTCATGAATGATGAAGACATCCATAGCGCTATTCCCCGGCGGCGGACGTTCGCCATTATTGCGCATCCGGACGCGGGAAAAACGACGCTGACCGAAAAGCTCCTGCTTTTCGGCGGCGCCATTCAAATGGCCGGTGCGGTTAAGGCGCGCGGCGAGCAGCGACGCGCGCGGTCCGACTGGATGAAGGTGGAGCGCGAGCGCGGCATTTCCGTGACGGCTTCGGTGATGAGCTTCGATTACGCCGGCCGCAGCTTCAATCTGGTGGACACCCCCGGTCACGAAGACTTTTCCGAGGATACTTACCGCACGCTAACCGCCGTGGACAGCGCGGTGATGGTGATCGACGCCGCCAAGGGCATCGAGAGCCAGACGCGTAAGCTGTTCGAAGTTTGCCGTTTGCGCGACGTGCCAATTATGACGTTCATCAACAAGATGGACCGCGAGGCGCGCGATCCTTTCGATCTGTTAAGCGAGATCGAACAGACGCTGGCGCTTGATGTCACGGTCGCCAGCTGGCCCATCGGGATGGGACGCGATTTCAAGGGCTGTTATGATTTGATCCGCGACCGGCTGATTTTGATGGATCGCAAAGAGGGTGACAGGGTAAGCGAAGGCATTGCCTGTAACGGCCTTAACGATCCGAAGCTTGAAGAAATGCTGGGCGGCGGCGATGCCGCCAAACTGCGTGAGGACGTGGAGATGGTTCGCGGCCTTTGCAAGCCCTTTGCCCTGCAATCTTACCGCGAAGGACATTTGACGCCCGTTTACTTCGGCAGCGCCATCAATAATTTTGGCGTGCGCGAGTTGCTTCTGGGCCTGGCGGAACATGCGCCTTCGCCGCGGCCCCAAAAGGCGGACAAGCGGGCGGTGGGACCGGAGGAAGAAAAGGTTACCGGTTTTGTGTTCAAGGTTCAGGCCAACATGGACCCGAACCATCGCGACCGCATCGCCTTTGTGCGCCTGTGCTCCGGCCATTTCCGGCGGGGAATGAAGTTGTTCCATGGGCGCAGCGGCAAAATGATGGCGATCAATAACGCCGTCCTGTTTCTCGCCCGGGACCGCGAGTTGGCGGAGGACGCTTTCGCAGGCGATATCATGGGCATTCCGAACCATGGAACCTTGCGCATCGGCGATACGCTGACGGAGGGCGAAGCCCTCAATTTCATGGGGGTGCCGAGTTTTGCGCCCGAATTGCTCCAGCGCGTGCACATCGGGGACCCGATGAAGGTCAAGCATATGCGACGCGCGCTTGAGCACTTTGCGGAAGAAGGGGCAAGTCAGGTCTTCAAGCCCTTGACGGGGGCCGAGTGGATCGTCGGCGTTGTCGGGCAGCTTCAATTCGAAATTCTGGCGGCCCGGATGGAAGCGGAATATGGATTGCCTGCGCATTTCGAAAATGCGGGCGTTGAAGCGGCGCGCTGGGTCGAGTCAGCCGATCCAGCTCTTCTTAAGAAATTCACCGATTCGAATCGCGGCAGCCTTGCCGAGGATCATGACGGCGCGCTGGTTTTTCTTGCGCGCAACGCATGGCATTTGAACCGCACAATCGAAGAGAATCCGGGGCTTACATTCTTAAAAGCTCGGGAACAGCACCGATTTGTTTCCTGATTCCAAATAAACCCGTATAAAATTGCCGGTATCGTTAAGGGTGCTTTCACATCTTTGACGGCATAATAGGAAAAACGGGGCCCGGCGATGGCGAAAGAGTTTTTACTTTTTCTGCAGAGAGACGATGGAGCGACAGCCGTTGAGTACGGCCTGATTTGCTCCCTTCTGGTTATCGCGGTCGCGGTCGCGCTTCCCATGGTTGGTGTGACGCTCAGGGAGGCGTATCAAAGAGTCGTTGACGCGTTCGGGGGCTGATTTCTCAAGAAACCTTGACGGCGATTGTCTGTTCGCCGCGTTTGGCGGTCCAGCATTCCTCGTCCATATCGCCGTGCAACGCAACGCCGGGAAGGTCTTTTTCCAGGACTCGCAGCATCTTTTGGGCAATGGGCCTGAGCGACGGATGGACGGTTTTTCCGGAGCGCAGCTCGCCGACATAAACGGTTTCCGGCACCGAATAGGCCACCTGCACCAAACCCTGGGCGCCCATGGGATAGAGGTACTGGCTGTACAAGGCCGATGTTGCGATGCCTTCTTTGGCAAGAGAGGCGATGCGTTCGAACTGATCCGCTATGTTGTCGAGCAAGGCCGAAGAGTCCGCAGGCGATAGAAGTTCCTTGAACTGGCTCACGTACCACGGATGGAGACCGAACCGGCCTTCGATGACGGGCATTCGGCAAACGCCGTTGCGGTGGCGTTGTATGTCGCGGAAAGAACCGAAATCGAGCAGGAAAAGGAAATTATAGCGTCCATAGGCCTCCAGCCGCCACGGGAGCGGCATGCGCGCCGGGCGCGCCGCCAGCGTCTCCTTTTAAAAGGATTGCAGGCCTTTGAGGTCGATGGCGTCGCGGCGCGTCACAAGTTCGCCCGCCTCAAGCTGTTTCATGTCCGAGGGCTTCAGGGAAAAACACCGGATGATTTCGTCCGCTGTTTGAAAGGTATTTTGCGTTGCGAACTTTGCTCCGTAGACGTTGACGGGCGACGAGTCGTCCACTTTCATGTCATCGGCGCGGAAGCTGTGCGGGTATCGCTCAATCAGTTTTACATGGATGGATTGCGCGACATTTCGCACTTCCGGCAGCGGGTGATGTTTCAGGCGGCGCAGATGATCGCGGGCCTGCCGCAGCGAAGTCGTCCAGCTTAACAGCGTTGTCGTGCCGATGGGCAGCAGGCTTCGGGCAATGTCGAAAGCCCGCGCCTTCAGCGTGTTCTGCCAGACTTTTTCGTTTTTATATTCGGCAGGATCGAAGGGATATTTGTTTTGCAGGCCGACGAGAAGCCGTTGGAGCGCTTCGTTGTAAAGCTCCATCCAGCGATTCTGGATAGCCGCGCTGGCGGCGTTTTCGTAAGGATCGATGATGGCTTGTTGAGCAAAGCCGAGATAGCGCGTCGAGGCTTCCTGACCGTTATAGAGAGGGTTGTCCTGAATGGCTTTGGCCACGAGCATGGATACCTGTTCGACAAAGCACGTCGTCGTACCGCAATCGCCGATCGAGGCATGGCCGTAGCCTACGTAGAACTGATCCATGAACTTGCCGCTGCCCGACTCCTTGAGCTTGTCGAGGTGCGTGACGACGCTGGCCGGACTCCGCGAATAGAGCGCCTGAAGCATGGCCAGATCTTCCGGGTGCCGATCGTCGACGACGAAGATTTCATGGGTCATGGAAGGTCCTTTGATGACATAAAGAGCGCCTACCAAAACGCCATGAAATCGCTTCAGGATCAAGTCATTTGGAAGATGAAAAAGGAGGGCCAAAAGGCTGATTTAACAGGGAAACTTTTTCTTGATCTTTTTCTTTAAGTTTTCTGTGCTATATTCTTAGGGCTGGCTTGCCAGCTATGGTGATAAACGCCTTGTGGCATAGGCGCTACGGACCCGGGGGCGGTACCCGGCGCCTCCACCATCAGAAGCCGGACATAATGGGTCTTTTCGGGCTTTTGTTGTGGGGGCGAAACAGGATCGACGTGCGCAATAAAGACAAGGTTTTTGCCCGGCATGATACCGCCGTTATCGGGTCAATTCACTAAGTGCCAACGATAACGTTGACGCTGAACTCGCTGTCGCTGCCTAATCGCCGCCTGGCGGCCTAAGGGCAGTGCGCAAGTACGCGGTTCGGGGGGCGCCGGGCAACAGAAGCCCCCCACTTTCAGAAGACAGAAGCCAGAGTGCAGGAATCAGAAGGGCTGATCCTGAAGGCATGGAATCACCCTTCCCTTTATCTGCGGGAGGGTCGTCTGTCACTCACTGACTGAAAAACCATGGTATATATCAAACGGCATATCAGTCAGTGAGTGACAGACGGGGAGGGGTAAGAAAAAGAACGTTTCATACCTATTCGATCGAGCCGGTAAAGGCTCAAATTTTTCGTCTTTGTTTTCTTGTTTTTTCCTTCTAATCTCTTACTTCTAACCTCTAGCCTCTGATTTCCCCGATGTCCGAAGATCTTTTGCGATACGATTTGATGATTGAGGCGGCCTTGCGCGAAGTGGTGTATCAAACCATGGCGCGCGCGGCCAAGGAAGGCTTGCCCGGCGAGCATCATTTTTACATCACTTTTTCGACCAACAATCCCGGCGTCGAAATACCCGACTACCTGCGCCAGCAGTATCCGGAAGAGATGACAATTGTGCTGCAACACCAGTTCTACAATCTGAAGGTGGACAAGGACGGCTTCAGCGTTTCGCTCAGTTTCAAGAACGTGCGCGAACGGCTTGGCGTTCCGTTTGCGGCTATAACGGCGTTTGCCGATCCTTCCGTGAATTTCGCGTTGCAGTTCCAATCGGCCGGCGGCGAAGCAGATGAAGAAGAAGACGGCGCCTCTGCAGGCAAGACCAAGGGTAAAAGGAAAACGCCCGACGGCGAAACGCCCAAGGAAGAAAAACGAGGCGAGGTCATCAGCCTCGACAAATTCAGGAAAAAACCGACATAATTTTTTACGCTACCGGGTATTCGACTTCCCAAAAACACAAGCCGTGCGCGGGGGCCGTCGGACCGCCTTTGGTACGGTCGGCGGCCGCGAAGGCGGCCGTGAAATCGGCAAGGCTCCATTGGCCGGTTCCCACTAAAACCAGCGTGCCCACCATATTGCGCACTTGGCGGTAGAGAAACGATTTGGCCCGTGTCGTGACGGTGAAAAGCTCGCCTTCCTGGACGACGCCTAAAAAGTCGAGCGTTTTAAGAGGTGAATTCGACTGGCAGTTGGCGGCGCGGAACGTCGAGAAATCGTGTTTCCCGATAAGCGTTTTGGCCGCTTCGCGCATCGGCTCCAGCGCCAGAGGCCGGGCGACGTGCCATGCCTGTTCGGCGAGCAAAACCGGCGGCGCGCGGCGATTGAGCAGGTGGTAGCGATAGGTGCGCGACAGCGCGCTGAAACGCGCGTGAAAGTTCTCATTAACGTGCTCGGCAAACCGGACGGCGACGCGATGCGGCTTGACGTGAAAATTGATGGCGTCGCGAACGGTATCGGCGTCGGTTTCCCTGGCAAGATCGAAATGCGCCACCTGGCCCCGCGCATGCACGCCCGCATCGGTGCGGCCTGCCACGAAGAGCGTTACCGTTTCGCCGGAAAACTTTAGTATGGCTTCTTCCACAACCTGCTGGACAGATAAATCATGCGCTTGCCGTTGCCATCCGCAGAAGCCGGAGCCCTCGTATTCAAGCGTGAGCTTCCACCGGGTCATGCAAAAACGTGTCCCGGGGGCAAACGCAGGCCGCGCAAGAGCGCAGCGCCATCGGCGGCGTTTTTGCCCGCCCGCTGGAGGGAAATGAGTTGCAAGGCTTGTTGGCCGCAGGCGACGATGAAACGATCATCCAGAAGCGTGCCGGGATTTCCGCTTTGGCCGGGAATGATGGCGGCTTTCAACACTTTGATTTGTTCATCTCCATAATTGAAAAAAGTGCCCGGCCAGGGTGTTAAGGCGCGAATCTGACGTTCGATCTCAACGGCCGGACGCTGCCAGTCAATCATGCCGTCGGCGCGGGTGAGTTTGGGGGCATAGGTCACGCCTTCCTGAGGTTGGGTGACGGGCCGCAGGTTTCCGATGGCCAACCCCTCCAATGCCCGAACGATCAGGCGTCCCCCCAACGCGGCCAGTTCATCATGCAGGGAACGGGCCGTCGTTTCTTGCGTGATGGGGACGCTTTCCCTTATCAGTATAGGACCTGTATCGAGACCAGCTTCCATCATCATAATCGTGATGCCGCTTTCGTTATCGCCGGCCAGAAGCGCTTGCTGGATTGGGGCGGCGCCGCGCCACCGCGGCAATAGCGAGGCGTGGATATTGAGGCAGCCAAGCGCCGGAACATCTAACACAGGCTGGGGCAAAATCAGTCCATAGGCGGCCACGACAAGCGCATCGGGTTTGAGTGCGGCAAGAGCCTGTTGTTCGGTCGGGTCGCGCAACGTTTTAGGCGTGCGAACCGCAAGGCCAAGTTTCTCGGCTGTTAAATGAACGGGCGCTTTTTGCATATGATGGCCGCGTCCGGCAGGCTTTGGCGGCTGACAGTAGACGGCGACGATATTATGCCCTCCCTCATAGAGGGCTCGCAGAGCCGGGACCGCAAAGTCCGGCGTTCCCATAAAAGCGAGGCGAAGCGGAGTCATGGGGCTATAACGCTTTTCCGTTTTCACTTTCCATTTGCCTCTGCGCTTTTTCGACTTTGCGCGTCAGCATCCGGCGCTTGAGGGGCGACAGGTAATCGATAAACAAAACGCCGTTCAGATGATCGATTTCATGCTGAATGCAAATGCTCAATAAACAATCGGCTTCAAGTTCCTGTTTCTTGTTGTTTTTATCGAGATAAGTCACCCGAATGCTTTTAGGTCGCGTGACTTCGGCGTATTGCTCCGGCACGGACAAACAGCCTTCGCGGTAAACGAAAGGTTCTTCCGATTTCCAGACGATTTCCGGGTTGGCCATCAAAAGCGCTTTGGTGCCGTTGCGTTCTTCGGAAATGTCGACGGCGATGACGCGCTCCAGAATGCCGACCTGATTGGCGGCAAGCCCGATGCCATTATCCGCGTACATCGTCTCCAGCATGTCTTCCATAAGCCTGGCGACACGCTTGTCGACAGCCTTAACCGGCGCGGCTTTCTGGCGCAACACGGGATCGGGGATCGTATGCAGAGGTAAAACGGTCATGTTTTCTTCGTTCGATGATGTTCAATTTTCGCTTTAATCGTCCATAAAATCATGCCGCATCCTCATCCGGAGGGTTAGGGGGGGCGGCGATCGAAAGCGCGCGCGGCCGGCGCTCGATAGGCTCCAGCGCAGACAGTTCTTCTTCCGGCGTGGCTACGCCATAGTCGCCCATTTGTTTTGCCTTGCCCAACACATTGCGTTCAAGCGCAAAAATCGTCTTGTTATAGGTTTCAACCGTGCCGCCCAGCTTACTGCCTAATGTCTCCATCTGCTTCGCAAAGGCAAGCAGGGCATTGTGAAGCCTGCGGCCAAGTTCCGCGATGTGCTGGACATTCTTGTGCAACGACTCTTGCCGCCAGCCGTACGCCACCGTGCGCAACAGCGCGATCAGCGTCATAGGCGTGGCAAGAACGATTTGCTGGGCCGTGCTGTACTCCATGAGGTCGGGATCGCCATCCAATGCGGCGCTAAGGAAATGTTCGCCCGGCATGAAGAGAACGACGAATTCAGGCGTGCCCTCGATCTGGTCCCAATAAGCTTTGTTGCCGAGACGTTTAATGTGGTCTTTTACCTGCCTTGCGTGTTGTTTCAGGGCTGTTTCGCGGTCGGCGTCGTTGGCCGTTTGCACGGAATCCAGATAGGCGGCCAAAGGAACTTTGCTATCGATGATAACGCAACGGTTGCCGGGCAATTCGACAATGGTGTCGGGGCGGATTGTTCCTTCTTCGCCTGTGACAACGACTTGCATGCTGAAATCGCGGGCGTGGACAGACATACCGGTCATTTCAAGAATGCGCTGGAGCTGAAGCTCTCCCCAGCGCCCACGGGCGGTAGGCGCGCGCAATGCCTGCAGAAGCTGGCTGGTTTCGTTGCGTAGTTGCCGTTGCGTTTCCCGCGAGGCGGTGACCATTTCGGCCAGCTCGCGGTAAGCGCCTTCGCGCTTAACTTCAAGGGCTTGCAGTTGGGCGTCCATGCGCTGGAGCGTTTCCTTGACGGGCTTCACCATCTCATCGATAGCGGTGGTTTTTTTATCAAGCGTGGCTTGGGCGGCTTGTTCGCGCTGTTGCAGTTTTCCCTCGGCCAGTTGCAGGAAAGCCGCGTTGTTCTGGTGCAACGTATCGGCCGCCAACGCCTTGAACGTATCGATCATTTGATTCTGCGCGCTTAGGCGAGCGCGAAAAACAAGCCACGCAATAAAACCGCCAAAGAGCGCACCGGCGACAAAAATGGCCGGAAGAAGAATAGGGTTTAATCCTTGCATGGCCTTAGTTTATAGAAAGGCAGGGGCTTGGGAAACGAAATATCTATTGCCATGAATTTGACGCGTTAATGACACAACAACATCCCGGTTATGCCTCGCTTTTGCCGTCACGCGGACCCATCCTTTCCTTTATCCTTAAACCCCAGACCCTATGGAGACAATATCATGACAAAGAGGATGACACGTCTTTTAGCTGCGTCGGCACTGATGGTTTCGCTGGCAGCCGTGCCGGCTTTTGCGGCCACGACGCCGACTCCCGCCACGGCCGTTCCCGCGCCTGCGCCTGCGCCGACGGTCGCGCCAAGCGCCCCGGTTGAAGAAAAGGGCGATGTGGATCTACATGACCTCCGAATCACGGGAGAGGTCAAGGAAGCCTTCGCGGCCGATAAGGAGTTGAAGTCTCTGGACATCAAAGTCGAAACGGTTGACGGAGACGTTCATTTAACGGGTAAGGTGCACACAAAAGACCAGGAAGAAAAAGCCCTGTCGCTAGCGAAGAAGGTCGATGGCGTGAAGTCCGTCAAAAACGGCTTGACCGTCGAAGCCGCGACGAAGGAGTAAAAGCGCAAGCGGCAACGATTGCGTTTCGTTTTCTGCCGCCCCGCCGGGCCCAAAGCGCCGGCGGGGTTTTTCTTTTCCGGTTAAATAGCCATCGCGCGGACTTGTGAAACCAGAGGATCGGGGATTTTTTTCGTTTGCTCGTCCCAATCCCGCATGTACTGGCGCGTCAGGGGAAGCGTGCCGAGTTTCTTGGTCAATTGAATCTGAAAGACCATAAGAATTCCGGCGCGGAAGCTCATCTCGCAACCGATGAGGTAGAACTCCCATTTCCGGCAAAAGCTCTCGTCATAGATCCGGGCGGCTTCGCAGCGCCGCGTCTGAAAGCGCTTGTTCCAGTGCTTAAGCGTTTTCGCGTAGTGCAGGCGCAAAATCTCGATGTCCGTGACGTAAAGTCCCGAACGCTCCACGGCTTGCAGGACTTCGGAAAGGGAGGGAATGTCCGCGCCGGGGAAAATGTGTTTGCGCATGAACGGGTTAATCGCCATGCCTTCGCCGAAGCGGCCGATGGAATGCAAAAGGCATACGCCGTCGTTAGTCAGTAAGCGCCTGATATGCATGAAAAATTCGTCATAATTCTTTTTTCCGACATGCTCGAACATGCCCACCGAAACGATGCGGTCGTAGGGCCCTTTTTCCTTTCGGTAGTCGCGCAATTCAAACCGGCAGACTTTCCCGAGACCGGCCGCCTGAACGCGCTGCTGGCTGAGCTTGTGCTGTTCGACGCCGAGCGTCACGCCGGTGACGTTACAGAACGCTTCGCGTGCCAGATAAAGGCCCAAACCGCCCCATCCGGAGCCTATATCGAGCACGCGCAGGCCCGGTTGATTGAGATAGAGCTTGGCGGCGATGTGGCGTTTTTTGTCGTGCTGGGCCTGTTCGAGGCCGGCAAGAGGCGTGGTGAAATAGCCGCAGGAATACTGCCGGTCGGCGTCCAGAAAGAGATCGTAGAGTTGCGTCGACAGATCGTAATGAAAGGCTACATTACGGCGCGCGCGGGGGATGGGATTGAACTGTTTCAGGCGGCGTGTGTGATAGACAAGCCGGTCAAGCCAATGAACCAAAGGATGATGTTGAAGGCGCGGCATATTAAGGAAAATGACATGCAAAAAGTCGCGCAAACCGCCTTCTTCGATGGTTAACAGACCGTCGATATAGGCTTCGGCGACCTTCAGATCGGGCTGGAGGGCGAGCGTCCATTCGAGGCTGCGGCGGTGGAGTTTGATGGCGGAACGGGGCGGAAGGCCGTTGCCGTAGGCGTAAACGCGCCCGTTGGCGGTTTGCAGCCGCAGCGTGCCTTCGCGGATCATGTGTTTGAGCAGGCTCTGGAACAGCATACCGCACCTCCTTAGGCAAAAGTGAGACCAAGAGGTAGGACCATATTACTTCATTCGGCGTTGACAGTCATCGGGATTTTCACGGACTATGAGACGGGTAAAAGGACGCAAAATGGACGAATTTCACGACATACTTTCATCTTTCGAAGGCGGTGTGAGGCTTGCGGTGAAGGCCAAGCCGGGCGCGAAGGGGGCGCGCGCGCCGCGCGTGGTGGAATTGGCGGAGGGCAAGCGGGCCGTCGAGATTGCCGTGGCGGCGCGGGCCGAGGACGGCAAGGCCAACAAGGAGCTGATCGGCTTTTTGGCGGGCGTAATGGGCCTTAAAAAGGGCGATTTTGGCATCAAAACGGGGGCGAGCGGGCGGCTTAAGGTCGTTGAAATACAGGGCGATCCGGCCCTTTTACGCGCCCGCGCGGCGGCCTGGCTTGGGGGTGTTGAGCGCGCGTTTATGCACCGTTGAGCGCGTGTTTAGGCACTTTTAAGCGAGCGTTTCGTGCGCGTTGGCGCAGCGTTTGGTGCGTGAAAAGGGGACGGGCGGAAACGTTATCTCGCCTTTGTTAACCTTAATTTTTCGACGGGTCTGGAAATCGCAACCCGGTTGGCGGGCTTAGGGGGAGCGGTTTGACAGGGGACGGATCCGAAGGCGTCACATAAAATTCTTCGGCGGCTTCCTTGGCTAAGCCCCATACATGAAAAGGTTCGCGTCCTGTCGCGTTGGCGCAGGCGAATACAGCGCCATTATGGAAACATACATGCGTTTCTTCTTTGGGTTGTCGGGATAACGGTTTAAAGCGTTCGTCAGTGTGGACGCACGTGAACTTGATAAAATCGCCGTGGGTGCCGAATTCCGGCATCCGGACAACCAGATTTTGGATCGTTTCACTGCAGCCAAAGTCGGTGCGAACGGCCTGATCGAAAAAAGGAAGCGGGTCATTCTGCCTGTCGTAAGCGGAAATGACAAAGTGATATTTAAAGGAAGGCTTTTTCGTTTCCTGGGCGAAGGAGGGCGCGTGAAGAACGAGGGAGCAAAGCAGAGCGGCAGCCGTTCTGAAAAAGGGAATTTTCATTATCGATTTCCGGCAATTGTGCGTGAATAGAAAGCGTTTTGTATCAAAAGAGCAGGGCCTTATCAACGGAATTGGGCGGACTTTCACGGCTACGAATCCGGGTTAATGAGGAGAGAAGCGAGGTAATCGGGGTTCCAACCGGCTAATTTTCTTCGGATTTTAAGGCTTTTCTTGTCTTTGGCGTTGCGAACAAGATTAATGGCGAAGTGACGAACGATGGCC
>JAXGVG010000026.1:0-16662 GCA_040773965.1 Alphaproteobacteria bacterium | reverse complement strand
GTCGTTCTTGAGGCCGACGACGGCCGCCGGGATGGGAATGGGGCCGGCCGCGAACACAATCGGGTAATGGGCGGCCGCCATGGGGAATTCGTCCACCAAAAGCGGAATGGCGTTCGTTTTCGAGGCAAAGCGGAAATTTTTTGGGCGGGAAATATGCAAGCCCGCGTCACGCGCGCGATCGAGCGGACGCGGCGCGGCATAGAACATAGGCATGCCCTGCGCCGACGGGTCCATGTTGGCGGGAATGACGGGCTTAACGGTATCGGACATTAATTTCTCCTGATTCAAGGAACGACATAGAAGGTAAGAAGCGCAGGATATACCTCATCTTCACACAATAAACCCGTCATTTTTTCCGGATTTTTAGATATCGAACCTTCACGCCCGCTTCTTTGAGCATAATCTGAACGCGTTTATAGCCTTCGCCCCATTGGGGATCGTTCAAATCCGGTTTGTAGGTTATAATTTCGGCAATGCCGGACTGAATGATGGCTTTAGTGCAGTCTATGCAGGGGGCAAGCGTCGCGTAGAGACGGCAGCTCTTTACGGGCACGCCGACGCGCGCCGCGTTGAATATGGCGTTGCTCTCGGCGTGACAGGCCCAAAGATATTTTTCCTGATTTTGTTTGCTGTGCCTTTCCTCGACGTCGTCGTTCACGCCGCGCGGCAAGCCGTTGTAACCGGTGGCGCGAATTTCGTTGTCCGGACCAACGATGACCGCGCCGACATGACGTCCGCGATCCTTGCTCCATGTGCTGACATGTTCCGCAAGACGCATAAACCGATCGTCCCATTTGGCCATTTTATCCTCATTGTTTCCCTAGAGATTGACCACCTTGCCCGGGAACCAGTGGCGGCCTTCCTTGTCCTCAATTTCCAGAATCCAGCTATCGGGGTCAATGCCTATGTGACGTTCAAGGTATTTTTCGGCATCGGAGTCGGGCATGGGATCGTTGCTGCTGACGGGGGTCCATACGTATTCGTCGCCATAACAGACCTGCGTCAAAACTCGCGCCGTTCCGTCAAGACGGTTTATTTTGAGGACGATAACGCCGCTTGTCCTGTCGCCCCGGCGGCGGATCATAAGCGGAACGCCTTCAAGCGCGGTCGCGCGCATCTGGGCCATGACGGTAAACTCGGTCGGCAGACGGTCATTCGTCATCATCGTCCGCCATCGTCTCCGTATCGCCAAAAGCGACGGAAGGCTTCGCTATTTCGACGCTGCGGTCGAGAGAAAGGGCCGTTACGGCGACTTCGTTACGGCGCATGATCGCGCCTTCGCTGTTGGCCGCGCCGGATGGCGTTTTGAGGGTGAGCGTGAGCCAGAAATAGTCTTCGTGACGCGGGCTGATGCGTTTTTCAGCCTTGATGGCCGCCACGTTTTTCTGGCTTTGCCGGGCCCACGAAAAGCCGGTGATTTTACCGGGCGGCACGTCGGGAATGTTGACCGAAAGGCATGTTTCCTTGCGCCAACCCTGCGTAAGAAGATGGCGAAGGACTTTCGGCAGAATGACGCGGGTTGTTTCCCACGGCGCTTGCAGGCGGTCCTTGCAAGCCTGACTGATGGCAATGGCAGGCACGTCGAGCATTAGCGCTATCAGCGCCGCACCGATTGTGCCGGACATATTGACTTCCTCGCCTATGTTCGATCCCGCGTTAACGCCCGAGAGGATCAGGCTTGGCCTGGCTTTGGCCATAAAGTGGGAAAGAGCCAGCGCGATGCAATCGCCGGGCGAGCCGTCGACGGCGATACGCTTTTCGCCCATGGCCGTGCACCGGATAGGGCGGCAGAGCGATAGGCTTTGACTTGCGCCGCTATGTTCATGTTCAGGGGCAACGATCCAGACGTCGCGGGCAATTTCGCCCGCCACTTCGGCGAGAACTTTAAGGCCGGGCGCATCGATCCCGTCGTCGTTGGTAAGCAGGACATTGGGAAGAAGAAAACCTGATGCCATATGTACGATTTCCCTTAATGGTACTCATTTCGGAATCGATTGAAATCTAGGCTTTTTTTTGATTTTTGGCTACCCCGCTCCCTTTCGACCGTTAACCATAAAAACGGCTCAAAAAGGACCGATTATCAAGGAAAAAAAGGCCTTTTAGTTGCGCGAATGCGCTTTAGAATGCTTCCGGATAAGATAAATTCTTATATTTCAGGATCGATAATGAGCGGGCAACATAACGATTATTACGCGGCTTTAGATGTTTCGCGGCAAGCCTCAGAGGAAGTTATCAAAAGAGCCTATCGCAGGCTGGCTCTGAAAACCCATCCGGACCGGAATCCGCACGATCCACAAGCTGAAGAACGTTTTAAAAGAATAGCCGAAGCTTATGGCGTCCTGATCGATCCACGAAAACGCGCGCATTACGATCATTTAAGACGATCCGAAAGGGAAGTTTTTGGCCATGCGCGCCACGCGAATCAAAAAGAGCCGAGGAAAACAAAAGACGCATGGTGGTCCTCCAGGGAAGAAATCGACATCAAAACCTTTGCCGGGATGGTCGGAAAATTGCTGGAAAGCCTGGACGTCGAAGGTTTTGGGATCAATCAGGCGCGAGGCATCAATCCGGGAACAGCGACGATTGGAAATATTCTAGAAAAACATCCGGACTGGATCGGAGCGGTTGCAGACGACATCGTCCGCCTGAAAGGAAAGTATCCGTCTGAAGACGTCTTCGCCCGTTGGTATGTCCTTTTGCTGAAGAAAGCGCCGGGAAGCCTAACCTCGCATCCTTTTGTCGAACGTTTTGACCGTTTGATCGAAGTCTTTGGAAGCCGTTCACGGAATGCAGGAGAAACGCGTCGCTTATGGAAAATGCGACTGAATACGGAAGCGGCTCTTCTTTTTGCGGACACGCTCAACGCCGCGCAAATCCATCCGGACCTGTTGACGAAACCTTCGGAACCGGTTGCCGGAAAGCTGTCCACCACCATTGCCGATTGCCTCGAACGGATTCAGCGGGAATGGGGAGAAAACATGGAGCGACTGCCGGTTTTTACGGCTCTTTATGAAATGGCCTTTCCCCCGGAAAAGGAGGACGTAACGCCGCCCGCCGCGCCTTTCAGGAAAGCGCCAGTACGCTTGTCTTTCAGAGCGTTGTTCCAAAATCCTTTTAGCGTTTATCGCCGTTTTTCATAGGATCGAACTGCCCATAGACAGCGGGCGAAATATTGGCAAAAATACCTTCTTTCAAGGGAGAGGACCATATGAAAACGCTTGCCGATATTCGCTCGACCTTTCTGAACTTCTTCGCGTCCAAGGGACACACGATCGTGGAGTCCTCGCCGCTGGTGCCGCGCAACGACCCCACGCTCATGTTCACCAATTCGGGCATGGTGCAGTTCAAGAACGTGTTCACCGGAGCCGAGACGCGACCCTACACGCGCGCCACCTCGGCCCAGAAATCCGTGCGGGCGGGCGGCAAGCACAACGATCTTGAGAACGTCGGCTATACCGCGCGGCATCATACGTTTTTCGAAATGCTCGGGAATTTCTCTTTCGGCGACTACTTCAAGGCCGAGGCCATCGATTTCGCATGGGAGCTTGTGACCAAGCATTACGGCTTGCCGAAAGACAAGCTGCTGGTGACCGTTTATCACGAAGACGATCAGGCCTTCGATTTATGGAAGAAAATCGCGGGTTTCCCGGATAGCAAGATCATCCGCATTCCCACGAACGCCAATTACTGGCGCATGGCGGACGTGGGACCTTGCGGGCCGTGCTCGGAAATCTTTATCGATCAAGGGGATAAGCTGCAGGGCGGTCCGCCCGGCTCGCCCGACGAAGACGGCGACCGCTACCTTGAATTCTGGAATTTGGTATTCATGCAGTTCGAGGAGCAGCCCGGCGGAAAAAAGATCAACCTGCCGAAGCCCTCCATTGACACAGGAATGGGGCTGGAGCGCATCGCTGCCGTCATGCAGGGCGTTTATTCCAATTACGACATCGACCTCTTCAAGGCGCTTATCGGCGCGACGGCGGATCTTGTGAAAACCGATCCCGAAGGCCCTCAAAAGCCTTCATTTCGCGTGATCGCCGATCATTTGCGCGCGACGTCGTTCCTGATCGCCGACGGCGTGTTGCCGAGCAACGAAGGGCGCGGTTATGTCCTGCGCCGGATCATGCGCCGGGGCATGCGCCACGCGCATCTGCTGGGGGCCAAAGAGCCGCTGATTTATCGCCTCGTGCCGGAACTGATTAAACAGATGGGCACGGCGTATCCTGAACTGGTGCGCGCTGAGCCGCTGATTACGGAGACGCTGAAGCTTGAGGAAACACGCTTTAAACAGACATTGGAACGCGGCCTGAAGCTTCTGGACGACGAAACGGGCAAACTGAAGGCGGGCAAGCCCCTGCCGGGCGACGTTGCGTTCAAGCTTTACGATACCTTCGGATTCCCGCTGGATTTAACGCAGGACGTCTTGCGCGGACGCGGTCAGACGGTCGATGTGGAAGGCTTTGAGGCCGCCATGGCGAAACAGAAAGCCGTGGCGCGTGCCAGCTGGGCCGGGTCGGGCGAAGCGGGCACCGATAAGCTCTGGTTCGATATTTATGACGAGCTGGGCGCGACGGACTTCCTCGGTTACAGCACGGAGAAAGCCGAGGGCCAGATCACGGCCATCGTTCACAAAGGCACGCGCGTAACCGAGGCCAAGGCCGGAGCGGAAGTCCGGATTATCGTCAACCAGACGCCGTTCTATGCGGAATCCGGGGGTCAAATGGGCGATATAGGCACGATCACGACCCCCAAGGGCGCGGTCCTGACGGTCACGAACACGAAGAAGGAAGCGGGCGCGGTATGGGTGCATTACGCACGGATCGATAAAGGAACGATCAAGGTTGGCGAAGACGTCATCCTGCTCGTGGACGGCGAGAACCGCGCGCGCATACGCGCCAATCACTCGGCTACGCACTTGATGCACGCGGCGTTGCGAAAAAAGCTGGGCGCACACGTGACGCAGAAAGGCTCGCTGGTTTCGGCGGAACGCTTGCGTTTCGACATCAGCCAGCCTGTGCCGATACCGGCCGAGGCTCTGGCCGAAATCGAGGCCGAGGTAAACCGGCGTATTCGCCTGAACGAAGAGGCCGTGACGCGCCTCATGTCGCCGCAGGAAGCGATGGAGAAGGGCGCGATGGCCCTGTTCGGCGAGAAATACGGCGACGAAGTGCGCGTGGTGTCGATGGGTTCCGACGACGGGCAAAACTTCTCTGTCGAGCTTTGCGGCGGCACGCACGTCAAACGCACGGGCGACATCGGCGTTTTCAAGATTGTATCCGAAAGCGCATTGGCGGCGGGCGTGCGGCGTATCGAGGCGCTGACGGGAGCGGCGGCGCTGGAGCATTTCGCGGCGCAGGAAAAGAGCCTGAACGACGTTGCGGAAGCGCTTAAATCGCCGATTGCCGAAGCGGCGACGCGCGTTACGCAACTTGTCGATGAGCGCCGGAAGCTTGAGCGCGAAGTGACCGACCTGCGGCGTCAGGTTGCCATGGGCGACGGCAATGGCGCGGCTTCCAAGCAGGAGGAAGCAAGAAAGATCAACGGGATAAACTTCGTTAGCCGCGTTTTAACGGACATTCCCGCCAAGGACCTGAAACCCATGGCCGATGCGTTCAAGGCGCAGATCAAGTCGGGCGTGATCGCGCTAACGGCCAGTTTTGAAGGCAAGGTGTCGCTCGTCGTAGCCGTGACGGACGATTTGACCGCCAAAATTAACGCGGTTGAACTGGTCAAGGTTGGCGCGCAAGTGCTCGGCGGCAAGGGCGGCGGCGGCCGCGCGGACATGGCTCAAGCGGGCGGCACGAACGAATCCGGTATGCCAATAGCCATTACGGCGATCGAAAAGGCGCTTGCAGGATAAACTGCTGCCAATAAAGAAAATTAACCTTCCCTGTTTCGCTCGATGTTTATCGTCACGAGCGTGATGAAGGCGACGATTCCGATAAGCGCAGCGACAAGCGCGGGCGAAAAGCCAAAGCGCATGAAAGCCGCCACGACGGCTATCGTCGTCGCAAGCTCGATAATCAAGTAACGAATGGCAATCGGCGCGTGGCAATGGCGGCATTTCCCGCGCTCGAAAATCCATGAAAGAACCGGCACCAGATCGCGTTTGGTCAGCGGCGCATGGCACTTGGGGCATTGCGAGGGCGGGTGCACGATCGAGATTCGGCGCGGAATGCGGTAACTCAGCATCGTCGTAAAGCTGCCAAGGGCCAGGCCCACGACAAGCCCCGTTAAAAAGAGAAACCATGGGGCATCGGGAGGAAAAGAGTCCATCAGCTCAACTCGCGAATGCAAACGCCGTGCTTGAGCATCCAGGCGAAACAGCGCCACAATCGTGCGTCTTCGCGCGCGGCGTCGCCCCGAAGCATGTCCTGAATGCGAACGGCGCCCGCCTGACGAATGGCTTCGGCCATTTTCAAGAGCGAGGCTTTCGGTACGAGAAGTTCGGGCACGAACATGTTCATATCGTGTTCGAGGATAATGGAAATTTCCTCGCTTGTCATCACAACGCGCACCCGGTCCAGCGGAGACAAGGGGGCGGTCGCGAAACCGCTCCACACCGTCCACGGGTTGGGGACGGCGGGGCTTGCGGCCGCCCAGTTCCGGGGGAACGCGTTGAGGGATGGCCTCTCTCTCTCCGCGTCCGAGGAAAGTTTGCGCCACAAAGCCTCGAAAGAGGGCACAATCACGCGCCAGTCGAAAACGCTTTGGGCTCTTGCGCGGGCCGCTTCGCCCATGGCGCGGCGCTTCCCCTCGCCATTGGCCAGCGAGATGAAAGCCGACGCCGCGCGGCGAATATCCGCCATCGTCGATTGCGCCGCGCCGGTCAGGAAGTTTTCCGCTTTCCCTTCGTTATAATAATGAAAAGCGTTGAACAGTCCCGCCGTATCCGGCGGCATATGCGTGGGGATCAAAAAGCCTTCCTGCGTGTCGCGGACATAGTCGCGATAACCGTTCCAGTCCGAAACCACCGAAGGCAGGCCGCACGCCATGGCTTCCAGCGCCGTACGGTCGAGGCTTTCGTGAACGTTGTCGGCGAGCGAAGCGAAAATATCCGCTGCCGCCCAAAGACCGTGCGGAAAACGGTCGTCGCCTTCCGGCATCAGGTCGCACCGGACGGTCTGGAAAATGTAGCGCGCCATCGCGCGCAAACGCCCCTCGCGCTCGTCATTCGGCCTGAAGTAACCCGATAAAACGATCCGCAGCTTGCAGAACACGTTGCGCGCCGCGTGTTCCGCCGCCAACAGCAAGGGAAGGGAATGCGCGTGCGCCGAAGGATTCGGGGACCCCACGGCCAGAACGATCACTTCCTGATCGGTGGCGCCCAGCGCCATCCTCTGGATCATTCGCTTTTCCGACGACGTGAGAACCAGATAAGGCGACGTGTCGATCCCGAAGGGAATGACCGGCGTCTGGATCGGGCAACGGAACGTGCCGCCGAAACGAAAGTTCAGGTAATCCGCATGAATGTCCCAAAGCTTGCGGACGGCGCCGCGCATGGCATTCTACGAACATACCAAAGCGTCCGCGCTTGTGGCGGGCGCAAGGCATAGGTCCGTTACGGTTTGCGCAACCTTCGCGCCGGTCAGTCCTTGAAGATAGCCGCACGCCGCATAGCCCGTCCCCTGAAGCTGCCGCCGCCGCCACAGCATGTCCGTGAGGGCCGCGTCGGGCCTGAAGAGGCAGGAAATCGTTTCCAGATTGTGCTGAGGGGTGAGCGGATCGAGGCCGACGCAACGTTCCTTGATATCGATCCCTGCGGCCTGGGCCAACTCCTTGAAACGGTTGTAGCTATAAACATCCGATGGACGGCAGATGAACCTGTTTTGCGTGCCGTAGCGAAACCACGCCTTGAGGAATTCGTCGGCGGCATCGTCCGCAGGCGGATTCGTGCCGTGCAACGGAGGCGGCGCGGGTCGCGCGTATTCGATCGCGGCAATCATTCAAGCGCTCATGCCCTTCTGCGGCCTGTTGCGGCGGCAGCGTTTTTACGGTCATCCCGTACGATGTTCAGAAGGCGGGGCGAACCAACGGGACTCCCGGTCCCTGCTTTCGCAAGGACTTGAGAATCTGTGGAATTTGCCACGCGGAAGGACGCGGGGCAATAGGGAAGAAAGCGTTTATCCCTTCAATTTGGCAATCGTGGCCGTGGTGCTTTGGCCCTGAACGAGATTCGCCAGAACGACCTGCCCACCCCAGCCCTGCACGAGATCGGCACCGACGACGTTTTCCATCGTGTAATCCGCGCCCTTGACGAGCACGAAAGGACGGATCGCCTTGATGAGAGCGAGGGGCGTTTCCTCGTTAAAAATGACGACGGCGTCTATGTCCGCCAGAGAAGCCAGAACCATCGCGCGCGCGCTTTCGCCTTGAACTGGCCGCCCGTCGCCTTTCAGCTTTTTCGTCGAAACGTCGCTATTCATCCCGACGATCAGCTTGTCGCAAACGGCGCGCGACTGCCGTATCAGCGACAAATGCCCCGGATGCAAAAGGTCGAAAACGCCGTTCGTAAAACCGACCTTCAGTCCTTGCTTGCGCCAGCGTTCAGCCAATTCGCCCGCTTCGGACAAGGCCACGATTTTTTCCTCGCTCAACAAGACCTGATCGCGCACAAGCTCGCGGGCCAGTTCGTCATGAGTCACGACGGCCGTTCCTATTTTGCCCACGACGATAGATCCGGCGATATTGGCCAGTTCCGCGCTTTCGGCAGGCGTCAGGCCTCCCGCAAGGGCAAGAGCCATTGCCGCCACCACCGTGTCGCCCGCGCCGGAGACGTCATAGACTTCGCGCGCCGTTGCGTGGAAATGACGCACAGGCTCGCCTTTCATGACAAGGCAAACGCCGTCGGCGCCCAGCTTGGCCAGGATTCCCTGCAGGTCATGATCGGAAATAAGCTGGCGGGCGGCCTTTTCGGCTTCCTGAACCGTATGCACGGGAATGCCCGTCGATTCCGAAAGCTCGCGCCGGTTGGGAGTCAGCATATAGGCCCCGCTGTAGCGGCTGAAATTGCGTCCTTTCGGATCGATCAGAACACGGCGACCTTTCTCATTTGCCAGCGCGATAATCTCTTTCAGGACGCTGTCGGTAAGGACGCCTTTGGCGTAGTCCGAAAGGATAAGCACCGAACAGCTTTCGATCGCGCCGCGCACACGCATCGAAATCTGTTTTTCCATGTGCGGCGAAAGGGGATAACTGATTTCGTGGTCCGCGCGCAAAAGCTGCTGGCCGTCCGCCACATACCGCGTTTTAAGGGTCGTAGGACGCGAATTGTCCGTCAGAAGGTAAGACGTGACTTGCGGGAGCGAGGAAACCTGTTTCTCAAGATCGTAACCCGCCTGATCCTGTCCGGCGACGCCGATCATGTCAACCTGTCCGCCCAGCGCGACGACGTTTCTCACCACGTTGCCGCCGCCGCCGAGCGTCACCGCTTCGCGCTGCGTCCGGAGAACGGGAATAGGGGCCTCGGGCGAAATGCGCTCCACCTGCCCGTAGACGTAACGATCCAGCATCAAATCGCCGACGCAAAGAACGCGATGCCCGGTAAGCTTGTCCAAAAGAGTCAAAAGATGGGTGTGCATGACTGAACCGTTTAGATATAGGGATCCGGTTGAGCCAGGAATTTTTGAACGTATTCCCGGACTCCTTCCTCGAGCGTCGTAAAGGGATCGGTGTAACCCGCCGCCTGCAGCTTGGCCATGCTTGCTTCGGTAAAATACTGGTATTTCGGGCGAAGCTCCTCGGGCATGTCGCGGTAAGTCAGCATGGGATCCTTTCCCGCCGCGAGATAGACGGCGGTGGACAGATCGGCAAAACTGCGCGCCTTTCCCGTTCCCAGATTGAAAAGGCCGTTGACCTTCGGCCTGTCCAAAAGCCACAGCATGACGTCCACGCAATCGCGGACCCATACGAAATCGCGAAGCTGGCCGCCATCGGGATAACGCGGGTCGTAGGACCGGAAAAGGGGAAAGGATTCGTCCCGGAGGGCGAACGGGAATATCTGGTGCACGACGGAACGCATCCCGCCCTTGTGGTATTCATTAGGGCCGTAGACGTTGAAGAACTTGAGCCCCACGCATTGGGTTGGCCCGCCGTTGCCGCGCTCCTTATGACGAAGCGCCCATCGGTCGAAAAGATGCTTGCTCCAGCCGTAGGCGTTTAGGGGGCGCAGTTTGGCCAGCGCATCAGGCGTTTCCTCGTCACTGAACCCCGCCGATCCGTCGCCATATGTCGCGGCGGAAGAGGCGTAAACGAAGCGAACGCCGTTTTCCTCGCACCAGCGCCAAAGCCGGCAGCTCAGGCGGAAGTTGTTGTCGATAATGAGATCGGCGTTCCTTTCGGTGGTCGAGGAGATGGCTCCCATATGAAAGATTATTTCAATGTCGCCCCCGGTGCGGTCCAGAAAATCCGTAAGCTGTTCCGGAGCAATTATCTCCTCGATGAAGTGTTTGGACAGATTGCGCCACTTCTCTCCCAGACGAAGACGGTCGCACACCGCCACTCTTTCGCCTCTCTTCTCGAGGGCTGCTACGAGATTTGAACCGATAAACCCGGCGCCGCCGGTGACAAGGATCATGATAAAATCGGGGGTTAGGGGCCAACCTTAAGGGATTCCCGGGGGATTAAAGCCACTTGACGTACCTTTGACAAGAAGCTTGAGTTCGGCCCATAAAGATGCCCAAACCTTAACCTTTACCGGACGATGAACTCAGAACGCTCCAAACGCGCCCTCATTTTCCCCGGCCAGGGAAGCCAGCAGGTTGGCATGGGCAAGGCCCTTTATGACGCTTTTACCGAGGCGCGCGAAGTCTTTCAGGAGGTGGACGAGGCCCTCTCGCAAAAGCTCTCCAGCGTGATTTTTGAGGGCCCTGACGATGTTTTAAAACTCACTGAAAACGCCCAGCCCGCCCTTATGGCCGTTAGCATGGCTGTTGTTAACGTCCTTGATAAACAAGGGAATTATCGTCTTCCTGAGGCTGCGGCCTATGTGGCAGGGCATAGTTTGGGCGAATATTCGGCCCTATGCGCCGCCGGAACGTTTACGCTAGCCGATACGGCCCGTTTGCTGCGTATCAGAGGGAAAGCCATGCAGGAGGCTGTTCCTGTGGGCGTAGGGGCCATGGCGGCCCTTATGGGGACCGATATGAAAGCGGCGCAGGAAATCGTGGCCGCCGCTGCCGGAGCCGATATTTGCGCCGCCGCCAACGACAACGCTCCCGGACAGGTCGTCATCAGCGGCCACGTGGCCGCCGTGGACCGCGCTATTGCGCTGGCCGCCGAGCGAGGCTTCAAGCGTAGCATTAAGTTACCGGTGAGCGCCCCTTTCCATTGCTCTCTGATGGAGCCTGCCGCCATCGCCATGGAAGAAGCTCTGGCGAATATAGACCTGAAGGCTCCTGTCGTGCCGGTTGTCAACAACGTAACGGCAACGGCCTCGAGCGATCCCGGCGTCATTCGCTCCTTGCTCGTCGATCAGATCACCGGTTCGGTCCGATGGCGGGAATCCGTGATTTACCTGAAAGAGCAGGGCGTCGGGGAATTGGTGGAATGCGGAGCGGGAACCGTCCTGGCGGGTCTGACCAAACGCATCGACAGGGAGATTGTGAGCTTTTCGCTGCATGCGCCGGACAGCATTGAAGCCTTTCTGAAAAACAGATAGCGGATGAGCCATTCACAGGAATATTTTAACGTCGTCGCCGTCGGCCGCGCCTATACCGATGTGATTGCCGATGTTTCAACCGCGTTTCTGAAGGAAAGGAATATTCCTTTCGACGCGGGACGCGAGTTCGACATTCCCACGCTCAGGCAAATTCAGTCGGAACTGAAAAACCCGCGCATGGTCGCGGGCGGATCCAGCGCCAATACCGTCGCGGTTATGGCCGCCTTGGGCGGCAAGGTCGGCTTTTTCGGCAAGGTTTGCCACGATGAGATGGGCGATTTCTTTCTCGACGATTTTCGCAAGCGCGGCGTGAGTCTTTGTTGCGATCCTTATGATCATAAGGGAATCATGTCGGCGGTATGCCTTGTCTTGTTGACGGAAGACGGGCACCGCAGTTTTGCGACGAATATGGGTTGCGCCGAAGATTTTAACATTAATGATTTCCGTTCATTCGATTTCACAAAGACGAACTATTTCCTTATCGACGTTCAGCTTTTAAGCGATGCGGAAAACCCGAGCGTCATCCGCGATGCTATAGAATATGCCCATGACAAAACGAAAATCGTTTTCAGTTTTCACAATGTGAACGTTTGGAAAGACCAGCAGCACTTGGCACGCTTTATCGTTGAGAAGGCCGATATACTAATCGGTAATGACGCCGAGCAAACGCTTTTTCATAACGTATTGAAATTGCCGCTCCCGCCGCATCAGATCGTCGTAACGACAAGAGGCGAAGACGGGGTCGAAGCGTACAATGGCAAGAAACGCTTTGATATTCCGGGCGAGAGGCCAAAGCATTTTGTCAGCTCGGTCGGCGCCGGGGATTCCTTTACCGCAGGCTTTTTGTTCGGTTTATCAAAGGGCTTGAGCCTCGAGGCCAGTTTAAAATATGGTGTCAAGACGGCCGTGGCCATTCTGGAAGAAGTCGGGGCGCGCCCGACGCACCCCATGATTATCTGAAAATAGTTATCAAACGTGAGGTTATCTTGACAATGAGATGTATGTACGTACAATAGTTTGTGGGGGGACGTTTATGAAAATTGTCTGGGATAAAGTCAAAAGCGCGAAGAATCTTGTTAAACATGATATAGATTTCGAAACCGCCCAACGTGTTTTTGACGATCCCTATCAGTTATCGGAACAGGACCGTATCGAGGGACATGAATACCGATGGCAAACATCAGGAATGATTAAAAATAACGTTGTGATGGTGGGTCATAATTATGAAGTTAGGGATGGCGAAGAGATTATTCGAATAATCACAGCGCGTTTGGCTACCCCCAAGGAAAGGAGAAGATACCATGAAGACACGAACGACTCATAAAGGCTTGCCGAAAGCTTTATCAACTAGTCAGAAAAAAGTTATCGGGAAAGGATCGAAAAGTAAAATCAACTTATCGGATATGCCTGAAACTGTGTTTTCGCGTAAGGCTCGCCGAGGACTTTTTTATCGACCACGCAAAATGTCCGTTACAATCCGGCTCGATGAAGATTTATTGACTTACTATAGAGCCCACGCGCCAGAAGGACGATATCAAACGGAAATTAATCGCGTTTTGCGCGAACAAATGGAAAGAAAATAACAATAGGAGGTAAAGCCATGTTTAGCCTTGGTGGAAAAAACGCTCTTGTCACAGGCGCCACGGGTGGAATCGGCAAAGTTGTGGTGCGAACCTTGATGGAGCAGGGTGCACGCGTGGCTATGACGGATATCGCGCAAGAACCGCTTGAGGCGCTACAGAAAGAATTAGGCGAAAATGCCCTTAGCGTTGTGGCGAACCTTTCCGATCCGGCGGCCGCAGGGGCTTTACTAAAAGAGGCTGAGGAAAAACTCGGCGGCGGTGTTGATGTTCTTGTGAACAATGCTGGTCTGACGCGTGATGGTCTTGCCATGCGCATGAAGGACGAGGACTGGGATCTGGTGATTAATGTGAATTTGTCGGCGGCGTTCCGGCTTTCGCGTTCGTGCCTCAAAGGCATGATGAGCCGCCGCTGGGGACGCATTATCAGCCTCGCGTCAGTTGTCGGGGCCATGGGCAACGCGGGACAAGCAAACTATTCGGCCTCCAAAGGCGGACTAATGGCGATGAGCAAATCGATTGCGCAGGAAATCGCGCCGCGCAACGTAACGGTTAATTGCGTCGCGCCCGGTTTCATCATATCGCCAATGACGGATAAGCTTACGGAAGACCAGAAACAGCGCATGCTTTCTGCCATTCCTGTCGGCTATCTCGGCGAAGCGAAAGACGTCGCCGCCGCGATTGTTTTTCTTGCGAGCGAAGAAGCCCGCTACATCACCGGCCAGACGATCCATGTCAACGGCGGAATGGCGATGATTTAGGACATTTTCTCATTGGATTGCTCTAATCCGCCCGATTGTCGCATTTATTATGACAATATTGACAATTATTGCGACATTTGTTAAATTAAAACAAGCCGTTGAAGGAGCCTGCCCATGTTATCCACCCGCATTAACGCGCGTCTGACCGGTTCGCTTGCCGCTTTCGTTGGAAAGATGGTGGGAAAAACGGGACTTTACGAAACGCCCAGCGAATATATTCGCGATCTTATCCGCCGCGATATGGAAAGACGCGATGGCCAAATTGAAATTGGCTCCATTCTCACCGGTTATCGCGACGTTGCTGCAGGGCGAACCTTTCCTTCCACGGGCGATTTCCATAAGGACATGAAAGTTCTTGAGAATAAGGAAACGACCGATTGGTCATGAAAAAGGCCAGGTTTCACCTGACGCGGCAGGCCGCAAAAGCCCTCCGCGAAATTTATTCTCATTCACTGAAACAGTGGGGTGAAAAGTCGGCGGACGAGTACATGGCTGACTTGTACGCTGTCATGAAAAAAGCCGCTATAAATCCGGAAATTGGCCGGTTTCGCGCGCATCGCGCCGTGCCTTTTCTGATGGCGCCATCTGGTAGGCATTTTATCGTTTATGATCGCCTTGAAGGAGGTATTGTGATCCTGACGTTATTGCATCAGCGCCGTGATATTGAAAAGATTATAGCTAATCGGGGGCCATCCTTTCTGGTTGAAATTGAAATGTTGAAAAGAAAAACAGCAAAATAAAGGCTTCAACGGCTTCTTATGCCTCAACGCGAAAAAAACACTCTCCGCAAGCGCGTGAAGCGCTATGCCAAGGTTTCAAAGGCCATGGCGGGTGTCGGCGTGCGCATGGCCGGGGAGCGTTATCTTGGGATGAAGACTGACCGCCAAAAGCTGGCGGAGCGATTGCGCGAGACACTCGGCGGCCTCAAGGGGCCGATTATGAAGATAGCCCAGATACTGGCGATGATCCCCGATGCCGTGCCGAAAGAATACGCTGCCGAACTTATGCATCTACAGGCCGATGCGCCTTCGATGGGTTGGGCGTTTGTCAAAAGACGTATGGCCACTGAACTTGGGCCGGATTGGCAAAAGAAGTTCAAGAAGTTTGAACCTTTGGCTGCCGCAGCGGCATCATTGGGGCAGGTGCACCGGGCGACAGGGCTGGATGGGCAGAAGCTGGCCTGCAAACTGCAGTACCCCGATATGTCCTCCGTCGTCGAAGCCGACTTGCGCCAACTGAGGTTAGCGTTGGCCGTTTTCGAGCATTATGACCGCGCCGTTTCCACCAAACAGGTGCAGGCGGAGATTGCGGACCGTTTGCGCGAGGAGCTGGATTACATCCTTGAAGCCAAGCACATTAAACTTTACCGGGCAATGCTCGCAAAAGTTACGGGTGTTCATGTGCCGGAAGTCGTCGACAAGCTTTCGACGGATCGTCTTTTGACGATGACTTGGCTCGAAGGCGAACGATTGGCGAAGATTGCCGACGAAAAGCCGCTTAAAGATCGCAACGCCGTGGCCATCAACATGTTCCGCGCGTGGTATACGCCCTTTTATTATTACGGCGTCATTCATGGCGATCCGCACCTCGGCAATTACACGGTGCGCAAGGACAACAGCCTCAACCTGCTGGATTTCGGTTGCGTTCGCATTTTTAAGCCGGAACTCGTGCAAGGCGTCATGAAACTTTATCAAGCGTTGCTTGAGAAGAAGTCAGAGCTTGCCGTTGAGGCTTATAAGGCATGGGGATTTCATAATATTAACAAGGAGTTAGTTAGCGTTTTAAATATATGGGCCAATTTTATATATGCCCCGCTTTTGGAAGACCGTGCGCAACTTATCGAAGAAACCAACACAGGCCTTTATGGACGCGCCACGGCCAACCGCGTGCACCGCGAATTACGCAAGATCGGCGGGGTGACCGTGCCCCGCGAGTTCGTATTCATGGATCGCGCCGCCATTGGCCTCGGCGCTGTCTTCTTGCGTCTCCGCGCGGAGATCAACTGGTACAGACTCTTTCACGAGCTTGTGAAAGATTTCGACGTCAAGGCGCTCGCGCCAAGACAGCAAACGGCGCTTCGCCAAACCGGCATCAAAGCCTGACGCCTACCGCCGCACGCAGCGAAGATAGGCCGTGTCGGTTTTAGGAATATCAGAGCCATTGACATCCGGCGCGTTATAATAGAGTCTTGAAAAACTGTGCACATCGGGATTCATCGCGGAAGCACGGCTCGAGGCCGAGTAATATTTTGAACCCATCGATTCCGAAGAAGACCAATAAATGTTTTGCATACTGTCTTCTCCCGACCATGAATAGCCGAAGTTGCCGATTGACATACTCCCGTTACCTAACAAAATAAGCTCGTTGATGGCCGGCAAATACCAGTCGTTATAGCCGTTAGCTACAAGATTTTCACAGGTTCTTGCCGCTGTATAAGTTGGAGAATTCAACGCGGCCAAAGCGGATGAATTAGCCTTTCCTGTGTTCGGATTGTTGATGCCCGTTAACACTTGCCAATTGGACCAAGCGACTTTTGTGCGCGTCCCTACGCATGTCGAGCAGTTGTCCCACGTCTGGCCGTAATCGCATGGCGTCGTGAACATCTTGACGTTGCCGTCAGGCGAAAGACCCGCATAGACCGTGCCGTCCATGCACATGTCGC
>JAXGVG010000025.1:0-16821 GCA_040773965.1 Alphaproteobacteria bacterium | reverse complement strand
TTCGTTTCTTTCGTGTGTTTATTCCGCATCCCAGTCATATCCGTTCCCTTTCCGTACTCGTTTAGGGACCTTATATCACTGGTCTAAATTTTGGGGGGCAGCTCACTCAATACTCATAACATCCCCATTTACCGGCCCAAGCGCGACCCGCGATTTTCCTTCATCGGATACGACTTTTATGAGCCTCAGGCGAGCGGCCAATCGACGCCCCTGCTTCCGTTCCATATGCCTTATTTGGCCATGAACAGGCTTCACAGGCTGTTCATGGCCGATCCCGCGCTGCGAGCCATGGTCCACAAGCGCATAGCCTATATCATTCGCCATAACGATCCCGTAGGCTTGTACGAAAAAATCCTGGCTCATGCGCGTCCCTATCTGACCGAAGATTTACCTAAAGGCATCATTTCCCACGGCAACGGAATTCCCTCCATTGAAAAATATGAATCCGCAAACTGGCATTTTCCGACCGTTCAAAGACGCATCGAATACCTTAAGGAAGATTACGAAAACCCTGAGGCACGGATCACGCCCGGCTGGCGGGAAAAAGAATCCTTCCAATTCGTCATTCAGGGCGCGGGCATGTACCGCGTCCGCTTTCAAACGGCGGCGTCCTGCGACAAAGACCCGGACTTTACCGTTAAAATCCTCGGACGGACCATCGCCTCCCCCCTGACCTGCGGACAAAACGGGAAAACAGTCTCGGAAGCTTTTATAGCCGAACGGAACGACATCGCCTTTCCGTCGCCGGACAACCGGTATGATGCCTTATTGGGGCGCAACACGGCGGGCGCCATTCTGATCGATGTGGAAAACTCCGGAAAGACACCCTTAAAAGACATTGTCGTCGAATCTCTCCAAAACGGCAAGACGTTCGAGCCTTCAAAAGCCTGGCCCTTCTTTATCAAGCGCATCGGCGAAGGCGTTCTGAGCCTGGGCGAAAACCTTCCGCCTGACAGCGCGGATCTGTCCGCGGAAGGCTACAGAATATACAAACCGCTCAATTCGCCGATCAAGTTCGAGGCCGAAAAAGGAATCGTCAATGTAAGCTATTACGGACTAAGAAATCCGCCTGGATTATACGACGTCGGCCCGCTTCTTTGCTGGAATTTGGACGACCGCCGGGAATGCATGGAATTGACGGCGGCCATGCTTTTCTCTATCGACCCCACGCGCCTATTCCCGCCGCCTGTGCCCAAAGGACGTAAAACCAAATACACTCTGGCACCCAAAGACGTAAAAGACTGTAAATCGTTCACCTTTGAACCGGGTTCATGGCATATCTCCGGGCCCATCCGGTTCGCCCCCTCATGCGCCGTTACGTTCAACGACGGCGCGCATCTTTTATTCGATTCCGATTCACTCATGCTGATCGAAGGGCCCGTTTCGTTCCCCGATATCTCGAAAACCCCGGTCACATTCGACCCGTATGAGGATGAATGGGCCGGCGTCATTATCCGCGGCCAAAAGGAACCCGTCGTCATCCGTAACGCGCGCTTTTCAAAATCCAATGAATTTTCCTACGAAGGGCGGCGCTATACGGGAGCCCTAAACGTCATCGACGTCGCCGACAGCTCTATTCACGATAACCGGTTTTTCGATATCAATGCGGACGACGCCCTCAATGTGCGCGGCGGCCACGCGAAAGTCGTCAACAACGTTTTTGCCCGGAACCGCGACGCGCTCGACTTCGACCTCGGCAGCGCGCTCGTGGAAGGCAATTTCATGTTCCGTCAGAAGGACGACGGAATCGACATAGGCTCGCTTAGGGGCCTTGTCGTGCGGAACAACCTCATCGTTGAATCGGGAGACAAGGGCATATCGGTCGGCGAAGGATCGACGGAAATTGAGATCGGCGGCAACCGTCTTGAGAAAAACAACGTCGGCGTCGCCGTCAAGGACGGCTCCAGCGTCGTCCTGTCCGGCAACCTTTTCAAAGGAAATTCCCTCGGCCTGAACGTCTATGAAAAAATCGGCGATGGCAAACGGCCCGCGATCGTGACCGGCGCTTCATGGTTTGTTGAAAACGGCGCGGATTATAAGGAACGCGGCAACATCCATCCCCTTGAAAGAACTAAGGTATCGGCCTTGCCGATAAGCGTGGACACTGAGAAGAAAATAGACCAGAAAATCGATGCGGTTTGCGCCGTGTGCCATTCCGGTTTGAGGTAGATTCGATATGAGCGTTAACGTCGCCGAAATACTGGAGATTGAAGAGCCTGAATTCCCGGAAGAGCCCCGCGTGGCGCCCCTGCCGGTCGCGCGCAACCGCGCCGCCTCGCGCTTCGAATTGAAGTTTCTGGTGACGCTGGCAGAAGGCGAAAAGATCGTCAACGAACTGCGCCACGGCATGCTTTTCGACTCTCATACGGATTCGACGGGCCGCTATGCCGTTCATTCCCTTTATCTGGATACCGGCGACCGGAAAGACTATTACGACGTCATCAACGGCGAAAAGAACCGGTGCAAGTTCCGCTTCCGCCATTACGGGGGCGAGCCGTCGCGCATCGCGCTGGAGGCAAAGAAAAAAACAAACCAGACCATCAGCAAAACCCGCGTGTGGATCGAACCCGACGAGATGGAGTCTCTCTGGATCGCGCCCTTCGCGGCTACCGGCGATTTCGGCTTTTTCGCCTACCATTTCGCCCGCTACAACTACAAGCCGCTCGTCGCCCTCTCCTATGAGCGCGTGGCGCTGGTCGATCTGCTTGGGCACGACGTGCGGGTCACGCTCGATTTCAATCTTCGGTGCGCAGGTCCTGAATCGTTCATGCCGCCTTTTGACGAAAGCGGTATGCGCGTTCTGCCGCCGGGTTACGGCATTCTTGAGGTCAAGTTCGACGCGCGAATGCCCCAATGGCTTCGCAGCTGCCTGCGGAAAAACCGCCTTGTGGCGCGGCCCTATTCGAAATACGTGAAATCCGTCGATCGCCATGTGAACAATCAACCATTGCTAGAGGAGCTGAACCAGTCATGGATGAATTTCTAAAGCAACTTGCCCTGTCGCCAGATACGTTAAGCGCCGGATTCACCTTTCAGGAGTTTCTGCTCAGCACTGCCCTGAGCGCCGTTCTGGCGCTGCTCATGTCCGTCGTATACCGGATGACTCACACAGGCATTTCGTATTCGCGTTCGTTCGTCCTGACCATGATCATCATGGCCATCACCGTGTCGTTCATCATGCTGATCATCGGAAGCAATCTGGCGCGGGCGTTCAGCCTTGTGGGCGCGCTGTCGATCGTCCGGTTTCGCAACGCCGTCAAGGACTCCCGCGACACGGCCAACATCTTCATGGTGATGGCCATGGGCATGGCCTGCGGCACTAAACTTTACGCGATGGCCATCGCCTTCACGCTGATCACAAGCGCTATCATGCTCGTTCTGGACCGCATGGGTTTCGGCTCGTCGAACAGGATGGCCCGCCTGTTGCAATTCTCTTTCCCCGCCTCGAGCGACCGGAAAGTCGCCGAAGGCATCGAGGCGGAAATGAACCGCCTGACGAAAGGCAACCATGTGCTGGTAAGTTCCGAAATCGTAAACAACCGGAAATTGCTCGTCTTCAACGCCGAGCTCCCGGCCCGGAAGACGTCGGACGCGATCCTCAACGCCTTCCGCGACCGCTTCGGCAACGTCGACGTCAAGCTGCTCACCGGCTTCGAGCGATTCAATATCTAACGGATTTGCGGCGCAGGGCTTGCCCTGCGTAGCTGCCTGGAGCGAAGCAGGTTGGCGCGCCCTAGAAGATTCGAACTTCTGACCTGCTGCTTAGAAGGCAGCTGCTCTATCCTGCTGAGCTAAGGGCGCGAGACCGAATATTATGCCTGAAGGGTCCTAACGATTGGTTTCTTTCATAATTTACATGGTTTTGCCAGTCAAAAGAACGCTTTCGCACCCGCGAAACCGCCTTATTGACCGCCCCCCTCGATGCTATTAGGGTCCGCCCTCATTAAGATAATTATACGCCTATCGCTTACGTGCAATCCACCCTTTTTCAGGGAGCATTCATAATGGGACGCAACGGCGCCACGGAAAAAACCAAACTCTCCTCTGCAAAAAAACCCTCCGCAACGTCTCCCCCCGCCGCCTTCGCCGAATCCTTTCTCACCGGCCTCCTGCCGGATGATCCGTCCGCCTTGCCGCCCGAAGCGCAAAAGGGTCTTGTCTCGTCGTTCTGGCGGTTCGCGCAGGTTCGGCCGCGCGGCGCGATAAGCCTGCGCCTTGTGAACCCGTCGCGTGAAAAAGACGGCTGGATGTCGCATCGAACGGTTCTGGAAATCATTGCCGACGACATGCCGTTTCTGGTGGATTCCGTCACGGGCGAGCTGCACCGGCGCGGCTACGCCATCCATCTTTCGCTCCATCCGGTTCTGCGCGTGCGGCGCGACGATAAAGGCAGGCTGATCGATTTGAAGGGCGAAAAGGCCGACGCCGAATCCTTCATGCATCTTCAGTTCGACCTGTGCCTCGATCCCCAACAGCTCGACGATATTGCCAAAGAGCTTCATTTCATTCTGGACAATGTCAAAGCCGCCGTCGAGGACAAGGAGAAAATGTTCGCGCGGATGGCCGAAGCCGCCGCCGGGATCAAGGCGCCCAAAGGATCGCGCGTCACCCTTGAGGACGTGACGGAAACTAAAAGTTTCCTTGAATGGCTAGGCCGGAAAAACTTCACCCTGCTCGGCTACCGCTATCTCGACATCGTCCGGAAAGACAAGCGCCTGCAGTGGAAAGCGCAAGAGTCCAGCGGCCTCGGCATTCTGCGCCGTTACGAAGCCCGCGTTTTCGGCGACTTGCGCGACCGCCCCACCCTGCCTCCCGATGTCCAGCGCCACGTCCAGCAGCGTCATTTGATCATCATCGTCAAGGCCAACGAACGAAGCCGCGTACACCGCGCCGTTCCGATGGACACGATCGTCGTTCAGCGCTTCGACGACGAGGGCCGGATCGCCGGCGAACATCTGTTCGCCGGGCTTTTCACGTCCACGGCCTATACGCAAAGCGTGCGCTACGTGCCGCTTCTGCGCCACAAGGTCATGCAGGTGATAAATCGCGCCCGTTTCGACCCGGCGGGGCACAACGGACGCGCTCTTCTCAACATTCTGGATACCTACCCGCGCGACGAGCTGTTCCAGATCGATCCGGACGAGCTTTTCGAAAACAGCCTGGCCATCCTCAAGCTTCAGGAGCGGGCGGGCATAGGCCTTTTCGTGCGCAAGGACATCTTCAACCGTTTCGTGACGTGCCTTCTGTTCGTGCCGCGCGAACGTTACGACTCCGAACTGCGCATCAGGATACAACAGCTTCTCGAAAACGCCTTTGCCGGATGCACGTCCGAACTCAACGTCCGCATCGACAGCAGCCGGCTTGCGCGCGTGATCTTCACCATCACCACGGGCCCGGCGTCGCGCCAGCCGGACCGCGAACAACTTGAATCGTCCATCCGCGAATTGTGCCGCACGTGGCAGGACCGGCTTCACGACAGCCTCTTGCGCCATTACGACGAAGCCCGCTCACTCCAGATTATGCGCCTGTACGGCGCAGCTTTTCCGCCCGGCTACTGCGACGTCACCTCGGCGGCAGCGGCCACGCGCGACATTCATGCGCTCGAGCGGGTCACGGAAAGCGAACGGCTCGTCGTCGATCTTTTCGCGACCAAAAACGACGATCTATTCCACCTCAAGCTCTTCCAGCCCGGCTTTCCGCTCCTTCTCTCCGACGTCCTTCCGCTTATCGAAAACATGGGCCTCAGGGCCCGCTACATGAGCGGCCCGCACGAAGTCGCGCCGGGCAACAGCGGGCTGAAAGTCTTCATCCATGAATTCGTTTGCCGCCCGGCGCGCCCGTCGCCGGTCGATTTCGCAACGCTTAAACCTTCGTTCGAAGAAGCCTTCGCCAAGGTCTGTTCAAAAGACGTCGAAAACGATCTGTTCAACGGCCTGACTCTCTACGCAGGGCTTGAATGGCGTGAAATCGTGATTTTGCGCGCCATGGGCCGTTATTTGCGCCAGCTTCGCATTCCCTACGACCTCGACATGATGGCCTCGACCCTTCTGGCGCATCCGAAAACGGCCTATTATCTTGCGCGACTGTTCGTGACCAATAACGATCCCGGCATCGGGGAAGACCGCGCCAGACTGGCCGCAAGACTGAGACAAAAAATCCACGCGGCTTTGGCGGACGTCAAGGCCCTGGAGGAAGACCGCATCCTCCGCCGCTATCTGAACCTGATTGAATCGGTCCTGCGCACGAACTATTTCCAGCCCGCAAAGGATGGCGGACCCAAGTCCTACCTGTCGATCAAGTACGACAGCCGCAAGATCGAATTCATGCCCCTGCCCAAGCCTCTGGTCGAGGTATTCGTCTATAGCCCGCGCGTGGAAGCCATTCACCTGCGCGGGGGCAAGGTCGCCCGGGGCGGCATTCGCTGGTCCGACCGTCGCGACGACTTCCGTAACGAGATTCTCGGCCTGATGAAGGCCCAGATGGTGAAAAATATCGTTATCGTGCCGGTGGGATCCAAGGGCGGCTTTATCGTCAAGCGCCCGCCGGAGGACTCCGGCGATTTGCGAACCGAAGGCGTGGCTTGCTACCGGATTCTCATCCGCGGCCTGCTCGACATCACTGACAACCGGATCAATGGCCGCATTGTTCCGCCGGAGCGCGTCGTCCGGCACGACGGCGACGATCCCTATCTCGTCGTAGCCGCCGACAAGGGAACGGCAAAATTCTCCGACATCGCCAACGAAGTCTCCCAGGAATACGGTTTCTGGCTGGACGACGCCTTTGCCTCGGGCGGTTCGGCCGGTTACGACCACAAGGAGATGGGCATTACGGCCCGTGGCGCGTGGGAGGCCGTCAAGCGCCACTTCCGCGAACTCGGCAAGGACATCCAAACAACGGATTTCACGTGCGTGGGCGTGGGCGACATGTCGGGCGACGTTTTCGGAAACGGCATGCTCTTGTCGAAGCATATCCGGCTTCTGGGAGCCTTCGACCATCGCCATATCTTCTGCGACCCCGATCCCGACGCCGCCACGAGCTTTGCGGAACGGGAACGCCTGTTCAAATTGCCGCGCAGCAGCTGGGCCGATTACGATCCCAAAAAAATATCCAAAGGCGGCGCCGTTTTCGCCCGAACGGAAAAGACCGTCAAACTGACGCCGGAAATAAAAAAAGCTTTCGGCATCGCGGCGGACACGATCCCGCCCTCCGATCTGATACAGGTCCTGTTGCGCGCTAAAGTCGACCTTCTCTATTTCGGCGGCATCGGCACCTATGTCAAAGCCTCGGACGAAACGCACGACACTGTGGGAGACCGGGCCAACAACCTGCTTCGCGTGGACGGCGGCGAACTGCAGGCCCATGTCGTTTGCGAAGGGGCCAACCTCGGCATGACCCAGCGGGGACGGATCGAATACGCGCTAAAGGGCGGACGCCTGAACACGGACGCCATCGACAACTCGGCGGGCGTCGATTGCTCGGACCATGAGGTCAACATCAAGATACTGTTGCGGAAAATCGTGACCGGCGGCGATCTTTCCCTGACGGCCCGGAACAAAATGCTCGCGAGCATGACGGACGACGTGGCCGGGCTTGTCCTGAAAGACAACTACCGCCAGACGCAGGCGCTTTCCATCGCTGAATCGTAGGCATCGGAGCTTTTGCCCCTCCATGCGCAAAGCATCCGTCTGCTCGAAAAAAGCGGCCTTTTAAACCGCGCGGTCGAGTTTCTGCCAGGCGAAACCGACATCGCCGAGCGCCGCCGTCTTGGCAAGGGCCTGACTCGGCCCGAGCTTTCCGTTCTCATGGCTTACGCAAAAATATGGCTGTACGAGCAATTGATGGCCTCGGACCTGCCGGACGATCCCTTCCTGCACAAGGACCTGCTGTATTATTTCCCGGAACTTCTGCGGGAAAAATACCCGGACGCGATCGGCAAGCACCAGCTGCGCCGCGAAATCGTCGCCACGCGCCTTGCCAACAGCATCGTCAACCGCGTCGGCGGGCATTTCGTTTTCACGGTTTCCGAACGAACGGGCAAAGACGTCGTCGGCATCGCGCGCGTCTATCATCTTGTCCGCGCGGCCTACGATCTGCACAACCTCTGGAAAGACATCGAAAGCCTCGACAACCGCGTGCCCGCCGCCACCCAGATTGCCATGCATCTCGCGGTCAACCGGATGATGGAATTCGTCGTGCCATGGTTCCTGACAGAAGATGAAATTCCGGCGAAACTGTCTCCGTACATCGAACGCTATCGCGAAGCGGTCGAGCGCTTGACCGCATGGCTCGACAAGGCGCCGCCGGAAATGGGTCTCAACCACCGGAAGACCGAAAAGGATCTCATCGATCGCGGCGTGCCGAAGTCCCTGGCCTTTCGCATGGCCGTCATGCCTTACCTGTCGGTGGCGCCGGAGCTCGCCAAACTGGCCGCCAAATCCGGCTGCGCCATCGAACAGGCCGCCGCCGTCTTCTTCAAGCTCGGCGACAGAATGGGACTCAACATGATACGCGAACGCGCCGAATCCATGGCTGGCCCCGATACGCCGCATCAACGCGACGCGGTGAACCTTCTGCTCGACGATTTGCTTGCCATCCAACGTTTATTGACGGCGAAAGTCATCGGCCTGGCCCCGGCGAAACAGGGCAAAACCGCCCAAGCCGCCGATCTTCTTTCCCTGTGGTATACAAAAGAGGCGGCACGTCTCGAGTCCTGCGACGCCCGCATCGAGGAGATTCGGGCCGCCGGCGCCCTCGATTTGGCCATACTAACCCTTGCCATCCGGCAGCTTGGCGCGCTAGTGAAATAGCTCACTTTCCGACGCCGAACGGGTGGCTTATGGCCTTGCGTGAGCTTTTTCCGCCGCTTGAGCCCTATTTGAAGGGCATGTTACGCGTTGACGATATTCACACCCTTTACTGGGAAGAATGCGGCAACCCGAAAGGCGTGCCCGTGGTTTTCCTGCACGGAGGCCCCGGCGCGGGCGCGTCACCCCTCATGCGCCGGTTTTTCGATCCCGAAGCCTGGCGCATCATCCTCTTCGACCAGCGCGGCGCGGGACGTTCCACGCCGCTTTACGAAACGCAGCGCAACACGACCGATCTTCTTGTCGCGGACATCGAAACGCTTCGACACACGCGCAAGGTGGAGCGGTGGCACGTCTTCGGCGGCTCGTGGGGCAGCACGCTGGCCCTCGCGTACGCCCAGAAACATCCGGACAGATGTTTAAGCCTTGTCTTGCGCGGCGTTTTTCTGATGCGCAAACACGAAATTGACTGGTTTCTGTACGGCTTGCGCAACGTCTTTCCCGAAATTTGGTCCCAGTTTTCGGGCTTTATCGCGCCGGAGCACCGCAACGACCTCCTCGGCGCCTACGCGCGCATTTTCGAAGGTCCCGACGACGCGCTCCGGCGCGAAGCGATCCGGCTCTGGCTGCACTATGAAACGTCGTGCTCGACGCTCCTGCCAGCCAAAGACAAGGAGCAACCCGTTCGAGAAAACGACCTGCGCGCGGCCATGCCCGTTCTGGAAGCGCATTATTTCAAGAACAATCTCTTCAAACCCGACAATAAACTTCTGGACAATGTCTATCTTATCCGCCGCATCCCCGGCGCGATCGTGCAGGGACGCTATGACATGCTCGCGCCTATCGTTACGGCGGACGAACTCCACCGTCACTGGCCGGAAGCCGAATACCATATCGTTTCCAACGCCGGCCATTCCGCCACGGAACCCGGCATCCGCGACGCCCTCATCGAGGTGACGGAGAAGTTTAAATCGATAAAATAGGAACCGGAAACCGGAAATCAGGGATTGTCTTGCATCATCCGGATGAACTCTTGCCGCCATTCGTCGCTATGGACGACGGAATAGCTGATGGTGCGCTGCCGGATGGCCTGGGCTAGCGCGTTTGTCTCCAGACGCATTGTTTTGGCCTTTTTGTTGGCCATGGAGAACACGGCTTTTTTGTAATCGGTATCTTCGTTTTTAAGGTGAATGCCTTTTGTCTCGACGACATAAGTCTTGAAGCCGTCAAGCCCGTCAAACTCGGTCCCGAAGACGAAGTCGGGAAAAATGCGGTTTTTCTTCCAGCCTTGCAGGTGATAACCGCCCGGCGGCACGTTGCGCCACCAGAAATAAAGGATATTTTGATCTTCCAGGAACCACGCAACATCCCGTTCCAGGTCGTTGTAGGAATCTTCAATCTCAATGTCGAAAAGGGAGAGTTGCAGGGGTTCTCCCAACCGATTGGTAAGCCGTTTTTTGTCCTTGAGCTTTTTGGGTTTGAAAAGAGCGTTTTGGGGCTTTTCGGCAAGAATGGTGAAACGTATCCCGTCTTTTTCCAGCGCTTCGTCGAAGACGGCTTTCGCCAGCCTGTCTTTTTCCGCCTGAAGATGGCGCTTGGCCTGCTCGACAATATAGACGAACGCGCCCGCCACCATATCCCCGCCGAATTTTTTTTGAAGACCGTCGAGGATGGCCTCGGCGACTTCGTTTGCGATCCATGGATTGGGGATCAGATCGTCGGAAAGAACGCGCGCGAAATAATAGGGATCGATTTCCGGCAGCGGAGCCGAAAGCCTTTGCACGTTATGTTGATCGATAAGGTTTTTCCCGTCGCGCCCGAGACCGACGGCAAAAGACTCCCCTGTCGGCCTGTGTTCGGAAAGGGGCAGGGAAAGGACGGCGGACAAATCGACGTCGGACCACCGGATATTGCGCTCAATATCCATGATGTAACTGACGGGCCGCCAGTTTGTTTTATCCTCGCGGCAGGCGAAAACGGGCAGAAAACTGGCGCTTGCCGTTTTTTTGAATTTCTCCCTGACGCGGGATTCGATAAGCCTCGGCTTGTCCTGCTCGTCCCCCCGGCCCAGGGCCAAGCGTCCGGCCAGGTCGCCAAGACCTTCTTTTTCAAAGCCGTCCTGAATGCTTTTCAACATATCGGTCGGTTTTTGCTGATAAGCGTAAACGTAGCTTTCATCCAATGCCAAAATGCCCGTTTTGCGGGCGTGAGGCTGGCGCAAAATACGGCCCACAAGCTGCGTCAGGGCCGTTTGCGCGGCGGCGTTTGTAAGGATGGCGAGAACGTAGGCGAACGGACAATCCCAGCCCTCTTGCAGGGCGTATTTGGTTATGATGTAGCGGATTTGGCAATCGCGGGAAAGCAAGCCGTCGTCGTCGTCTATTTCTTCCAAATCGTCTCTCGTGCTGGACTTTATGGCGATTTCTTCGGGCCGCGCTTTTTCTTTTTCGATAAGGTGCTGTTTGATCTGTTCGGCGTGCGTATGGCGGCTGTCGTCCCGCGCATCCTTGCCGGTGCGCTCAACCTGAATCAAAAGAATGGGGCGGATGTAACGGCCCGATTGCGCTTCAAATTGCCGCGCCGTTTCTTCAAGTTCGTTTCGTTTATGGATAGCGTGCCGCAACGTATCCCGCCAATCCCGGGAAGCGTCGTTGTGAATGTGCAAGTCGAGCTTGAGCATATCCTCTTTTTCAAGCGCGCGTCCGCTTACGACAACGAGCTTGTTGCTGGTGGTCTTGGGCGTGGCGGACAGCTCAAGGACAAGGCAGGGGTTGAAACCGGCCAGCGTCGCCTGCGCCTTTTCGCTATAGGCTTTGTGGCCCTCGTCAAGAATGACAAGCGGTTGCAAAAGGCGAAGCGTGTTGCCGAGCGAGGTCTTGATCCGCCGTTCGAGGATTTCGTCCTTTTCCCCGAAATGATCGAGGTTCGGGATTTTGGCGAGCCACGCCTCATGTTCCCGCGTCGCGTCCTCGAACGGGAAAAACGAGTCGAACCCGCTGCTGTCCTGAAAGATTTTCAGCGTCTCCTTGTTTTCCCGATTGGCGGCGGGCAGCATCAGAAAAAGCACGACAAGATTTTCGGCCGCGTCCGTCGGCGAAAACCTGTCCGTGCGCTCCAAAATCCGAACCCGGTCGCCTGTGATAACGTCAAGGTGCTGGCGATAGGGATGGTCCTTGTTGCGCAGGGCTTTGAGCGTTTGCTGGTAAATCTGCGTCGTCGGCACGATCCACAAGACAAGGCCGGTCTTGGATTGGCGATAATGCAAATTGGCCAGGTCGATCGTCTTGATCGCCAAAAGGGTCTTGCCGCCGCCGGTGGGTATTTTAAGGCAGAAATTGGGGAGCGGGCGGCCAAGCCCGTCCGTCTTTCCGTTATAGCGGACGGGCAAATCCATCTTCGCCCACGCCCGCGCCGGAAAGTCGATTTCAAGGTCCGGGTTCGCGTCCGCCTTGACCTTCCATTCGGCCAGAAGCTTGAGCCAGGCTTCAACCTCTTTCAGGGCGGCTTGCTGAAACTGTTTCAGTTCCATCGGTCTTCCCCGCTTTTTTTCTTGCCGCCCGCAAGCTGATATATTTCATAGGGCAGCCGGGCGAATTCTTCCCGATTGGCCTTAACAACTGTTTAACCCTCCGTTCCGCTTTTGTCCACGGACCGTTGACATGGCAGCCTTGTCCACAGGCTGCATGGCAGCTTCGTCCATTAACCAATTCATTTCCCGGATCTCAACGGTGCGCCAACGCTGCGCCAACGGTGCGCGAACGGTGCTTCAACGCTGCGCCAACGGTGCGTTAACGCTGCGCCAACGCCTTCAGAACCGCATCGCCCATGGCCCTTGTCGAGACCGGTTTTAGGCCTTCCGGCGCGATGTCCGGGGTTCGAATTCCCGCGTTCAGGACGTCTTTGACGGCCTTTTCCAGTCTTTCCGCCTCCTCGTCCCACCCGAAGGAATAGCGGAACATCATCCCCGCGCTGAGGATCGTGGCCAGCGGATTGGCGACGCCCTTACCCGCTATATCTGGGGCCGAACCGTGAATGGGCTCATACATGGCGCGTCCCTTGTCTCCCAGCGATGCCGACGGGAGCATCCCCAGCGACCCGGTCAGCATCGATGCCTCGTCCGACAAAATATCCCCGAACAGGTTGTCCGTCAGAATCACGTCGAACTGCTTGGGATTCCTCAACAATTGCATCGCGCAATTGTCCGCGTACATATGCGAAAGCTCCACGTCCTTGTAGTCTTCCGCATGCAGTTTCGTGACCTCCTCCCGCCATAACAGGCCGGATTCCATGACATTTCCCTTCTCGCACGAGCAAACCTTGTTGCTTCTTTTGCGCGCCGCCCCGAACGCCACGCGCGCGATGCGCCTGATTTCGGACGTTGTGTAGACCTGCGTATTGACCCCGCGCCGCTCGCCGTCCGGCATCTCAAAAATACCTCTGGGTTCGCCGAAATACACGCCCCCCACCAGTTCCCGCACGATCATGATATCGAGCCCACGGACAACCTCGGGCTTCAGCGTGGACGCGCCGATCAGGGGATCGAACACGATGGCCGGGCGCAAATTTGCGAACAATTCCAGTTCCTTACGGAGCTTCAGCAGACCCGCTTCCGGGCGCTTGTCAAAAGCGGCCTTTTCCCATTTAGGCCCGCCGACCGCGCCCAGCATGACCGCATCGGCCTCTTTCGCGGCCCCAAGCGTGGAATCCGCCAGCGGCACGCCGTACCTGTCGATCGCCGCTCCGCCCACAAGATCCTCCGTAATCGTCATGGCCAGCCCGCGCTCGCCGCTAAACCATTCCAGCACGCGCTTCGCCTCGGCCATAATTTCGGGCCCGATCCCGTCGCCGGGAAGGAAAAGAATTTTCTTGCTCATGTTCGGATTTCACCTGATATCATGTTTGTAAGAGCAGACACCTCAAAATAAAACTGGCGTCATTCCCGGAACCGCGCAGCGGTTGCCGGGAATCCATTTTTGTTTCAACAAGATGGATCCCCGCCTGCGCGGGGATGACGCTGCTATTCTGATTTGATATTTCATCATACCCACGGTTGCTCGGTTTTGCGTTTGTCCTCAAAAGCCTTGATGTCCCCAAGATATTGTTCCGTAAGGCCAATATCGTCCAGCCCATGCAACAGGCAATGCCGCCGGAACGGCTCGACCGTAAAGGCAAAATCGACCCCATCCGGCCCCGTTATGCGTTGGGCTTCCAGATCAACAGTCAGTTGCATACCGGTCTTTTGAGCGATTTGGGTAAGCCGGTCTACCTGCTCATGCGGCAAGATAATCGGCAACAGGCCATTCTTGAAACAGTTGTTAAAAAAGATATCGGCGAAGCTGGGCGCGATAACGCACCGGATTCCAAAGTCTGCGAGCGCCCAGGGCGCATGCTCGCGGCTCGACCCGCAGCCGAAATTCGCGCCCGCAACGAGTATCCTGGCGGCACGAAACGCGGCCTGATTGAGCACGAAAGACGCAATTTCCCGCCCGTTTTCGTCGAAACGCATCTCATGAAACAAGTGCTTGCCGAGCCCCGTGCGCTGCGTCGTCGTAAGGAATTGCTTGGGAATAATCGCGTCCGTATCGATATTAACCATCGGCATCGGCGCGGCCACGCCCGTGAGTTGCGTGAATTTTTGCATGGTAATTATACTATCATTGCGATCCAACATATTATAAATGATTAATAAAAAATAGAAGTAAATAAACTGCGTGAAAAAGCAACACACCAAGAGGGCATAACAACAAAAACAGCACTATACGAGACGACCATTTCTTTTTATGAGCAAAGCTTTTCCACAATTTACTCTGCGCAAAACAAACAATAGCGACAGTGAGAAATAAGAAAAAAGACACAATCCAAACGCCATTCCTGACGAACAACGCCACGGTATCAATATCCAATGATGTTGATTTAAACATGGATAATCCCCAAGCGTATCCCAACATATAAAATCATAGTTCTCTCCTTAGAAGTTAAGCCATGAAAACATGCAGCAAATATCGCATTCCAAAGTTAAATATTGTAAGGCTTATAACTGTTAACAAAAATCTTCTGCTACGAAAAGAATAGGTGTTTGCATCCCTTTTCTCAAAATAACCGAACAATCCCAAAATGGGTAGAAGCATTACAGTCAAGAAAAAGGTACCTAAGAAAATCGCATAACCTAATTTCATCCCATCCCCCTTACATCCGCCAACTTTCCCGCAAGAGCCGTGGCCATATCTGTGAGTTGCGTGAATTTTTGCATGATTATTGATCTGGCAGAACAAGCCGATGAAATAATATTGCCAAACTGTAAGTAGTTAAAAAACGCCCTACGCCGAGAGGAAATAATAAAATGAATAATACAACACGCGACGACCATTTTCGTTTGAGGGCAAATTCTTTCCATATTCTACCCTGCACAATAAAAATAATAGCGACAACGAGAAAAATAAAACCGGATACAATCTCCACTAAATACTCTTGATGAAAAAACCAAGGATCACTATCTATGTGATCATAATGCTCATATGTATGCATAGATACTCCTCCTAATCCCTAACGGACGACGTTCTCCCCAAAGCCGGGTCAGTGTAAGATCTGTTTTCCAAAACATCTAAAAGCTATGTCCAATAGGTATAGACAAACAAGTGTTAATAATAATCTTCGTGTGAGAAAAGAATATGAGTTCGGCTCTCTTTTCTCAAAAAACCCAAACAAACCTAAAATGGATGGGAGCAAAATAAGCAACAACACGATGAAAATAATAATAAAATTAACTTGTCTCATCCCATCCCCCTTACATCCGCCAACTTTCCCGCAAGAGCCGTGGCCATATCTGTGAGTTGCGTGAATTTTTTCATGCTCATGAACCCCTAAAGCTTCGAAACATCCACGTCCTTACATTTTTCTGAAACGTATTCGATGTTCGTTGTTTGGCTTTGCCTGATTTTTTCGATTATTTCAGCACGCGATAAGACAAGCATTTTTTCAAAACACGCACGATCATCGCCGCATTTGGCTTGACGAGACCTCATATCGGCACCACTTAGCACGACAATACAGTTAACAAGTTTTTCGTTCTCTGGAGGCAGATGTGATGTTAGTTCTCGCGGCAAAATAATACCGGCAATGCCCATTTTAATTGCTGATGCTGTCAAATTTGGGTTGTCGAATGAAAGCTTAGCAGGAACTAAAGGCGCCCACATTCCAAAAATTGAAGTTAGTGAAAAAGAAAGAAATAAAAATGAAAGACACAAGATAACACGCGATCCCCACTTTCGCTTTCCTGCAAATAACGCCCATTTTTCCCAAAACGACAATAAAATAATCACGCCAAAAGAAACAACAAATACAATAACATACAACGATACATGCCATGTATCATAGGTGACGGAGCCAAATGGAATGTTATTTATCATGGGCATCTCCCCAAACATAAATGCGGACGCGAGATCAGAACTTCTTCTCCAAGAGTGAACCACGGCAAAGGGTTCAGCGACGCACAATTATCAAAATATTTTTTATAATCTGCCAACATTTTTTCATCTGGCGGGCCTGCTATTTTTCCGTCTTTTTCCGGTTCGCGATACATTTTACGTAAATCCCTGTAAAAGTCACTAGCGGGCAGCCATATTGCGCCCAAGACCTCGCCATGTAATGACACATCAAGTTGTATGTTCTGCTTAGGTAAATAGGCTTTACGCAAGTTTTCATATAACTCATATTCATTATGAGCACATATTTTGAATCTCGTATTGCAACTCTCTTCATAAAAATATTTATTCCATCTGTCTTCGACAAAATTCGATATAGCGGAACGATAACAATTCTTAGCTTCATCATTGAGCGCTTTAGGAAACATAACGGCTAAATTATTTAATGTATACTCATGAACCGCACGGCCGCGCAGCACAGCTATTTTGAGCTGCACCCCGTCGTTTAGACCAGCAAGCGGGGTAAATTAAGGTCCATGGATTTACCCCTTTTTCTCATGCCGCTTTAGCCATTTCTGGTTGTAGCGGTTGTTGCG
>JAXGVG010000024.1:0-16988 GCA_040773965.1 Alphaproteobacteria bacterium | reverse complement strand
ATTGATAGCCATGGTAAATCCTCCCTCAAGAATTAGCAAAACACCAATAAACTGATTTGCCGAAGAATTTACGCCATTAAAGTCAGAACCATAAGTGGTAATAACAAGACGAATTACAATCAGGCTTAACAAGCTATATATTAATAAAGTGTAACACTGTTACAAACAATATTGACATTTTTGAATATACAAGGAATTTCCAGCTATTTTTTGCCTTTTATGCATTAGCGCAGTAACGCATGCTTCCTTAGAGACAGGCGCCGTTTCATTTTTTCTTAACCTAAAAAATATATACTTATCTAGCTTTTCCTCATTTCATACAGAGATCCGACCATGCAAACCGATGCCGCAATTCTGATTGTCGACGACAGCGCCATTGTACGCCAAACCGTAAAGAATACGCTTTCCGGAATGGGTTATAATAACGTCTTTACCGCTACAAACGGCAAGGAAGCCCTCGATAAGACAAAGGAACGTCTTGCCGAAGATAAAAGTTCGATGTTTAAGGTCATCATTCTCGATCGTAACATGCCTGAGCTGGACGGTCTTTCCTTTTTAAAAATTCTACGAGATGAACTTCATGTTCAGGATGCGGCCGTCATTATCCTTACAGCTTATTCGGACAGCGACAGCATCATAACGGCTCTTGAAAGCGGAGCGACATGCTATGCCATCAAGCCCGTTTCCCCTCAAACGATCGAAGAAAAAATGAACCGCGCCATTGAATGGCTTAATTCGCAGAAAAAAGAAGAGGCTTGAACAAGGAATTATCCTACACCTTCCCCAGCGCCGAGGATATTTGCCGTGAAAATAAACTTTACGCCTGAAGTCTTACGCGACCTAAAGGAACATATTTGCAAGACCTTGAAGGATACCTTTCACATTATGTTCGGTCTTGAGATCGTTTTGAGCCCTGCTCCTTCGGAAAAAATTCATGAAGAAAAGGGCTATACGGCTTATGCCGAATTGTACAACGCGACAAACCGGACTTTCCTTGCCGTCACTATTCCTTACGATGTCGCCGAAAAAAGCCTGATATCCCTGAAAAACAATCCCGAAGGAGCATCGCCGGAGATGATGCAGGACATGGCTAATGAAGTCACGAACGTCATTGTCCACGCTATCCGGGCCTATCTTATTTTTTCCCAAGGAGTAACTCTTGATGTTAAAACGTCCTCTTCCAGCCCGCCGAATATGAACGACCCCAACATGGACGTAGAAAGCCTGTATTTTCTGGTAAAATCCGGCGAGATGGTGGATGTCGACTTTTCTTATCCAAAAGTTTGACAAAACCTACAAAGGAATCCGGTTTCTTCAATTGAATCGTCTTTTTATGTCCTTGCGCCTAAAAATCTTTCTGGCTTTTGCCTTGCTTATGACAAGCATGAGCGCACTTGCTTTCACTGTCATTTGGCAACAGCATGACTTCGTTTGCGTAACAAACAGCCAAACTTCGGGTGGAAATATAGTCCATGGCTACGATGGCGTTTTGCTGGCCATGGTTCTCAGCTTTTTCATAAATATTTCGGCCTTTTTCGTCCTGTATAAAGCCTTAACTTCATCAATGAAAAAAGCTTTGGCTATCGTCGGGGCTATTGCCGTCGGCTATTTTGAAAATGACATCAACACGGACGAGCATGGAGAGGCAGGCGACCTAATGAGAGAGCTTGCGGCTATGCAATCCTCCATCGCCGACAACTCACGCCGCTATGAGCAACAGGTGGCCGAAACGGAAGTCGCCTACTTCAACCTTGAAAAGACGACCGCAGCCCTGAACGAATTGAACATTAAGCTGGAAGCTCTTAATACTTCGACCCGCGTCATAATGGACGCCCTCGATGAAGGACTTTTCTCTTTTGGCCCCGATGGTCTATGCAAGGACGTTTATTCGAAATCGTGCCTTGTTTTCCTTGGAGGCGCGCCGGCAAACAGGCACATTTGCGACTATCTGAAACTGTCGTCCGAGCAAATCGCTTCCGTGAACCGGCTGCTCCGCATGCTTTTCTCAAACGAAAAACTATCCCTGTCCAAAGAAGAACTGTTGGATCTTTTGCCTCAAAAATTCGCTTCCTGCGACGGGCGCTCAATTTCGCTCCGCTACCGTCCCATCGTAAACAGCGTAAAGGCGATCCAGTCGGTTCTGGTGGTCGCCACCGACCATACGGCGGAAGAGACGGCGCTAAAACTGATGCACGAACAGGAAAAAGCGGCCCAAAGGGTGCTTAATATTTCCCGGAATCGCAATCTCTTCATTCAATTTTTCAACAGCGTCAAGGACCATTTCTCATCAGATGGCGAATGGATTCCCAAGCACAAATCGCTCGAGGAAGTGCGCCGCGATATTCACACGTTAAAAGGAAACGCTTCAATCTTCTATTTAAGCGATATTGTTGGCATCTTTCATACTATGGAAAACCGCCTTGCCGAAACGGAAGATAAAGAACGCGCATTCCAGGAAATCAAATCATTTGCTCCATCGATAAAGGAGTCCTTCGATAAGATGAAAAAGCAAGCTCTCGCCGTCCTCGGCAGCGACTACGACATGCGCGGCATGACGCGCACAATACCACTTATTACCATTGCGGAAATAGCCGCCAGGCTCAAACAGAAGCTCAACGACGACGTTCTCTATAAAACGTATGTTGAAACCCTCATGGGCGAGTCCATTCAAGACGTGCTGACTTCTTTTGACAGCGACATTCAGAATCTTGCCCAAACCTATGGCAAGAAAATCGCCCCTTGCCAGTTCAGCGGTGAAGATTTCCAGATTTTGACGGAAATTTACCAGCCGTTGTTCGCCACTTTTTCCCACATATCCCGCAACATTGTCAGCCATGCCATCGAGGAACCCGGCGTCCGAAAAGAACAGGGCAAGAAGCCGGAACTGACCGTCATGATCGAAACGGGACAAATCAAACGCGATGGTCAATCGTTTGTCCGCCTGGTTTTCGAGGACGACGGCCAAGGCATCGACGTTGATGCACTAAGAAACAAGCTTAGAAAAAACGGCTTTGAAAAAGAGGCTTCGGAGGCAAGCGACGGCGACGTTATGCAGTGCGTTTTCAAAGACAATTTTTCAACCAGGGAAAATACCGACGAGTTGTCGGGACGTGGCGTTGGCTTAAGCGCCACAAAATTCGAGATCGACAAGCTGGGCGGCACCATCCGCGTCGAAAGCGAAAGAAACGTTTATACGCGATTTATTATGGAAATTCCCTTGATATGGGATTGATAGCATTATTTATGACAAATAATCCTACATCCATTTTTTCCGCCGGAAATACCAGAAAGGAATGGCGGCGGAAAGAACCATCAGGACGACGGCAAGAGGATAGCCCAATAGCCAGTCCAGCTCCGGCATGTACTTGAAGTTCATTCCGTAAGCGCTGGCGACCAAAGTGGGCGGCAGAAATGTCACCGCTGCCACCGAGAAAATTTTAATAATATTGTTTTGCTCGATATTGATCAAACCAAGCGTCGCGTCGAGCAAAAAGCTGACCTTACCCAAAAGAAATATGGCGTGTTCGTCGATCGATTTGACGTCGTCGATCATTGTTTTAACCCGCGCCTTGTTTTCTTTTTTCATGTCGGCCTGAGCCGTGAGGAACAACAGAAGGCGATTGAAATTCAGGAGGCTGTCCCTCGCCCGGCTCGCCAGTTCGTCAATGTGACCTATGCGGCGGAGAACATCCCTAAAGTCGATGGTGCCTTTGGGCGCTTCGCTGGCTCGAAAGATATTTCGCGATAAATTGTCCAGATCGTTTGTTGCAGTTTCCAGAATATCGGCGGAACGGTCCGCTACATGTTCCAAAAGGCCTATCAGCACTTGTTCGCCCGAGACTATTCCCGGCTGTCGGCCCATACGCTGGATGAACTGGCTGAACGGGGTCGGATCGGCATAGCGCAGGGTGACCAGACAATTTCCGGCAAGAATGAAAGTCACCGCTGTCGTTTCAGGTTCGTCCGTTCCAGCTCTGTTGACGATAGGCAAGGTCATGATCAGAGCCTTGCCTTCGACATAGAGGCGGCTTGACGCCTCTATCTCCTGCATTTCTTCGCGCGAAGGGACCTCCACTCCAAGCATCCGCTCAACGGCAAGTTCGTCGCTACGAAGGGGGTTTAACAGATCGATCCATATAGTGTTCTCCGGCAGATCCTTCTGCGCGCCTTCCACGATCGTGTGACGCAAGCTTCCTTGTTCGCGGTAATAAAGGGCAAGCACAACACTCTCCTTAAGACCTATAGGCAGTGGCCGGTACGGATAGCCGGAAGATTCCTTATTGTTCTTCGAAAGTAGGCAGCGGCGGCGGCTGATCGAGCTTGTACTGGCGCGAAAATTTGTCCCCCAGACGGCCAAAAGCGTCCAGAATGATTGTGGAATGATTCGCCGTGTTGCTGTTCACAAGCATGCCCGCCTTCCAATAGGTCACCGTAACGCTGCGTGGCGTTTCGACGGGAGGAATGCGTATCGTGTTCTGGGTCTGGGCCGTCAAAGCCACCCATGACGTACACTCGGCCCCATGGCCGCCATAAGAAACGATTTCCGGCAACAGATCGATGCGCGAAACGCCAAGCATAGGCGGTTTCGCGTCGATCATCGCAACAACAGGGACACCGAGGATTGCCAGCGATTTTTGCAAATATTTCTCGACCTCTCCCCGCGTAACGCCACAAGCTTCTTCCGCCTTGTCGCTGCCAAAGCGCGCATACTGCAAAAGAACTTCCTGGACACCCAACAGCGCCGGCGCCGAAGAAGCATACGACGGAGTGGCCGGATACAAACAAAACATCAAGCACGCCAGCAAAACGCGATTCCGTCCACATGCCGCCAAACCGGAAAGCAAGCAGCGTAAAATTTTCCTGCTATTCTCTTTCATCGCGTTGCGTCCGTTCCTTCCGTTCATGACGCTCTTGCGCTTCAATCGAAAAAGTGGCGATAGGACGCGCCTCCAAACGCTTCACGCCGATCGGATCGCCGGTTTCTTCGCAATAGCCGTATTCGCCGTTTTTGATCCGCTCCAGCGCTTCATCGATTTTACTTATAAGTTTTCGCTGCCTGTCGCGCGCCCGCAACTCCAGCGCCACTTCCGTTTCTACGGAGGCTCTGTCAGCGACATCGGGCTCCTGCAACCCGCCTTCCTCCTGCAGTTCCTGCAGGGTCATATCGGCTTCCTTGATGATCGCCGCTTTCCAGGCCAGCAACTTCTGGCGAAAATATTCCAGCATGACCGGATTCATATACGGCTCTTTCTCGGTCGGCTGGTAAGATGGTGGCAAAGTGACAGTGCTCATCATGTCTCCTGAACGCTAAAAACCGGTTGAAAAACTTCCTCTTTCCTCGAAAGGCTAACGGCCGAATTTGGCCAATTCCACCTGCGCGCGCAAGTCGATTTCGTCAAGAACTTCCGCCAAACGCGGGTCGGACACCTCGACGCGCCGGGCGTTAACTACCTTGGCCAGATGCAAGAGCTTGTCGCGGCTTAAACGGCCCCCCAGAAGCTCAAGCCGGAGATCGTCAAGTTTGTCAAGAATATCCTGGGCTCGCAGTTTGCCTTTAGCCGCCCGAGCCAGCGCATCGTCCACTTCCTGAATGCCAAGAACCCCGGTCACCGTCCCCAGCGGCGACGTCCCCTGGGCCGCGGAAGCGCTTTCAACGTCATCGGCTTCGCCCAAATGCTTGGAAAAGCCTGTGCCGCTCGTTTTCCGGGCCTTGGCTGTCCGCCGCACGGTTTGTGGAGCGCGGATCGGTCCGGTACCATCGATCTTGCTAATCATGACCTGGCCTCACAAACACCTCCAACCGTTTTCTCGTACCATCCTTATACCATACGCGCGTTTCGTTGCACGTGCGGATCCAATCGCAAATCGAATCAAAACACAAACAAAACCGCCAAAAAGAGACCCGGCAATATATTCCCCTTATCTCGATTCAGGCGGAAAGAATCAGCCGCAGCCCTTCGTCCCGGTTCGCATTGTAAGCTAAAAACGTCTTTTATGGTTAGCCATAAAATGGCATTTTCTTCAATAACTTGAAGGCATTCCTGCCTCCCGATATCCGTTTCAAAAGAGTCTGGCATGAGGTTCGCATAGTCGCGAGCAGAGGATTAGGAGTTTCCATGCCTGCCTTCTCGTCCAGATGTCACTTCTCCACCCCCTTGCCCCCCCTGCTGACGGCAAGGCGCCGCCGCATCCGTCAGCTTTCGTTTCTGGCGGCGATAGGCCTGGCTCTCCTGATCCTCACCCCCCTTCCCACAGCCCAGGCGGCCTCGCGCCTGAAGGACGTTGTCGATTTTGAAGGCGTTCGCGACAACATGCTTATCGGCTATGGCCTCGTCGTCGGCCTCAACGGCACGGGCGATAGCCTGAGCAATTCGCCTTTTACCGAAACCAGTCTTGTCGGCATGCTGGAGCGGCTCGGCGTCAACACACGCGGCACGTCCATGAAAACCAAGAACGTCGCCGCCGTTATGGTGACGGCGACGCTTCCCGCTTTTACAGCCCAGGGATCGCGCGTCGATGTAACCGTCTCCACGCTTGGCGACGCCAAAAGCCTTATGGGCGGCACGCTTTTGGTCACACCTCTGCTGGGTGCCGATGGCGAAGTTTACGCCGTTGCCCAAGGCTCTGTGGCCACGGGTGGCTTTAGCGCCCAGGGACAAGGAACCTCCGTCACCAAAGGCGTTCCCACGGCCGGACGGATAGCCAGCGGCGCCATCGTCGAGCGCGAGATCAATTTCCGCCTGACCGACCTCGGTTCCATGCGCCTGTCGCTTCGCAATCCCGACTTTACGACGGCCCGCCGCGTTGCCGAGGCCATTAACAAGCATCTGAAGCTTCAGGCCGCCGAGGCTGTGGATTCGGCAACGGTTCGCCTGCTGGTGCCGGATGCGAGACGTCACAACGTCGTCGGCCTAATGACCGAAATCGAACAGCTTCAGGTCACGCCCGATCAAGTGGCGCGCGTTGTCATCGACGAGCAATCCGGCGTCATCGTCATGGGCGAAAAAGTACGCATCAACACGGTGGCGATCGCGCAGGGCAACCTGACTATCCGCATCAACGAAACGCCACAGGTATCGCAGCCCGCGCCTCTTTCCGAAGGAGGTCAGACAACGGTCGTGCCACGCACGGACATCAATATAAACGAGGGCGAAGGCAACAAGCTTGCTATGCTGGATACGGGCGTCAGCCTGCATGAAGTCGTGCAAAGCCTGAACGCGCTCGGCATCGGGCCGCGCGACATGATCACGATTCTGCAGTCCATCAAGGCTTCCGGGGCCCTGCAAGCCGATCTGGAGGTGATGTGATGGACCCGTCGCTTCAGGCTATCGGCGATATTTCCGTGCAGCGGAGTCTGCTGTCAGGCCGTTCATTGAACCGCGCGAAAGAAAAAGACACGGACAAGGCCGCCGAGGATTTTGTCGCCATGTTTATGGCCCGGATGCTGCAGCCTATGTGGGAGGGTATTGAAGTCGACGAAACTTTCGGTGGCGGTCATGGGGAAGAAATTATGCGCAGCTTTCTTGTTCAGGAATACGGCAGAGCCATGGCCCGCAGCGATACATCCGGCCTGACGGATGCGGTCAAGGCCGAGATGATACGGATGCAAAGCGCCGGCTCCGGCAATTCTTCAGCCGCAGGAGGCGTGTCATGAGCGAAGCTCTTTCGACAACCGGCGCGCCTTCGCCTGCCGAGTCCGTTTTATCGGTCATGCAGGAGTTGATAGGCGTTCTTGAACAGGAACTCTCCCTGGTCAAAAAACAGGATGTTAAGGCCATACAGGATTTGCGCCGGAACAAATGCAAACTCATTCTCGACTACAAGTCTCTTCTGCGGACTTTTTCCACGCAACCGGAGTTGTTGAAGGATGCCGCCCCCGCCATCCGGGGCCAGATCATGGAAGTTGGCCAGAAGCTCGAAGAAGTCACCCGTCGCAACGCTGCCGCCTTAAAAGCGGCCGCCGAAGCGACCCAACGCATCGTGCAAACTGTCGTTCGTCTCTTGAAAAAAGAGGTTTTCCAGCAAGCCATTTATAAGGATTTGCGAAAAGCCCATCTGAAACTCGGTTCCTACAGTCCCACATGTCCTCCCGTAACTATCGACCGTAAAGCCTGAAGGGGAAACACCATGGCCCAAGCATCGCCCGACACAAACGTTCAGTCCCTCGCAAGCGGTACAGTCGCATCCTTCATTGCCGCGCTTCGAGCCGGTTTCGGAGTGGAGGCCGTTCAAGGAGGTTTGTTCGCCAATCTTCTGGAGCAAGTCACGGCCTCGGCTGATCGGCAAAAAACCGCCGAATTTATAACGCCGTCAAATAGGCTTCCGGAGAATGAAGATCCGACCGGCTCTTTTTCGGCCAAGCCTCGCGCCGACAGTTACTATGAAAACGTTAGAAGCGCCGATAGTCCCGTTCAACGTCCTGATAGGGAAACACAGCCGTACCGTCCTCTTAAAAAAGACGACACCTCGGATCAGCCGGATAAAGCCACCGTGGACGACAATCTCGGCATGAAACGTACCATTGACCGCTGTAAAGCCGGGGATTTCGCCAGCCAAGAAGGCAAAACGAACGATGCCGAATTAGGTGAAGGCCTTGACGCGCTCCTGCCCACGGATGAAGCCGAAATGGCTTCATCCCTGGCCAGTGAGCAACCCTTTCAAGAAGAGGGCGCGAATGAAACGGACGGCAATGCCTCGGATGAGAAAGAAACGGCAGACGCAGGCGGCTCGCCGTCCGTGCTGGCGCAGGCCGAACAGACTTCCCTTCTTTTTCCAAACAAAATTGTTCACTATGAACGGAAGGCGGACCCGGACGGCGAAACGGGGAACCGGCAGGCTCCCGCCACAGCGCCGGAAGATAGTCTCGCCAACCAGATGGCTGGTTCCGAAGAAACGTCAAATGAGCAATCAAAGAGCAATCCTGGCCCGCAAGAGAATATCCAAGCGGAGACGTCGTTCGAAGAAGCTCCGTCTCTTGCCGATGCTATCCAGTCCAATGACAACGGCAGCGAACAGGCAACCAATCCGGACCTTTTAATGCCAAAACCTGCCGTTCGGAAAGAATCGGCCGGGGATGCCTGTGCTTCGGCGAAGAAATTCGATACTGATTTTTTCAGTTTGTTCGTCTCAGCGCCAACCGCGGCGGCTCCTGCCTCGCCGGCGAACACGGCCGCTCTTAAAAGCTTGGCAACTGTCGGCGTTACGGGCGCTGCTGAAACGCCACCCCCAGTGAATACCGCCGGACAAAACGGGTCGACAACAACGCCCCTTCTTGCCGAATCGGCAAAGCCTAAAGGAGCCTATGATTTCACAAGCCAGCTTGCGGCGGCGCAATCTTCAAAAAGCGGTCCGTCAACCCTTCTCCATACCGTCGAGCAGGTGGCGCTTCTTTTACACAAGCAGGCTCTCGAGGGCAGCAACGAAATGACCATCCAGCTAAGGCCTGCCGAACTTGGACGAATCGATATCAAGCTGCAATTTTCACCCGATAACAAGGTGCAGGGAACGGTCGTCGTGGACAACCCGGCAACCCTGGACTTACTTCTCAAGGACGTGGGGAGCCTCCAGCGCGCGCTGCAGGATGCAGGTTTGCGCGCTGACGCCAACTGCTTGCAATTCAGCTTGCGCGGCGACAATCAATCGGGGTTTTTCGCTTCGAACGGAAACGGCAATCCCCAAAACAATGCCTCAAGGCCCGACGGCTATGACTTTGAGGATGGAAACGAGGAAGGCGCCTCGGTTATGGCAGGCGTCGAGACCTATTACCTGACGCCGGGCCGCGTCAATCTTCAGGTCTAAAGGAGACGTGCTATGACCACCGTATCGCCGGTCGATAATGCCGGTTTGATCCAGAATTACATCAACACCCATCAAACGTCGTCGTCCAGCACGAGCACAAGCACGAGCTCAGCGTCATCGTCGTCGTCAACGTCTTCTTCCCAAAGCCTCTGGGGGGACTTTACCACCTTTCTCAAGATCCTGACGGCGCAGCTCGAAAATCAGGACCCGCTTAACGCCACAGACACGACCGCGTTCACCCAGCAGCTTGTCGCGTTCGCCGGTGTCGAGCAGCAGATCAGCACGAACGACAAACTGGATACGATTATCACCTCCATCAACTCCAACGGCATTACACCCCTCCTGGGGTATGTCGGCCAGACCGTCGAGGCCAATGCCGACAATAAAATTGCTCTACAAGACGGCGTGGCTCCCTTCTCTTATACTCTTCCCGCCAAGGCTCAGTCTGCCACCATCACTGTCAAGGACAGCGACGGGAATACCGTCGCGACAATGGACGGCTCCACGAGCGCAGGCGTCAACCGCGTGGCGTGGGACGGCTCGAAGGACGACGGCGAAACGGCTTCGGACGGCGCCTACAAAATAAAGATCGAAGCCAAGAACAGCAACGGCGAGACGATGACGGTGAGCGACATTCGCCTCATCGGCAAAGTCACAGGTATTGAGACGAACTCCGGCGGCACGACGACCTTGTCGGTTAGCGGCATTACTCTTGAAACCACGGATGTGTTGGCCGTCTATAGCGGCATAACGACAGTGGCGGAAAGTTCGCCGGACTCATCCTCCGGCTAGATTCAGAACGTTCTCGTTCCGCCGATAAGCTGGCTTAGAAAAACAAGATTGTCTTCGCGGACCCAATCGACATTGCTTTTTATGCGCCCGACTTCTTTTCCGGCCGGATCGATAAGCAGCGTCGTGGGAATGCCTCGCAGGTTAAAACGCCGGACGGAAAGACCTTCCGGATCCAGAAAGGCTTTTAGGTCCCCAAGACCTTTGCGCCGGAAAAAAGCCGGCACGGAATACGCGCCTTCTCTGTCCTGGGCCAGCGTAATGATTGACAAACCCCGTCCAGCCATCTGGCTTTGCAACCTGTTCAGAGAGGGCATCTCGCCCACGCAAGGTACGCACCACGTGGCCCAAATGTTGAGAAGAACATATCCTCCCCGGCTCAATTCTTGTTTCAAAACCTCATGCAAGGTAACGCTCTTCCCCCTGTCATTCTTAATGACAAAATCCGGAACGTCGCGTGGTGGATAGGTGGGCATAAAGCTTCCGCTTAGCGGCTGAGCCGCATTCCCGGAACCAGTTCCCCCCAGATATAGAACGGCGACAAAGACGGCAGTTGCGGTGAAACGGCAAAACATCCTAAGCTTCTCCTTCAACTATCAACGTGAGAACAATGTTAAACAGGCAAAAATTAACAAAACATCATTGCGCTCCAAGAGCCGGACGGATAGGCCCAAAAACCATCCTTTGGGCCAATAAAGGCGCCTTTTTAATCCTCTTGATCGCCGTTTTGGGGACGGTCTTGACGGGCTGTGGCAAGAAGCCAAACAAGGTCGATCCTCCTTTGGGGATTGAAAAAGACGAATTTCCGCGTATCTATCCCGATCCTTCAACGGACCCCGAACCATGACTTCATCATCTTTTGTCTACCAAAACGGCGTGTTCTGCGCCGAGGCCACCCCTCTTTCCAAACTGGCCGAAGAAGTTGGCACGCCCTTCTATTGCTATTCGACGGAACAACTTCGGCAAAATTACCGGGCCTTTGCCGAGCCTTTCGCCAAAATGAAGGCCACCATTCACTATGCCAACAAAGCCAACGCCAATCTGGCCGTCTCGCGCGCGCTGGCCCATTGCGGGGCCGGAGCCGATGTCACGTCGGCGGGAGAACTGGAACGTGCGCTTATGGCCGACGTCAGTCCGGATAAAATCGTTTTTTCGGGCGTCGGCAAAACGCATAACGATGTTATGGCCGCTTTGCTGGCGGACATTTGCCAGATTAATGCCGAGTCCCTGCCCGAGATAGCCATGATCAGCCGGGTTGCCGCAGCGCAGGGAAAAACGGCTTCCCTCGGGCTGCGCATCAATCCCGACGTGAATGCGGGCACGTATCAACAAACGTCGACCGGCCATAAGGAAACAAAGTTCGGCATCGACAAAAGCCAGCTTGACGAAGCCGTCCGGCTGGCAACAACGTTGCCTGGCCTTAATTTGAAGGGTTTCACTGTCCACGTCGGCTCGCACGTTTACGATTATGAGCCGTTCCGTCTTGCCTTTCAGATGTTGGCCGATGCCGTTCGCCACTATCGTTCAAAAGGCGTTCCCATCGACCGCGTCGATCTGGGTGGCGGCGTGACCATTCCTTACGACGGGAAGACCCTGCCGCCCTTTGCCGGCTATGCCGCCATTGTGCATGAGGTCATCGCGCCCTTGAATTGCGAAATCTCTTTCGAGCCAGGACGCCGTCTTGTCGGCGATGCGGGCATTCTTATAAGCCGCGTCACGTTTGTGAAAGAAACGCCTTACAAGAAATTCCTGATCCTCGACGCCGGCATGAACGACCTCGTCCGCCCGGCCATGTATGGGGCAAGACACACCATCCTTCCGGTTCTGGAGCCGAAAAGCGCTGTTAAAACAGCAGAAACCGTTGCCGTTGTCGGACCCATCTGTGAGACGAGCGATATGTTCGGCGAGGATTACAGTTTGGGGGGGGTTAGGGAAGGCGATTTGGTCGCCATCCTGCAAGCCGGGGCCTATGGCGCCGCCATGTCGGGCAATTACAACGGCCGGGCGCTTATTCCCGAAGTTCTTGTTTCGAAAGACAATTACGCCATCGTCCGCCGCCGCATCGCCGTTGCGGAGCAGATTGCATGGGAGGCGATGCCGTCCTGGATATAGGCAAGTCAGGCGGCTTGGGAAGAAATATTTTCATTTTCCGTGCCCGTAGCCTCGCGTTTTGGGGCTTGTTCGACGCCGGTTGCGTGTCGTTAGAAGGCCAAAATGTTGCGTTTTGGAGCTCGATGGGATAGAAACCGGCTCGCGTTTTTAGACCTCGATCACCAAAGGGGCAATATTATTACTATTTTATGCAAATTATTGACATAGTTGGAAAGATTCGTAGAGTGCCGTTTTCTTGCAATCTCTTTTTTGGGACCGGATTCCATGGACAAGAATAATAAACCGGAAATTGTCCGATTTTTTCTCGATAATAAGGAATACGTTTTTAACGTTAGGCGCGACACATATGGTCAAATGCGCGCTATCGACGTTTCCAACGTTTCCGATAACGGCTTGACTTTTTACGGAGGGCCAGGGCGTCGAAGCATCGCCGACTGTGAGTCAGCCATCACTTACATCTGCGGAAAAGACGGGACATTGCTTTACCGCGGCTTTCCTATTGAGGTAATTACCGAGAATCTCAATTATCTTGAGACCGCCTATCTCTTACTTTACGGCGACCTTCCCACCGACACACAGTACGCTGACTTCGAAAAAGAAATTATTACACGGATGCATGTTCATGAGCGAATGAAAAACCTGATCAAAGAGGTTCCTTACGACCCAACGCACATGGAACTTATCCAAATAATGGTCACCGCTCTTGGCGGGTATTACAGGCCCAAAATATCGGCTTTTTCAGGCACCGGACCGGAAGTTGAGACAGCGCGAAACGACATCGTACTCAATCTGATAGCCAAAATTCCCACAATCGTAGCTATGGCTTTCCGGCTCCAGCAAGGGAAAGAGTATATCCCCAGACGCACCGATCTGGATTATATGCAAAATTTTCTCAATATGTGCTTTGCGGAATCGCCAAACGAACCTTACCCTGCCATTGAAATCCCCGAAATTATCGAAGCCATGGAAATTATCGGCATTTTACATGCCGACCATGAACAAAACGCATCGACAGCCTGCGTGCGGCAAGCCGGGTCAACCGGCACTATCCCCTATTCCGCCTTTGCGGCAGGCATCGCAACTCTGGCGGGAGGAAGGCATGGGGGCGCAAACAGAATAGTCATCGAAAATCTGGAAAAAATTAAATCCACCGAAGATATCGATGACTGTATAAAACGTGCTGCGGATAGAAACGATCCTTATCTTCTTCATGGCATGGGACATCCTGTTTACGATACTTACGATCCTCGCGTCGATTTTTTGCGGCAAATCAATATAAAGCTTCAAAATACCTTTCATATCACAAATCCATTGTTCGTTTATGCGCAATTGCTTGAACAACGGGCACGGGAACACCCTTTCTTTATTGAGAACAACCTATATCCGAATGTCGATTTTTATTCCGGCCTTTCTTTGACGGCGCTCGGCTTTTCAAAAGAAATGCTCACGCCCATTTTCGCCCTTTATCGCACAATAGGGTGGGCTGCCAATTGGCTGGAAATGGTCTCAGGAAAACAGGTTCCCGTTGCGCGCGCACGTCAACGTTACGTCGGCTTTACACCGGAAGAACGCGCCGAGGCTATAAAACAACTGATTATACGAACGGAATCCTGTCAAAATCGCCGGCAACTTGCATTAAGGTCTCGACGCTTTCCTCGCACTGCGATAGGATTAGCTCTACAGTAATGTTTCTCTCTACCTCTGCCAGAGGGGAAGAGGCGCTGAGACTTAAATCCCCATGACCGCTCGCCGCCGATCAAAACGCACGATTTTGTCCAAACCGGCAAAAACCGGTTTGTTTTTGCGCGCCTCCAATTTTTCGCGTGGAAGGGTTTCTCCTTTCAAGCTTCGTTACGCCCTGTTCTTGTTGTTTCTCGCGGGACTTGGCGTTGCGCTGAACGCTATGCGCGAACAACTTGCGCCCTTCGCCGCGCGCCTGAAAAACGCGACCCAAGAACTTGAAAAGCCTTCAAAAGAACCTGTTATGAGCGCATGGATTACACCGCCGTCCTACACGGGCCTTTCGCCCATTCAGATGGACTCCTCCGCCGCGAAGGAAACGATCAAGGTTCCCGAGGGAAGCGTTTTTACCCTCAATCTGACGGCGGAACCACCTGCGCCCCGGTTGACCCTTAACGGCCGAAAAACAGCCCTGAAACGCGATAAACACGGCGATTATTCCGCCATGGAACCCTTGACTGAAGAAGGTACGATCAGGCTTCAGCGCGGATGGAACGTTCTTGGCGCATGGAAAGTCCGCCTTACCCCCGATGCTCCGCCCCGGATAGCCTTTACCGAACCGCCTTCCGTCAATGAAAACAAGGTGCTGCGCTTTGCCTACGAGGCGTCGGACGACCACGGCGTTCAGGACGTCACTCTCAGGTTCACGCCGGCTCCTTCCGCGACCGGTTTTGTTCGCGAGTCCGTGGATGTCGCTCTTGTTTCGCCTCAGGCGCAGCGCGTCAAGCAAACCGACAGTCAGGATCTGACCTTCCTGCCATGGACGGGCTTGCCCGTCGATGTCCAGCTTTTCGCAACGGACGCCGCAGGACGCACAGCCGCAAGCGAAACGGTTTCTCTTACGCTTCCGGAGCGCCAGTTTACCCATCCGCTCGCTCGAGCCTTGATCGAAGAACAAAAGAAACTTATGCGACAGCCGGATGAAATGACGCTCGACGAGGCCGCAAGCATCATGGCCGGCATCGCCCGCCAGCCCATCAGTTACCGGGGCGATCCCGCCGTGATGATGGCGCTGCGCTCGGGCGCCGTGCGGCTTGTGCTTAACCGCGACAAGGACGCCATCGCCGCCGTGAGACGGTTGCTATGGGAAACGGCGATCCGCATAGAGGCCGGACCCTTGGGCATAGCGCAGCGTGATTTGCGGCAGGCGCAACGCGATTTTGCGTCGGCTCTGGACCGCAACGACACCAACGAAGCGGTTGGCCGCGCGGTTAGCCGGTTGGACAAGGCCTTGTCCCATTATCTTGAGGAATTGACGGCTCATCTGGCGCGGCTGCCTTCTCCGGCTCACGAGGAAGGATTTATTTTAGGCACGGAAAACCGTTTGCTGATGACCGGCGATTTTCAGAACATGATGAAAACGATGCGCGATCAGGCCGCGCAAGGATCGCGCGACGCTTTACGCCGTCAACTATTGCGACTTCAACAAACCGTGGAAAGCATTCGCGCCCATCCGCCTGAGCTGACCCCCGAACTGCAGCAGTCGTTCCGGAAAATGGCCGCTTTCCGCGCGTTGATCAAAGCGCAGCAGCTTTTGCTGGACCTGACCCGTCACGCCGCAGACGGCAAGGTTGCAGGACAGAAATCAGTTCTTCCCGCGCCCGGTAAAATCGCCGAGCAGCAAAAAGGCCTTTTGACGCGTTTGCGGACGATGACCAAAGAAGCCAAATTCACTTTTGAAGGCATTGCCGTCGTCGAGGACGCGATGAACGGCGCATCCGACCTGATCCAAAAAGGCGACCTTGGCAAGGCCAAGGAAAAACAACAGGAAGTCATCCAGTCGCTTGAGAAAGGCCTTCAGGCCATGATGGAGCAGACGCGCACGGTTATGCTGGCGCTTTCAGGGGCGAAAGACGGTCTTTCCGCCGAGGGAAACGGCGCGGGATCTGCCCTGTCCGCCGCGCCGGAAAATCCCGACGCGCCGCCGCCCATGGAAAGGGAAAAGAGCCCCAGGCCGCCCCAGCCGGACTATATCGACCGGTTTATTAAGCAGTTGCAATAAGGGCATAATCCGGTTTCAGCAATTCCCGATTGACCCCGGCGGGCAGGTCGTTATGATCCCCCGGCTTCAACGTTTTTGTGCCTCAGTGGCGGAACTGGTAGACGCGGCAGACTCAAAATCTGCTTTTCGCAAGGAAGTGGGGGTTCGAGTCCCTTCTGAGGCACCACCCTGCGCTGCTTCGCAGCTTCGGGTGGCGGGCCATGCATTCTGTTCGACACGCGCGGCAAACGGTTGATTTCATATGGCGAAAGCATTCGCCCGGAAAAACATAGCTTTGCGCAAGGCAAAGACGGAGAGGTGGCAGAGCGGTCGAATGCGGCGGTCTCGAAAACCGTTGTAGGGTTACCCCCTACCGAGGGTTCGAATCCCTCCCTCTCCGCCATTAAAAAACCCCCGTTCAGGGGGTTTCAGACTGCTGACAAACCCCGGTATTTTCATACTGGGGTTTGCTTTTGGTATCGAAGAATGAAGGATGGGAATAGAGTGAGGGTCGGCCTCACCATGCCGCCAAGGGATAGGGCGCGGCGGTTAAAGCGAGAGCCATTTT
>JAXGVG010000023.1:0-17396 GCA_040773965.1 Alphaproteobacteria bacterium | reverse complement strand
TGAATTCCTCGTAGATCACGTCGTCCATGCGCGACCCGGTGTCGATGAGCGCGGTGGCGATGATCGTGAGCGAGCCACCTTCCTCGATGTTGCGGGCGGCGCCGAAGAAGCGCTTGGGCCGTTGCAGGGCGTTGGCATCCAGTCCCCCCGAGAGGATCTTGCCGCTGGGCGGTACCACGGCATTATAGGCCCGGGCCAGGCGCGTGATGCTGTCCAGCAGAATGACCACGTCGCGCTTGTGCTCGACGAGGCGCTTGGCTTTTTCGATGACCATTTCCGCGACCTGCACGTGGCGCGAGGCGGGCTCGTCGAACGTGGAACTGATGACCTCGCCCTTGACCGAACGCGCCATGTCCGTGACTTCCTCGGGGCGTTCGTCGATCAGCAGCACGATCAGGTAGACTTCCGGATGGTTGGACGTGATAGCGTGCGCGATGTTTTGCAGCATCACGGTTTTGCCGGTGCGCGGCGGCGCGACGATGAGCCCGCGCTGGCCCTTGCCGAGCGGACAGATCAAATCGATGATCCGCGTCGTATATTCCTTCTTGCCGGTTTCCTGCAGTTCGAGCTTGAGGTGTTCGTCCGGGTAGAGCGGCGTCAGGTTGTCGAACGTGATGCGGTGCCGCGTTTTGTCCGGGTCTTGGAAGTTGATGCTGTTGACCTTGAGAAGCGCAAAATAGCGCTCTGCGTCCTTGGGCGCGCGGATTTCGCCCTCGATGGTGTCGCCCGTGCGCAAGCTGAACTTGCGGACCTGGCTCGGCGATACGTAGATGTCGTCCGGTCCGGCGAGATAATTGGATTCCGGCGAGCGCAGAAAGCCGAAGCCGTCAGGCAAAACTTCCAGAACGCCATCGCCGTAGATGGCTTTTTCCTGTTGGGCCTGCGCCTTCAGGATGGCGAACATCATTTCCTGCTTGCGCATCGTTCCGGCGTTTTCAATATGCATTTCTTCGGCAAAAGCCAGCAATTCGGCGGGCGTTTTGGCCTTCAGTTCCCGTAAATTCATGTGAGCCTTATGGAATGTCCCGAGGGGTTGATAAACAATTGAAACTCGCGCTGAACCTTTATCGTTCCAGGACGCACCGCCCTTTACCGGTACGGCCTTTACGCGCTGAGGTGGGGGTTTCGAGCGGAAAGAAAAGGGCAAAAACCGGAATAACATCCGCTTCGAAGCTGGGCCATGCTTAATGGAAAAGCGCGGGTGTGTCAAAAGAATTCAACAAATAGTTGCTTTCGGCATTAACCATGTTTCATCGCGTTGTGGCGGCGTTAACCTTATTTCGTTGTTCTTTCTCTATGAAAACGCTCCGGACGTCTTCAGCGAAGAGCGTCCCGGACAAGCGCCGCCAGCGCGCCAATGAACGCAGGGTCCGTTCCGCATACGGGCGCACGGAGAAAAAGGGGAACGCCGGACCTGGCTGCAAGATCCGCGTATTCGCGGTCGATTTCGACAAGCGTTTCCGCGTGTTCCGAAACAAAGGATATGGGCACGACGACCACGGGTCTTTTCGCCCCCCCCGCCTTGACGATTTCATCGCGCGTCTGCGGTCCTATCCATTTCACGGGACCGATGCGGCTCTGGTAACAAAGCGTCGCGTCCGCTTCAGGAAGGCTCAGCGCCCGCATGAACGCGCGCGCCGTTTTTTCGCATTGCAGGGGATAGGGATCGCCCATGCGGACCCTTCGTTCCGGAAGGCCGTGCGCCGACAAAAGAATTTTCGGCTGTCCGTATTGGCGCGCTTCGTCGTAAGCTTCGCGTGTCCTGTCCGCCATAAAACGCACAAAACCTTCAAGCTCCGGATAGTCCGTGATTGTCCTCACCGGAACGCCAAAATTTTGGCGCCGCGCGGATTCTTCGAGACTTGATCCCGTCGTCGTCGTGGAAAATTGGGGATAAAGCGGCAGTTGAACGACAACGTTAGGCGCAAACGAACTGATTTCTCTCCACGCGTCGCGAATGAAAGGACTCGCGTAACGCATGCCAACAAAACAGCGGACGTCGCCCGCTCCGCCAAGTTCTTTTTCGAGCGCGTGCGCCTGTTTTTCCGTGTTTTCAAAAAGAAGCGAACGGCCTCCGGTTTGCGCGTAGATTTTCCTCGCCGCGCGGCATCGTCCAAGCGCCAAAAACCACGCCATCATCGAACGCCACGGCTGGGGCGCGCCCAGGATGGCAGGATCGTTGAAAAGACGGAAAAGAAAGGGCCTTACTTCTTTCAGGTTTCCGGGGCCGCCGAGATTAAACAGAAGAACGGCTATTTTCATGTTGCCTCTGTCGCGCGCGCAGAAAATCCACAAGCCCGGCAACGTTGCCCGGCGGCGTCTCCGGCCGGATTCCGTGCCCGAGATTGAAAATATGATCGGGTCCAAGTCGATCCATAATGTAGGCCGCGCTTTCCTTCATCTTGTCGCCGCCCGTCACCAGCAATTCCGGATCCAGATTGCCTTGCAAAGGAATTTTTCCCTTCAGGGCGGCGCGCGCGTAATCGACGGAAACGTTTTGGTCCAGTCCCAGGGCGTCGACGCCCGTCATGTCGCGAAACTTTTTGTAGTCCTCAAGCCGCGCGCCGCGCGGAAAGCCGATAACGGGCACGCCGGGATATTCTTTCTTCAAAGCCTCAATCAGCGCCTTTGTCGGTTCGAGAACCCTTTTGCGGAAACGCTTTCCTTTCAGCAATCCGGCCCAGCTATCGAATAGTTGAATGGCCTCGGCGCCCGCTTCGATCTGGCGGCCAATATACTCAAGAGTCGCGTCATTCAAAATATCCATCAGGCGGTCCATAAAACCTGGACACTCGACGTCCGTCTTCATAACGCGCGAAAAACCGCTTTTTCCGCGTCCTTCCACCATATAACAGGCCACGGTCCACAACCCTCCCGCAAAACCCAAACGGGCCACATGTCCCGGCAGCTTTTGTTTCATTCGTTCCATGGTTCCGAAAACGGGCTCAAGTTTTTCGGCTTTCCAAACAAGATTTTTTATATTGTCCGGCGTTACCGGCTCCAGAAAAGGCCCTTCCTTCTCGCGGAATTCCAGTTGTTGTCCCAGTCCGTAAGGCACCATCAAAATGTCCGAAAAAAGAATGGCCGCATCGAGTTCGAACCTACTAACCGGTTGCAACGCAACCATGGCAGCCAGATCGGCATTCAAACAAAGGCCGAGAAAACTGCCCGCTTTTTCCCTTAAACGACGGTATTCGGGCAGGTAACGGCCTGCCTGACGCATCAGCCATACAGGCATGCGGTTAACGTTTTTTCCTTTCAGAACGTCGAGAAGAATTTTGTCCGTCATGATCACCAGCTTTTTTCCATCTATAATAAAGTAAAATTTATTGGTAGTTGATAGTAGGCAGAGCGGAAGACGGGGATAATTTTTTTTACGCTTTAATAACCCTTTATACCGCTTTCATGAGGCGCGAGAAAGAAAAGACGTCCGGGATAAATTCATGAATAAACGGTTAATCGCGAGAAAAAGAACCGGCGGACAATGTTGTGGATAACGGTGATAAGACGCGCCGGAGTTATGCCGGCTTTTCACAGAAGGTTGGGGAAAAATATCCGGCTTTTTGCAGATTGTGGACGAAAAGGCGGGTTTGTGAATAGGATTTGCTTTCCTTCCCGAGGACGACAATGATCCCCATAGAACATTCGGGGGTGTGGACGCTTTTCCCCGGGATGAATAAAACGCCGGCGGGAGCATGACGGATTCGGAACTTCATCTACATCTGGTATCGGATGCAACCGGCGAAACAATCAATGGTATTGCCCGCGCCTGTTTGTCCCAGTTCGATAACGTTGCCATCCAGGAACATTTCTGGAGCCTTATACGCACCCGGCGCCAGCTGGACATTGTGATGGAAGGAATCCGTCAATGGCCGGGTATGGTCTTATACACCTTCGTCGACGAGGAATTGCGGCGCGCGTTGACGGATTTTTGCCGCCGCAACAATCTGCCGAACGTTTCCGTTCTGGAGCCGGTCATGGCGGCCATGACCAATTATTTCGGCGTTCCGTCCTCCCGAAGCCCCGGACGCCAACACGTTCTGGACGCGGGTTATTTCGCGCGCATCGACGCCGTCAATTTCGCGCTGGCCCAGGACGACGGCAACAGGATCGAAAATATTTCGGAAGCCGATGTCGTCGTGGTCGGCGTCTCACGCACGTCGAAAACGCCGGTATGCGTTTATCTGGCGCATCGGGGAATTCTGGCCGCCAATGTGCCGATCGTACCGGGCATTCCCTTGGCCGTTGACCTTACGCAGGTAGACGGCCCCCTCATTGTCGGGCTGACAAAAGACCCGGAAAGCCTCGTCGAAATCCGGCGAAGCCGCATGCATTTGTTGCAGCAAAGCGAAATGTCCCAATATATAGATCCTGAAAAAGTGCGGGAGGAAGTTCAGGAAGCTCGCCGCTTTTTTTCGCGCCTCGGCTGTCCCGTCATTGACGTGACGCGGCGTTCGGTAGAGGAAACGGCGGCGGAAATCATGATGCTTTTGAACAAGCGCGCGTTGGCGCGCGATATACAAAAATCCTCCGCAACGGAGCCGTTAGAATGAGCCAGGACTTTATGCCAAGCGGAAGAGCCAGGGTGGCTGGCGTTATGGGATGGCCCGTCGGTCATTCGTTGTCGCCGAGGCTGCATGGCTATTGGCTGCGCCAATATGCGATCGACGGCGTTTATGTTCCTCTTGCCGTTCCCCCGGACCGGCTTGAGCAAGCTCTGCGCGCCCTTCCCTCTTTGGGCTTTCGCGGCGTCAATTTGACGGTACCCCACAAGCAAGCGGCGTTGAGCTTCGTCGACAGGACGGATTCCACTGCGCGCCGGGTTGGCGCGATCAACACGATCCTTGTCGGCGAAAACGGCCAGCTTGAAGGACTCAACACGGACGTGTACGGCTTTGCGGAGAATCTTCGCGCGGTCGGACTTGACCCGAAAACCCTGCCCTCGAAGACGGCGGCCGTTCTTGGCGCCGGCGGCGCGGCGCGCGCCGTCGTTGCGGCCCTGCAGGATATGGGTTTTGCCGAAGTGCGAATTGTGAACCGTTCGCGCGAACGCGCCGAACGGCTTATCGAAACCCTCGGCGGCAAGCTTCGTTTTGTCGAGAAAACACGAACGAACGAGGCGCTGGAAAACGCCTCGCTTCTCGTCAACGCCACGTCGCTCGGCATGACCGGCGAACCGCCGCTTTCTATCGATCTGGCGGCGCTGCCGAAGGAAGCCTGGGTCGCGGACGCTGTCTATACGCCGCTGATGACGGGCCTTCTCCGGCAGGCGTCGGCGCGCGGCAACCGCATCGTCGACGGTCTCGGCATGCTGTTGCATCAGGCTCGCCCGGCTTTTGCGGCATGGTTCGGGGTCGAGCCGGAAGTCACGGAAGCGTTGCGACGGCACGTTATGGGGGTGGCATGAAACATAAACGCCGCGCCCAAAGCCCTTTCATTATAGGCCTGACGGGCTCCATCGGCATGGGCAAGAGCACGGCCGCGAGAATACTGAAGAGCTTCGGCTTCCCCGTGCACAGCGCGGACAAGGCGGCGCACGAATCGATCAAGCGCGGCGGGAAGGCGGTCGACGCCGTGGCGAAGCTTTTCCCCGAAGCCCTGAGACGCGGCGCCATCGATCGCGCCATTGTGGGAAGGGCCGTCTTTGACAAACCGCCTCTTTTGAAAAAACTGGAAAAGATTTTGCATCCGCACGTTCGGACGGCGGAGCGCGCTTTTTTGGCCGAAGCGCGCCGCAAAAAAGCCAAAGTCGCGGTTCTCGAGATCCCGCTTCTTTTCGAAACGAAAGCCGAAAAACGCTGCGACACGGTTCTTTGCGTCACGGCGCCCCGCGACGTGCAGCAGGCGCGCGTCATGAAAAGGCCGGGAATGACAAAGGCCCGTTATCGGGCCATTCTCAGTCAGCAGATGCCGGACGGGGAAAAACGCCGCCGCGCCGATTTTGTCGTTCACACGGACAAAGGCCTTGCCGACACGCGCCGCCAGCTGGCAAAAATCGCAAAACGGATAAAGGACGGAAAGATATAACCCATGCGCGAAATCGTACTCGATACGGAAACGACGGGCCTGAATCCCCTGCAGGGCGACCGGATTGTCGAAATCGGCGCGGTAGAGCTTTTCAACCACGTGGCGACCGGCAACGTTTTTCACGCCTATTACAATCCCGAACGCGACATGCCGGACGAAGCGGCCGTCGTTCACGGACTGACAAACGCGTTTCTGGCGGACAAGCCGGTTTTTGCGGAATCCGTCGACGCCTTTCTGGCTTTCATCGGCGACGCGCCCCTGGTAATTCACAACGCGCCGTTCGACATGGGCTTTCTGAACGCGGAACTCGCGCGCTGCGGCTTTCCGGCCCTTGCCTTCGCGCGCGCGGTCGATACGCTGGCCATGGCGCGGCAAATGTTCCCGGGCGCGCCCGCTTCGCTCGACGCGCTCTGCAAGCGCTTTGACGTCGACGCTTCGGGGCGCGATTTCCATGGGGCGCTTTTGGACGCGCGGTTGTTGGCGGAAGTCTACCTGGAGCTGCGCGGCGGACGTCAACCGGATCTGGCCATCGCGGCGGTCAGGGAAACGGCGGCCGTGAGAGGGGAAACATCGCCGCGTACGCGCCGCGCGCCCAGGCCCCATGCGCCGACGGAGGAAGAGCTTGCCGCCCACAAGGAATTTCTTGAAAAAATCGGCAATCCTCTGTGGTTGCGCGCGTCGTAAGAAAGAGGCCGCCCTCTTCTACCCGCCCAGCAGATGCTTGGTTAGAAACGCCAGCGTGCGCGCCTCGGCCTCGGCGGCCGCTTTCTGGTTGAACCCGGGATATTCGGGAATCGCGAACGCATGCTCCGCGCCGGGATACGTATGTGAGGAAACGAGAACGTTGCGATGAACGGCCGCCAGGATTTTTTCCCGCGTCTCTTTCGGCATCAGCGAGTCTTTTTCGGCCAGATGCAGCAGAAACGGCGCGCCGATGTCTTCCGTTTCCTCAAGAAAAGCGTCCATCCCGGCGCCGTAATAGCTTGCCGCGCAATCGATATCGGTGCGCGCGGCCATGAGAAAGGCCAGCGTTCCGCCCCGCCCGAAGCCAATCGCGCCGGCCTTGCCGTTGCAGCCGGGCATATGCCGCATGTAGGCCAGCACCGCAAAAAGGTCGCGCAGGCCCGCCGCGATGTCAAAAGCGTTTGCCTCGGCTTTTTGCCGCCCCAGCAAATCGGGACAAAGGGCGATAAAGCCGCGCCCCGCGAGCCGGTCGCAGAGGATGCAAACGGGGGAATCAATCCCCGCCGTTTCGTGCATGACCAAAAGGCCGGGGCCGTTCCCTCCCCTCGGCAAAGCCGCGTAAGCGCCGAGCCGCGCGCCGTCGAGCGTCGGGATCTGAACGTCGGGCATAAAAAACCTCCTAAAGCCGCTCAACGCGCAGGAATTGCAGGAGCGATTGGCAGGACGCCGTGAAATCCGCCGTGTAGGACAGAAACAGGAAAGCTTCTTCGTCCTTGATACCAGAGACGGCGAACGGACGGTAGAGGCTCCCGGGGACGGCGGGAGGCTCGAAAGCGGTTGTCCAGAGGGATTGCCCCGAAGCCGTCCGCGCCTCCAGCGTGAATCGCGGGTTTTTGCACGAAGGCTCGGCAAGAATGTCGAACGCGAGCCGGTAATTTCCCCCCGAAAGAGACCTGTCGAAGAAAAGGGAAAGCCCGGACCGAAGCGCATCGAGACGCGCGAAAACGTTCGTCGTGTTTTGAACGTTGGTTGCGATGGAAACGAAAGCGGGAATGGACAGGGCAATCCAGTCGCGCCGGCCTCCGGCGGTTTCACGTATGAGTCCCGTCGCTTTATGCAGGGCCCCGGGCGTCCACGGCTTGCGCCGCCAGACGCGCAGCGTCACGCCGTTGGCCAGCGCGAACGCGCGCGCGTCTTCCTTGAACAGAGCGGCGCTGAAAGGCGGCGGAGGGAATTGTTGGGCGATGGACGTGACGACTTTTTGTCCCTCTTTCGCCAAATGGTACTGCGGCGGATCCGGGACGGCGTAAACGGTGGCCGAAGCGAAGGAGTCGTAGGGAGGATCCTGAACGCCGTCTATTTCGGACGCCCACAGAAAACGGTTCAAGAAATCCGGGTGCTTGAGAATGTCGGTGTAAACGGCGCGCAAGAGGTCCTGATTGAAAACGAAGGAAGAGCCCATGACCAGCAGCCGGTCGGCGGGCGTCGTCGTCTCCTCAAGATAACCGGCAAGCGCCAGAAGAGAGTCGTAATCGGGACGCGCGACAGGCGGGCGCGGCGCGGAATAAAAACGCATTTTTTTATCGGCATCCGAAAGCATGCCTTCCGGCGAAAGCCACAAAGCCCAAACGCTATTGGCCGCCAAAACGGCAACCAGCGCCGCGCGGACATATACGCGCCGCGAAAGGGCCAGGGCGAGACCGCTCAACCCCACGGCGAGGAAAAGAGGGATGACGTGCAGGATATAATGATGCCCCGCCTGCGCCGGGCCGAGGCACCATGCTGCCAGCCAGACAAAAACGGCGGCGGCGACGAAGGCCAGACCTTCCCGCGCCCCGGGGAACGCGCGCGCGGCAAGCCCGAACCCCGCCAGCGCCAGCGCGAGCGGCAGGAGGCCTATATTGCTGAGGGCGAAGACAAGAAAATCCCACCCCGGCTTTTTGTAGGAAACGTAAAGCGACGAATAATCGACGGAAATCATGCGCAGGAAAAACGCGGGCGCGACAAGGCCGATGATGGCGGCCGCCGTCAGGCCGCAAAGGCCGTAAAACAACGCGAGCCGGGAAAGATTTTTCCGGCGCATGCGATCCTTCGAAAGAAAAACGCGCCCGAGATCGAACAAACCGGACGTGAAAAGCAGGGCCAGAGCCGGATAGGCGAAATGCCGCCGCAGCAACACGGCAAGGCCCGCAAGCAGGCCGATGACGAAAAAAGAACGCCATGTTTTTTGACGGTCCAGCGCGACATAAAACGCGAAAACGATACACGCCGCCGCGCCCGCGTCGGGATAGCCTTCCAGCAAGGGGATCCACAGGGACGGGATCAGCGAGCAAGCGCCGAAACCGAGAAGGAAGGCAGGCCGCCACGCCAACGCGAAGAGGCGGCGCAAAAGCAGGGCGACGGCGGTTTCGCAGGCGATGAAAAAGACGAAAAAGTTGGCGAGAACGAAAACAAGGCGTGAATCGCCGAACATCGCGAATCCGGCCAGCGAAGGCAGGGCGAAGATCAGGTTGTAGTCGTTCGCCAGCGACGCCGCGAACGCGCCCGCCCCCCCGGAAAACGAGGACCGGAACGCCGCGTGCAGGTTCCGCGCAAGGGCGTGATACATGGCGTGGTCCCAGAAATAGACCGCGCGTTCGCAGAGGACATAAGCCGTAACGAACGCCGCCTGGGCGGCGAGCAGGGCGGTTAAGGCGATGCGAAAGAAGGCGGGTTTCATGGGAACGAAGGGCTGGGAAAAAAGCAGCCTACGCGGCGCTTTTCCGTTGGGCAAGCCTGCTGTAAGCTGAACCCTGCCGGAGAAGGACGAAGGGGGACGCCGATGAAAGTCACGATCAATGTCGAATGCACGCCGGAAGAGGCGCGCGCGTTTATGGGCCTGCCGGACGTCAGGCCGATGCAGGAAGCCCTGATGGGCGATCTGGAAGAGAGGCTCCGCGCCAACATAAAAGCCATGACTCCCGAAGCGATGGTGAACGCATGGTTGCCCGCGACGCTTCAGGGCGCGGACCAGTTGAACAAAATGTTCTGGGCGCAGATGCAAAACATGATGCCCGGCGCAACGGACGCCGCCGCAAAAAAGAAAGCCTGATCCTTTGAAGAACGCTCCGTCCTCCACCATTTTCGCGCTGGCCTCGGCGCCGGGACGCGCGGGCGTGGCCGTCTTTCGCTTTTCGGGGCCCGGGGCCGGACAGGCGCTGAAAGAGCTTTGCCGCCCGGCGGAAATGCCCGAGCCCCGCACCGCCGCCGTCCGCGCCATCGTCGATCCGCGCACGAACGAAACGATCGACCGGGGGCTTGCGCTCTGGTTTCCCGCGCCGCACAGTTTCACGGGCGAGGACGTGGCCGAGCTTCATCTTCACGGAGGCCGCGCGATTTTGAACGCGGTCATTGAAAGCGCGCGGGCGCTGCCGGACTGCCGCATGGCCGAGCCCGGCGAGTTCACGCGCCGCGCGTTCGAGCACGGCAAAATGGACCTGACCGAAGCCGAGGCGATCGCCGATCTCGTGGACGCCGAAACGGCCGCCCAACGCCGTCAGGCCCTGCGCCAGCTGGATGGCGAACTGGGCGGGCTTTACCGCGGCTGGGCCGAAAAGCTGAAACATTGCCTCGCGCACATCGAGGCCGATATCGACTTTTCCGACGAAGACCTGCCGCCCGGCATCGTGGAGCAAAGGCACAACGACATTCAAACGGTGATCGACGGCCTGAAAGCCCACCTTGACGACCGCCATCGCGGCGAGCGTTTGCGCGAGGGCTTCACGGTGGCCATTCTGGGGCCGCCGAACGCGGGCAAGTCGAGCTTGCTGAACGCGCTGGCGCGCCGCGAGGCGGCCATCGTCGACCCGACGCCCGGCACGACGCGCGACGTCATCGAGGTGCATCTGGACCTTGGCGGCTATCCGGTGACGCTGGCGGATACGGCGGGCTTGCGCGAAAGCGCGGACGCCGTCGAAAGCGAGGGCGTGCGGCGCGCGCTGGCGCGGGCGGAGCATGCCGATTTTAAAATTCTCGTTTTCGACGGCGCGAAATGGCCGGCGCTCGACGAAAAGACGCAGGAGCTAAAGGACGAAAACGCGCTGACGCTCGTGAACAAGAAAGATTTGATCCCGCCGGACGTTCCTTCCGCGCCGGACGTCCTGTTCGTTTCGGCCCTGACCGGCGAAGGCCTGAAAGAGCTGGCGAAACGATTGATCCACGCCATCGACATGCGGTTCACGGCGGCGGGGCAGCCGTCGCTGACCCGCGCGCGGCACCGCGCGGCGCTGGAGGAATGCCTTGAGCATCTCAAGCGCGCGCGTTACGCGCCGGAGACGGAACTGTGCGCCGAGGACATGCGCCTCGCCGTGCGCGCGCTTGGCCGCATCACGGGCCATGTCGACGTCGAGGATGTGCTCGACGTCATCTTCCGCGATTTCTGCATCGGGAAGTGAGTAAGCGTTTATGCGCCCCCCCGAAGCCGACGCCGAAAGACCGCCGAACGGCGCGTGACCGGAGAACGGCAGGAACCCCGAAAAAGCGTTATTTTGTGTTGTTCTTTCGTTTTCTTCAAACCTTTCCCCAGCCTTTCCCTGTTCTTGCCCCCCGACAAACCCATTGACGGCGGGGCGCTTTGATAGTCAATTTAGGGGCGAATTGTTCCTTCCTTCAAACCCCCGTCTTGTTATGAGACTCTTCCCGGCCTTACGTGGCGTCCCGCTTTCTCCTTTCCTTTCTTTCGCGCCCGTTGACCCGGCCCGCGAGGTGAAATAATGCGAAAACGCTGGTTTTTTCTTGTTCTTCTTCTGGCGCTCACGCCTTTTGCCATTACCGCGTATGCTGCGGAAAAAACGACAGTTGGGGACTCCTGCTCCGGCGACGAAAACCGGGCCGACTGGGACGCGATCTTTCAATGCGTCAGCAGCGTCTGGAAACGCGCAGCGATCTGGCTCGGCTCAAGCTCGGACACATGCGGTTCCACCAAAGCGGGCATTATCCAGTGGACGGGGACATATTTTCAGGGCTGCGACGGTTCGTCGTGGGCATCAATGGGGGGAAGATGGCACGATTCAACAACATACACATCTACAGGCACGGCCAGTTATACCGTTCCCGATGGTGTGACATGGCTGAAGGTTCTCGCTGTCGGAGGAGGGGGAGGGGGCGGAGCTGGGTATAGTAGTTCCAACCAGGCAGGTGGCGGCGGCGGGGGCGGCGGCGCCATACTATTATGGCAGGATGTTTTTACAAGCGGAGGTGCGGTTTTTACCGTTACGGTTGGATCGGGAGGGACTGGTAGCACCTCCCGAACCGAACTTGGCGGCCAAAGCGGAGGTACGTCTTCTTTTGTCGGCGGTTCGACGGCGATTTACGCTCCAGGTGGGCAGGGTGGTCGATCAGCTTATGATTATCAATATGGAAGCGGTGGTGGGTCGGGTGGTTTAGGCGCAAGTGGAGGGGGCGGGGCCCCTAATGTCTATACCCACGGGGGAGGGGCGCCTGGAGCCGGAGGGGGTGGGGGACAAGGGGCAAAGGGTGGGATGATGTATTGTAATTCTTCCCATCCAGGAAATGCTTGTCCTGGTGGGGCCAGTATAATGGGTTACGCTGGCGGTGCTGGTGCCGATTCTCAATCTGGCGGCGGCGGTGGCGGAGCAGGTTACGGCGGTGCCGGAGCCGCCGGGGGAACCTCCGGCTCTAACGGCTCAAACGCGGGGGCAAACACGGGAGCAGGGGGGGGCGGTGGCGGTTCAAATGCGAGCGGTGGCAACGGGGGGTCCGGTTACGTCGCGGTGAGGTATTGGCAATAGCAAAAAACTGCTTCCCTATTAAAACCCGGGACCCGCAACCGGCGGCAAGCGCCTCATATACCCCCTTACCGTGGCTCAAACATGTGAAGCTGTTTGAGGGGCGCTTTTAGCGGTTCCTCGCGCGGGCGCGGTTGTGAGGGCCGTTGTTTCCTCGCCTCTTCGTCCTGTCGGCGCGTCCGCTTCATCCCTTTCCGCCCGTTGCGCGCCCAGCGCCCACTTTCTAAGAGCTCCTTAGTTTTCTCGATCTCCTCCGCGCTGCACGTCATCGTGTATTGATAGGGCCGGTGCATGACGCCTTGTACGAGCGTATGTTGCATTTAAACGGACCCATCCGTTAGCGTCATACCGGCGTAAGCCGGTATCCATCTCCTGGCCCGACCGTCAGGAAGTCCTTTAAAAAAACAAGCGCCATCGGCAAAATCAGGATCTGGAGTTTGTCCTTGCGGGTTTCGTTTCCGGCTTTTGCGGTTTATGCTTTAACCTGCCTGCCGGGGCGTCCGTTCCTTACGGCATGTTTTTCGCCCCGCAACACGTGTTCGGCCAGAGCGACGACGGAGACGGATATGGAAAAACTCATGCGTTTGAACGGCCCCGACGGCAACGGGATTTACGGCAAATTGCGTCAGGGGGGAAACCGGCGGCTGGTCGTCCATATTCATGGGCTCGCCAATCACATGGACGATTATCTTGGCATTATGTCGAGCGAGTTTTTTCTTGAACGCAGCTACGACCATTACCGGATGAGCCTTTACAGCGAACAGGAAGGTTCCCGCCAGCTCAACAACTCGTCGCCCTCGACGCATGTCAAAGACGTTAAAGTCATTCTCGATCATTTTAGCGCGCAATACGACAACCTTTATCTTACTGCGCACAGTTTGGGAGGGCTTGTCGCGTTGCTGTTGAATCCGTCTTCCGTCAAGGCCATGAGCTTCTGGGATCCGGCCTTGGATATAACGAGCGTATGGGCGTCGGGCCCGTTCCTGAAGCCCATGCCGGAAAGACGCGAATATCAAATCCGGTTCGGCGTCGTCTACGTTATCGGCGAGGCTATGGTCGAGGAAATGAAAAACTATCCGGACGAGAAATGCCAGGAACTTGCCCGAGAGGTTCGCGCGCCCACGCAGTTCGTCATTCCCGAGGAAAGCATTTTCCTTTTAAGCCCGCGCACGTCGCCGGAAAAGTACCGCGACGCCTTTACGGTTCCTTTCGATTTGCGAACAATTCCCGGCGCCAACCATTTGTTTTCGACCGAGGGGGCGCGTCGTCCGCTTTTTGAAGCGACGCTGCAATGGTTTGAAAAATATAAATAAAAAAATGCCCGTCGTCCTGCGTTTCGGCGTTGCCGTGTGTGCGGCGTCGCTGCCGTTCGACATGAAACCTTTGGGCAAGGAAAAAATTCGGACGTCCGGTTTCAGGGCCGCGCGCCGCCGGGGTGGCCGCCGTCGCGGGGCGGGACGACGCGAAGGTTCGGAAACCTGCCGTTGCTTTTGGGGGGCGCGTTTTCTTTTTCTTCCGCCCTTCTCCGGGCCCGCGCGCGCTTGATGAAATCCGGCGACCGCATAAGGGCGGCCAGTTCCATTACGGTCCGATGCAGATCGCCGGGCGCCGTCAACTCGACGCTTTCAACCCTGTTTTCCGAAAGCCAGCTGGAGAAATACGCCGCGTTGATCAGACACGCGAGATCGCCGAAAAGCCCCGTGATCCGCCCCAGAAGATTGTGGACCGCGGGCGCGTTCCAGCCGTCCGTCACGGCGGCGCGCGTCAGCGCGTGCATGAAGTCGTTGCCGAAATCCCCGGCCCCAACCGCGTCCTTTCCCGTCTTGATCCAGCGCTTGATGGGCTCGCGGTTCGCGCCCATCATTTCCGGATGAACGTCGAGCTGCAACGGAAGATCGTTCAGGCCGGACAGGCGTTGCGTAAGGGCTTTGACGCCAAGGCGTTCGGCGCGCACATAGGCGAAGGCGTACGCCTCGCGCGGACAGGGCCCGGCGAGAGGGCATGCCTTCAGGATGGCGTTCTTCTCTTCCGCCAGACGCTTCTCCGCATCGACCAGATGGTCATGGAGTTCGTCCATCGACACGAACCGCTTCATGGCACGGCCTCAAAACCTTTCATGCGTCCGGCTCCGGCGTTTCCCGTGGAACCGGTTGATCCAACCTTCAGTGTACCGCCAAGGAGTGGGGATAAGGTTAATAGGAATTAAGCCCATGATATTGCTGAAAACTCAAGATGGTTTGCGTTTTGCCTTCCTGAAAAGGCAGGCGCGATGGACGGCAAGGGCGGGAAAATTACGTCGAACGGGCGCGCAAAGCGCCAAAAACGCATCTGAACAGGCCCCTAACCCGCGGCGAACGGGTACGCAAAGCGCGCCGAACAGGCACCGTTCAACGTCGCGGCGTTTGCTTTCCGGTCGCCGTTTCTCTATATCCTTTCGGCCATGGAAACGTTCGATGTCATCGTTATCGGCGGCGGTCATGCCGGCTGCGAAGCGGCGGCGGCGGCGGCGCGTGTTGGCGCGCGCGCGCTGCTGGCGACGCATCGCATTGAAACGATTGGCGAAATGTCCTGCAATCCCGCCATTGGGGGCCTCGGAAAGGGCCAAATGGTGCGCGAAATCGACGCTTTGGATGGCGTTATGGGGCGCGTAGCGGACGCAGCGGGGATCCAATTCCGTATTCTCAACGCCAGCAAAGGCCCGGCGGTGCGCGGCCCGCGCTGCCAGGCGGACCGCAAGCTCTATCGCAAAAACATGCAGGAAACGCTGCTTAATTACGCGAATTTGACGGTGCGCGCGGTGTCCGTCGAGGATTTGACGCAGGAATCCGAAGGGCATTTTATCGTCACCGGAGCGGACGGTTCGCGGTATCAATCCGCCGCCGTTGTGGTCACGACCGGCACGTTTTTGGCAGGCCTTACGCACATCGGGGAGGAAAAAAAGGCGGAAGGCCGCTTCGGCGAGCCTCCGTCGATAGGCCTTTCCAGCGCTTTGAAAAAGCTTGGGTTTCCGCTGACAAGGCTTAAAACGGGCACCCCGCCGCGCCTTGACGGGCGTACGATAAACTGGGGTGTCCTTGAGGCGCAGCAAGGCGACAATCCGCCGGTGCCCTTCTCATCCCTCACCCGCGCCATAACCAATCCTCAGGTGACGTGCGGGATCACCTACACATGCACGGAAACGCACAACATCATCCGCGCCAATTTGCACCGCGCGCCTATGTTTTCCGGGCAAATCAAGAGCATCGGGCCGCGCTATTGCCCGTCCATCGAAGATAAGGTGGTGCGTTTTGCGGCCAAGGGACGGCACCAGATTTTTCTTGAGCCGGAAGGCCTTGAGGACGACACGATTTACCCGAACGGCCTGGCGACCTCCCTTCCCCGCGACGTTCAATTGGCGCTTTTGAAGTCCATTCGGGGGCTTGAAAACGTCACGATGATCCGCGCGGGCTATGCCATCGAATACGATTTCTGCGATCCCCGCGAGCTTCGCCCGACGCTGGAAACCAGGCGGATTCCGGGCCTTTATTTCGCGGGGCAGATTAACGGCACGACGGGCTATGAAGAAGCCGCCGGACAAGGTCTTGTGGCCGGACTGAATGCCGCCCTCAAGATATCGGGGGCGCCGCCTTTTGTTTTGGATCGGGCGCAAGCCTATATCGGCGTCATGGTGGACGACCTGATCTCGCGCGGCGTGACCGAGCCCTACCGCATGTTCACCTCCCGGGCGGAGTACCGCCTGTCGCTTCGGGCTGACAACGCGGATCAAAGGCTGACGGAAACCGGCATCAAAATCGGCTGCGTGGGGGCCGAACGCGCGAAGGCCTTTCAGGACAAAATAAAGGCTCTCTCGGAAGCGCGGCGGCTGATTGGGGCCTTGGGAGCCTCGCCCCGCAAACTGGCCCTGAGCGGCCTTAAAATCAATCAGGACGGGGTGCGCCGGACGGTGGCCGATCTTCTTGCCTATCAGGACATCGCGTTTTCCCGGCTAACCGATATTTGGCCGGAATTAAAGGCTTTTTCGCCCGAAATCGTCGAACAGCTGGAAATAGACAGCAAATACGCAGGTTATATGGACCGGCAGGAAGCCGATATTCGGGCCTTCCGGAAAGATGAGGCCCTTGTTCTGCCCACGAATATCGATCTGGAGGCCATTGGCTGCCTGTCGACGGAAATCAAGCAGAGGCTCCGTCAAGTGCGGCCTGAAACGTTGGGCGCGGCGGCGCGTATTCCGGGCATGACCCCGGCGGCCGTTGTGGCGCTTCTCCGGCATGTCAAGCGCGCCCCCGAAATCAAGGAAAAATGCCGTGTCTGAGGCTGTAAGTGCTTGGCGGGACGCGTTTTTTCGCCATTTCCCAGTTCCACGTGAAACGGAGGAAAAGCTTGAAATTTATGCCCGGCTGTTGCGGGAATGGAATGAAAAATTCAACCTTGTCGCGTCCAGCACCATCCCTGCCCTTTGGCTGCGCCATTTTCTGGACAGCGCCCAGCTTATGACTCACATTCCGGCCTCGGCCCGGTCGCGTGCGGACCTAGGGTCGGGGGCCGGTTTTCCGGGGATGGTTCTGGCCATCATGGGCGTGCCCGAAGTTCATTTGATCGAAAGTATCGGCAAAAAAGCCAATTTTTTAGGAGTCGTGGCGGCGGAATTGGGGCTTGATGTGACCATCCACAATGCCCGGATCGAGGCCGTTCGCGGCATAAAAGCGGATGTTGTGACGGCTCGCGCCCTGAAGCCCCTGCCCCAGCTCCTGTCGTTGGCCAAGCCTTTGACTCATAAAGATTCTATTTGTCTCTTCCTTAAGGGCATGCAGGCCGAAGCGGAATTGACAGAAGCCCGGAAATATTGGACATTCGGCCTTGAGAAGCGCCTGAGTCTGAGCGATCCTTCCGGCTCCGTAT
>JAXGVG010000022.1:0-17562 GCA_040773965.1 Alphaproteobacteria bacterium | reverse complement strand
GAAAATGGCTCTCGCTTTAACCGCCGCGCCCTATCCCTTGGCGGCATGGTGAGGCCGACCCTCACTCTATTCCCATCCTTCATTCTTCGATACCAAAAGCAAACCCCAGTATGAAAATACCGGGGTTTGTCAGCAGTCTGTTTGGTTTGCACAGCAAACCATTGGTTTTTGCCGGTGAGGGGGAATCCCTCCCGTTGTGTTGTGAATTCTAAAAGCATAAATCATTCAAAATGAATGAGTATAAGGCGCATGCGGCACAAAAGCGATTCGCTTGCAATTCTTGGTCCATCGCCGTACTCGTAAAGGTCTCTTTCGACTCCCTTTTTTAAGGATGCATCATGGCTCAGAATCCCAAAATCGCCCGCGCGCTGATCTCCGTTTCCGACAAGAACGGGCTTGTCGAACTCGCCAAACAACTGGCCTCATACAACGTCGAGATTCTCTCCACGGGCGGCTCGGCGGAAAAGCTGCGGCAAGCGAGCATCAAGGTCACCGAAGTCGGCGATTACACCGGCTTTCCCGAAATGATGGACGGGCGCGTCAAGACGCTGCACCCCAAAATCCACGGCGGCCTTCTCTACCGCCGCGATGAGAAAAAGCATCAAAAAGAAGCGGAGCAACACAACATTCCGCCCATCGATCTTGTGGTCGTGAACCTGTATCCCTTCCGCGCCACCGTCGCGCGCGGCGCGGACTTCGAGACCTGCATTGAAAACATCGACATCGGCGGCCCCACGATGGTCCGTGCCGCCGCCAAAAATCATGACTTCGTCACCGTCGTTACCGACCCGGCGCAGTACGACGCCTTGCTGGAAGAGATGAAGGCCAACAAAGGCGCGACGACGCTCGAATTCCGCAAGAAGCTGGCTGCGGCGGCCTACGCGCACACCGCCAGCTACGATGCCGCCGTGAGCGGCTGGTTCGCCAAGCAGCTTGGCGAGGAATACCCCGATACGTTGACCATCGCGGCGAACCTGCGGCAAAAGCTGCGGTACGGCGAAAACCCGCACCAGACGGCCGCTTTTTATGTGACCGAGCCCCCCCAAGTTGGCGTCGCGACAGCCATCCAGATTCAAGGCAAGGAACTGAGTTACAACAACCTCAACGACACCGATGCGGCGTTCGATCTGGTGAGCGAGTTCACGGAAGAGCCCGCCATCGCCATCATCAAGCACGCCAATCCCTGCGGCGTGGCGACGGGGCCCGATCTGCTGACGGCCTACAAGCGCGCGTTCGACTGCGACACGGTCAGCGCGTTCGGCGGCATCATCGCGTGCAACCGGCCCCTGGACGGCAAAACGGCGGAAGCGATTTCCGCGATTTTTTCCGAAGTCATCATCGCGCCGGACATGGACGACGAGGCAAAAAAAATACTGGCCGCCAAAAAGAACCTGCGCGTGCTTCTGACCAAAACGATGCCAGATCCGCGCGAACCGGGCCATATCGTCAAGGCCGTGACCGGCGGTTATCTGCTGCAGTCGCGCGACAGCGTCGTTCTCGACAAGGAGAACCTGAAAACGGTTACCGGCCGCCAGCCGTCCGAACAGGAAATGCGCGACCTGCTTTTCGCGTTCACCATCGCCAAGCACGTCAAGTCAAACACCATCGTTTATGCCAAAGACGGCGCGACGGTCGGCATCGGCGCGGGGCAAATGAGCCGTGTGGATTCCGCGCGCATCGCGGCGCGTAAGGCCGAAGACGCGGCCAGGGTGTTGAAACTGGCCACGCCGCTTACCAAAGGTTGTGTCGCGGCTTCCGACGCCTTTTTCCCGTTCGCGGACGGTCTGCTGGCGACGATCGAGGCCGGGGCGACGGCCGTGATCCAGCCCGGCGGCTCCATGCGCGACGAAGAGGTCATCGCCGCCGCCAACGAGGCGGGCATAGCCATGGTCTTCACGGGCATCAGGCACTTCTATCACTAACTTAGAGTCCCGCGTTAACCGTTTGTTAATTATTAGATTCGATTCAGGGGCCTCCGATTGTTTCCTCAATCGCCGCCAATAACGCCCGTTTGCACCCTAAATTTGTCCGTTCAGAACCTAGAATGCGCCATTCAAGGCATAAATAGGAACGTTCGGTTTCCAATTCTGCCTCTCAAAAGCGTTTCCCAAACAATAATAACATGATTTTAACCATTTCAAGCCGTAACAAACCACTATAAAACCAAAAATTGGCGTTTTGGCCCCCAATTTTGGCCCAATCTTAATTCGTGCCAAACCCCTATTTTCTAAGCCACTGAAAAATATGTACGAAAGCGAAACAACCCATGCTAAGTAGGACGCGCCATATATGACCCAGGAATAGGTTCGAGGCACAAGATGGCTGCAACGACAACAAAGAAACCGGCGAAGGCCAAAAAGCCCGCCAAAATCGCGCATAAAAAGAACGCCGCAAGCCCTAAAAAGGCGCGCAAGGCCAGTAGCGTTTCGCTTCTGAAACGGCTGCCGCGTCCTTCGCTCATGTCGCAGCTTGTCGGCAGCTCGGCCAACGCGCCCAAGCTTCCGCCCCGTCTTCAGGCCGTCGTCGACAAATCCGAAATCGCCGACATGCTCTATCGTTTCGCGCGGGGGCTGGATCGCATCGACGAAACCGTTTTGCGCTCGGTCTGCCATCCCGACGCGACCGTCGACCTCGGTCCCGGGATCTTTCAGGGAACGGCCAACGATTACGTGCATTGGGTGATGGGCGTTCTCCATCAGGTGCGCTCGTCGCACCATATGATCGGCAACATTCGCGCGCAGCTTGAAGGCGACGTCGCGCTTGTCGAATCCTATTGCCACGCGCATTTCCGCCTCGACAAACCGACGGGGCGCGAGGACGTGTTCATGGGCAGCCGTTATCTCGACCGTTTCGAGCGCCGCCCCTCCGGCCCCGGCGGCGTGTGGAAAATCGTCCACCGCAAACAGGTCATCGACTGGGTGCGCACGGAAGCCGTGTCGGATATTTTCTATCACCAGAATCCCGACGCGCTCTGGAGCTACCGCACAAAGACGGATCCTTCCTACCAGATGGCCCAGTTCCCCGGCAGCCAGACGCACGGCAAACTGCCCGCTTTCCTCGGCCGCCGTTACGAGACCAGGAGCATCAAGTTTTAAACGCTTCGCCAAAAGAAAACGGCGTTGAGGGTTTTCACCCCCAACGCCGCTTTTGAGTAATATTTGGTTTACTTAGGTTGAGGCGTTAGAAGCGTCCCCCCACAACAGCTTTCACCCGGAACGGCGCATTCGACTCTGATGGGGCCGTCTCCCCTCAAGGGAATAAAACCAACCACAACTTCGCCAAGCTCTTTCCTGCAGTCCGTAAACTGCTTTGTTGCGCGACAGTCGTTATTCTTGCCCTGGCAAGCAACGCCGCTCACAACGCCGGGGGTTTTGTCGCTTTCCACCCAAATAGTTGCGAACCCTTTTTCACTTCTCGGTGTCGCAGCATTGTCGACCGAACACGGCGGGTTGCCACACCATAAAGAAATGTTTCCGTCAGCATCCTGGTAAATTTCTTGCTGTTCAGGGCACCGGTTGCCTGACCTGGTCTCCTTCTTCTGACCGGGAATGACTTCGACGTATGACACAAAGGTGCTGTTGTGGGTGCGCTCGACGTTATATTTTACGTATTTGGGCAATCCTTCTCCTGCCGAAGCAAGAGTGGGCACGGCCACAAAAGGAAGGCTCATAACCGCAGTAATGCTTTTTTTGTATTTGCGGAAAAGGCTTCGCATCGAAGACATCATGGCAAACCTCCATATGTTATGGTTGGGGAAGAGAGAAATAATAAAACCGGTAAGGAGCAAGTCACAGTAATTCCACGCCATCAAAATTACAACACATTAAATAATCGGCCTTTTGACTGGCTTCTTATGGTTAATTATTTGCCGCGAAAACCTCCTGTAAATCAGATATAGCAAGCAACAGCCCTCGTTCGGAAAAATCGCGTTGAAAGTTTTTTGCACTCCAACGCTGTTTCAATATTCGTTTCCGCTTCTTTAGGGAATGCAACTTAGCAGCGGCTTTCCGCCAGAGGAAGGAACTGTGGCCTTTATCCCTTTTGGACAACTAGTCCACTCTCCCTCATAGCAATTGGCCGCGCAAACCCTGGGGCCGCAAGTTATAGCCGAAGCCCCGCGCAAAGGATCAACGACAACATACACGATATTTTCAGTGTCCAGACTTTTGTAGCGAGGAGCATTTTTGAGCGCGTTGCCGTTCGGACATTTGAAATCCGTTGGGCTGTTCGGTTTTGCGTAAAAGATTCCAACCGCCGGGCCATTTTTACAAAACTTGTCCGGAGTCACTTTAAATCCCCCGTCTTGATGCCATCCCTGGTGGAACACTTCGCATTCCAAGCCCTGGACGGTAAGTTTTGGATTCACCGCGTGAAGCCCGGGATTACCCGTTGCCTTGCATATATGGAAAAATCCCGTCTCGCATGGGCCAGGCGCCGGATCCCCCGGACATTGTTGAAACCCGTTTGTATGAACCCAAAGGGCGGTAACGGGATCGTCCTCCGAACACACCGCTTGCGCTCCGGCCATGGAAGGGATGGCAATGCAGGAAACGCCCAAACCAACAATAGCGATTTCTTTCTTATGCTTGACGATTTGCTCTTTGCAGGCGTCATACAGCTTTCGAAGGCAATTCATGATACCCTCCATTTGTTTGTGGAAAATGCGAATGAAATAAAGACGCTCAAACGCATAGTAAATCTATGCCGAAAAAAAGGCAACGCCTTAAGCAAAGTTAATGTTCATCGCAATTTCACGTCCATTAGCTTGCGAATGAATAAAGTAATGCGTGGGGTTTTTATTGATCGGGAAAACCTTATTTTTTCACATCTTTCGCCCACCATGTTTCCAGAATAGGGCCATAGAGAGGCGGTGCTTTGGGATGATCAATCCGGTTCGCCCAAAAAGCGATGGGGTCCGCGCCAAGATGATAAAAGGGAATTACGTAATGCCCTGCCATCAACACGCGATCCAGCGCCCGCGTCGTGGCGACAAGATCGTCGCGGGTCAGCGCCGCCGGAATGGCCTCCGCCAGCGCGTCAACAACAGAATCGTGAATGCCGGGATAGTTACGGCTGCCTTGCTGCGCGGCCGCCTGCGAGCCCCAGTAGAAAATCTGTTCGTTGCCGGGCGAGAGCGAATTGTACCAGCGTCCCGTTGTCACGTCGTAGTCGAACGAAGTTAGCCGCGCCTGATATTGCGCGCTGTCCACCGTCCGCACATGCGCCGCGATGCCGAGCCGCTGAAGCATCCGCGTCCATTCCAGCGCCACTTTCTCCTCAGCCGGATCGCTCAGCAAGACTTCGAAAGTCACGGGTGAACCATCGGGCGCATACAGTTTTTCCTCCTTCACGACATAGCCCGCCTGCCTCAGCATTTCGGACGCTTTCAGCAGATTGGCGCGCCGGGATTCCTCGCTGCCGTCCGGCGAAGGCGGCGCGACGGGCTCCGTAAAAACGCGGGCCGGAAGCTTGTCCCTGAATTTTTCCAGAACCTCTTTTTCCCTTCCTTCGGGAAGGCCTGTCGCGGCCAGTTCCGAATTGGGGAAATAGCTTTCCGTGCGATTGTAAAGGCCGTGAAAGAGCGAACGGTTGATCCAGCCGAAATCGAACGCATAACCCACCGCCTCGCGCAACGCGGGGACCTGAAACAGCGGCCGGCGCGTGTTGAGGATAAAACCGTACATGGCTTCGGGCCTGTGATGCTCGAAACGCGCCATTTTCACGCGGCCTTCCCGCGCGGCCGGAATGTCATAGGCCGTCGCCCACTTGGTGGGATCGGGTTCGCGGCGCAAATCGAACTGTCCCGCTTTGAAGGCCTGCAGGGCGATGCCGTCATCCCGGTAATAGTCGAGTCGTATGGTGGCGAAGTTGTATTGGCCGCGTTGCGAAGGCATGTCGCGCCCCCAATAATCGGGATCGCGCGTGTAAGTGATGGACCGGCCCGGCTCGACTTTCGTGACCTTATAAGGCCCGCTGCCGACGGGCGGCTCCAGCGTCGTCTCATTAAACGCACGATCTTTCCAGACATGCTGCGGCAACACCGGCATCAGGCCCATGATCAGCGGCATTTCGCGGTCGATCGTGCCGTCGTCGTTCCGGCTGAAGGTAAAACGCACGCGCCGTTCGTCCAGCCTTTCGGCTTTTGCCACCTTCTTGTAATATGTGCGGTGATTGGGCCGCCCCTGATCGCGCAAGGTCGCGAAGGAGAACAGCACATCGCCGGCCGTAATGGGCTTGCCGTCCTGCCAACGCGCCTTCGGGTTCAGGTTGAAGACAATGCCGGTGCGGTCGTCCGGCACTTCCACGCTTTCGGCAATAAGCCCGTAAAGCGAAAACGGCTCGTCCCAGCTCCGCGCCATCAGGCTTTCGTACACGAGCGAAAAAGCGCCCGTCGCAAGCCCTTGCGGCGCCTGCCCCCGGACAATGAACGGATGAAGGCTGTCGAACGTGCCGGCCACGCCGAGCCGAAGCTGTCCTCCCTGCGGCGCGTTTGGATTGACATAATCGAAATGCCCGAAGCCTTCCGCGTATTTCGGCGCGCCGTGCATGGCGATGGCTTTCGACGAATGCCTCGGCGTTTCATCCCGGGCGCGCGCAGGCGGCGCGGCAAACAGGGCGGCCGAAAGAATCAGAACGATTCGAAAAAATTTCAACACGCCTAACGCCGCCTTTTTCCTTGTCTGTTATGGTTAACTTCGTTTCAATCGCATCTTTGTCGACAACAGCGCCTCATTTTCCTATACATTGAAGACGATTCCTAAAACAGTCATTTTGCGGTTCTATTATGGCATCTTCAAGCGATCTCGGCGAGCTCCGCCGACTCAAGTGCGATGAAAACATCCTTATCGTTTGGCTTTCCTGCACCAGCGAGATTGTGTCCGGAACTCCGGCCCCCAACGGGCATCGCAAACCGTCCCTTCTTATGGACCAGAACATTGAGACCCCGTTATACGCCCAGTTCAGAATGCGCGGTTTCGACGCCGTTTCCGTAAGGGATCTCCGCGATCTTGTCGGAGCGCCCGATCAAACCATATTCGATTACGCCATCGGACATAATCGCGTGATTGTCACGCACGACAAGGATTTTGCCGACCCTCGAATGCTCGACCTCGTTCGATCGCCCGGCACCGTCATTTTTCCCGGCTGGCGCAAACCGAAACAGCCGGATGTGGCCGAAGAACCTTTTGAGCCCGTTCTTTCGCACTTTTTGACCTATATGATTCCGAAAATCCGGGACTGGAATGGATGGCTGGTTTATTACAGCGCAAAAGGCCATTTCATGACGTGCCGGTTCGAAGCGCCGCCGAAGCACAACGGCGACCGGCCCAGGCCCATAGCCTACGTCAGCCGCGCGCGATACGCTCTGTAAAAAGGCCGTGCGGTTTCGCCGTTACCCCACCCGGTTGCGGACCAATTCCTCCACAACCTCCGGATCGGCGAGCGTCGAGGTGTCGCCGAGGCTTTCCAGTTCCCGCGCAGCGATCTTGCGCAGGATGCGGCGCATGATCTTGCCCGAGCGGGTCTTGGGCAGGCCCGGCGCCCATTGGATGATGTCGGGCGTCGCGATGGGGCTGATTTCCTTGCGCACCCATGTAATCAGGCTTTTGCGCAACGCCTCCGAAGGCTCGGCGTCCGCCGTCAGCGTGACATAGGCATAGATGCCTTGCCCCTTGATGTCATGCGGGTAACCGACCACGGCGGCCTCGGCCACCTCGGCCAGCGCCACAAGCGCGCTCTCGATCTCCGCCGTGCCAAGGCGGTGGCCGGCCACGTTGATGACGTCGTCCACGCGGCCCGTAATCCAGTAATAGCCGTCCTCGTCGCGGCGGCAACCGTCGCCCGAGAAGTATTTGCCTTTGTAACAGCTGAAGTACGTCTGGATAAAACGCGCATGGTCGCCATAGATCGTGCGCGCCTGACCGGGCCAGCTCTCCGCGATGCACAGGTTGCCCTCGCACGCGCCCTCAAGAACGTTGCCCTCGTTGTCCACGATGACGGGCTGAACGCCGAAGAAAGGCCGCGTCGCGGCGCCGGGCTTAAGGTCCGTCGCGCCGGGCAGGGGTGTGATCATGTGCCCGCCGGTCTCCGTCTGCCACCACGTGTCGATGACGGGGCAGCGTTCTTCGCCCACCACGCGATAGTACCAGAGCCACGCTTCGGGATTGATCGGCTCACCCACGGAGGCGAGGATGCGCAGGCTCTTGCGGCTCGTGCGCCGGACCGGCTCGTCACCCTCGCGCATAAGCGAACGGATAGCCGTCGGCGCGGTGTAGAAAATGTTGACCTTGTGCTTGTCCACAACCTGCCAGAAACGGGAGGCGTCGGGGTAACACGGCACGCCCTCGAACATCAGCGTCGTCGCGCCGTTCGCGAGCGGACCATAGACCACATAGCTGTGCCCCGTGACCCAGCCGACGTCGGCCGTGCACCAGAACACCTCGCCGTCGTGGTAATCGAACACCCACTGGTGCGTCAACGAGGCGTGCAGCAAGTAGCCCCCCGTGGTGTGCAAAACGCCCTTGGGTTTTCCGGTGGAGCCGGACGTGTAGAGGATGAACAGGGGATCCTCCGCGCCCATTTCCTCCGGCGGACACTCTGCATTCGCGTTCGCGCATTCTTCGTGATACCAGAAATCGCGGCCCTCATGCCACGCGATGCCGCCGCCCGTGCGGCGCACGACGATGACGGATTCCACATCCGGGCACCCCTTGAGCGCCTCGTCCGCGTTGGCCTTCAGCGGCACGCGGCGTCCGCCGCGCAGACCTTCGTCGGCCGTGATAACGAGCTTCGAGTTGCAGTCCAGAATCCGGTCTTTCAGGCTGTCCGGCGAAAAGCCGCCGAACACAACCGAGTGAACCGCGCCGATACGCGCGCAGGCCAGCATGGCGTAGGCCGCTTCGGGAATCATGGGCAGATAGAGGGTGACGCAATCGCCTTTTTTGACGCCCCTTGCCTTAAGGGCGTTCGCCAGACGGCACACGTTTTCATGCAATTCCGCATAACTTATGTGTTTTTGTTCGGATGGGCTGTCGCCTTCCCAGATGATGGCGGTCTGCTGGGCGCGCAACGGCAAATGACGGTCGATGCAGTTATACGCGACGTTCAGCGTGCCGTCCTCGAACCAGCGGATCGAAACGTCGTCCGTGAAGCTGGCGTTTTTGACCTTCGTATAGGGCTTGATCCACGACAGGCGCTTGCCCTGTTCGCCCCAAAAACCATCCGGATCGCGGATGGATCTCTCGTACATCGCCGCGTATTGCGCGGCGCTGACCCACGCGCGCGCAAGGCTGGATTCGGTCACCGGTATCGTCGTCATGTGAGGCGCGCTCCCTGCATTCGCCGTTTTTCCGCCGTTCAAATCCGAACGCGCGGCGCCCATGATGTGGGCGCTCTTTTTCGATTGGCTTGCAATGTCTCATAAAAGCGCGAAAGAACGGAAGATACTTGTCTCGCATTGCGATACGTCAGTTATGCGTTCTTCTTGCAACGCAAAAGAAATCGCGAACGCTTGTGCGCCGCAATAAAGAACGGAAAAAGTCTCTCGTTCATAAAAACGGGCGTAATACAAAAAGAAGGTCTTGCCGCTTGAGCGCGTTCGTTTTTTTGTCCCTACAAGACCCGTGGCAGAGATAAAAATTTTTCTTGTTTCCGTTTTTGCGCTGCAACAAAACGCGGGCTTTCCGTTTTTCCTCGCGACCGGCACGCATGCCGCGCCCTTTTCGCGAAAGTAAAACGGACAAGCCTTTTCTTCCGTTGTGACATTTTCGACTCGCCTTCTTCCGGCAAAGCCGAAAAAAAAGCCCTCACTGTCCTGTCAAAAAGCGCACGAGCGGCTCCCAAACCTCGCGCGGCGCGGACCTGCTGGCCATCAAACCCGTATGCCCCATCGCCGGTTCATGCAAAACGGCGCCGCGCATAAGCCGCGCAAGGGGCCGCGCCGATTCCGGCGGCACGATGTGGTCCTTGCCCGCCGCCAGAACATACGCGGGCATGTCAAGCAGCCTCGGATCGACAAGCGTGTCCGCCACGCGCCATTGGATTTTTCCGGTCACGTTTTTGACGTACCAGCCGATCAAACACTCGCGCGCCACTTCGGCGGCCAGCGGCACGCCGTCGTTCAGCCAGTCCTCCGTCAGGACAAACCGCCGCGCCTCGGCGCCGTCCGGGTCGAGGGAGGCGAACCGCGTGAACTTCTGCGCCACCTGCATAGGCTGGAAACTGGCGAACAGCATCTGAAGGATGTCCGCCGGAAGATCGTCCGCTTGGGACAGGTGCGGCTCCATGTTGCCGACAAGCTCCCTCAGGGCCGGATCAAGCGCGTTGTTCCATGGCGTCGCCATCAGCGCCAGCGACCGGACGTCTCCGCGCCGCAGCAGCGCCAGCGCCAGCGCCAGGTTTCCGCCCATGCAGTACCCCAGGATATGGGGGCGCGGCGCGACGGACTGCACATAATCGAGAATAGGGAAAAGCCTCTGGACGGCATAATCGGTAAGGCTGAATTTTTTCTCCTCCTCGCCGGGCGCGTCCCAGTCGACCACGAATGGGCGCAACCCCCGCGCGTCCATGAAACGCAGCAGGGAATGCCCTTCGTCGAGATCGAGAATGTCGTACCGATTGATCAGCGAGGGAACGACCAGAACGGCCGCGCCCTTTTTTGACGAAGCGCCGTAATCGCGCAATTTCGTCGTGCCTTTTTGCCAAACGATGGGAGCGGGCGGCGCGTTGCGGTTCGCGGGATGGCTCCGATAGGCCTTGACGCCTTCCACGAAACGGTTGATCTGCGCCAAAACGCCGTCCTTGATCGCCTGCTGCAGTTTAGCGACATGCGGCTCGGCCTGCGGCGGCGGCATGAAGGAAAAAGACGAACCCGGCATCAGTTCCCTGAGCGGCGCAAGAGCGGCTTCCAGCGCCGGATGAACCGCTGGCAGGCCCCAAGGCAGGCCCATCGGCGGCGCGGGCTGGCCAAGCCATGCCCCCACGGCCCACGGCACGGCGGACGACCGGCGTTTGCCGTTCTCTCTTTGCGAAAAACCCGTTTCCATCGGCCTCTTTTTACACGACGTTCGAACGTTGGCAAACGCGAGTCTTGCGCCCGCGCCCATCCCTTCCATCGGCCCCGCCAGGAGGCTTCATGCAAGACCCTGTTTCATCAATAAAATTAAATTCTTCGTCTATCCTGTCGGATTCAGCTTGAGTTTTTTCTCCAAATGATGAGAATCCACCTTGCCTGCCTTTTCGCATGGATCCAAAAAGATCGGAAACATCGCCATGAATGAAGCATTAGCCCCCAAAATTACGGTTACCGACATGAACGACACGCTTTCGTCCAAGCCCTCCGTCACCATTAAAAAATACGCCAACCGCCGACTTTACAACACCGCCACCAGCACGTACGTCACGCTGGAATCCCTGTCGCAAATGGTGCGTGAAGGCGTTGAATTCAACGTCTACGACGCCAAAACGAGCGAGGACATCACGCGCTCCGTCCTGACGCAAATCATCGTCGAGGAAGAAGGCAAGTCCGGCCAGCAAAATCTGCTTCCGGTAGGCTTTCTGCGTCAATTGATCGGCTTTTACGGCGACAACATGCAGTGGCTCGTGCCCAAATACCTCGAGCACAGCATGCAACTGCTGGCCAACAACCAGGAACAGCTGAGCGGCTATTTCCAGTCGGCTTTCGGCAACATGTTCCCCTTCGGCACGACGCTTGAGGAAATGGGCAAACAGAATCTGGCCATGTTTGAACGCGCCATGCGTCTTTTCTCGCCTTTCGCGCAGGCCGTAAGCGGCGACAACGCGGCCCCGGCAGCGCCTGTGGCGAAAGCCCCGGCCCCCGAGCCCGTCAAGAAAGCGCCCGCCGCCGTGGCGCCGGCTCCCGCTCCCGTCAAGCAGCCCGAACCCGTGGCCTGCGCGACGGTCACGAACATTACGCGGCGCATCGATCCGGCTCCTGTGGCCGCACCGGCGCCCGCGCAGGTCGCGCCGACGGCAAGCGTCCCGGCCCCGGCAGCTACGCCGATGCCGAACGTGCAAAACGCCACCTCGGGTTCGTTTGCCAGCGCCGACGACATGCAACAGAAAATCGCCAACCTGCAGCGGCAACTGGCCGAACTGGCAAAGAACCGCGGCTAATTCATGCCATTTCAAAACGGCGCTTTCTGCGGGAGGCCCCGTTTTTGTTTTTCGATATTCCTGTTCGCTTTCGTTCAGGCTTCGAAAACCGGCGGCCAGTTCCGCCGGATCGCCTCATCCACGTCGGCCATCTTCGTCTGAAGGCCCAGTTCGCGGAGCGAGGTCACGCCGCTTCCGCGAAGCCCGCAAGGCACGATGCCCGCGTAATGAGACAAGTCGGGATCGACGTTCAGCGAAAAGCCGTGAAAGGCGATAAGGCGTTTGACCCGAAGGCCTATGGCGGCGATGCACGCCTCGCGGCCGCCCTGGATGACCCACAGGCCGTTCCGGCCTTCGCGCTTGACCGCCGTGACCCCGAAATCGAGCAGAACGCGCGCGATCAGGCTCTCAAGCCGCGCGATAAAGGTCCGCATGTCGCGCTCGACGGGCCTCAAATCGCGGCAAACGTAGACCACGCGCTGGCCGGGCCCATGGTAGGTATAGCGCCCGCCCCGGCCCGTATGAAAAACAGGAAATCTTTTGGAATCAAGGAGTTCGTCACTCGTCGCGCTGGCGCCCGCCGTATAGATGGGTGGGTGCTCCAGAAGCCAGACGAGGCCCGGCGCCGTCCCGGCCAAAAGCGCATCCACCCTTTCGGAAAGCGCCGCCATGGCCTCGGTGTAAGGAACGGGATCGGGAGAAATTCGCCATTCCGTGGCGTTTTGCGCATCGCTCTTGCTTCGATCGTCGTTCATCTGCTAGGCCTAGCCCCCTACCCGGAAAGTCCAGACGTGCGGTCGTGGCGGAACTGGTAGACGCGCAGCGTTGAGGTCGCTGTGGGAGAAATCTCGTGGAAGTTCGAGTCTTCTCGACCGCACCACGCTTCGCGAACGCAGTTCGGGAAGCCTGCCGCGCCGTAGCCCAGAGGGCGAAGGCGGGCTTTTGCCGCGTTCGCTACGACTCGGCAAGCCACCGATAAGGTTCGAACCAGCTCCATTTGAGCGCATCATTATAAAGCTCGAACGGCCCTTTGTCTCCCCGTATTCCCCTTTTCACTGCTTTGTCAGGGTTAGGTTCTGCACTCAAGGGGCTGGATCGGATCGAGGAAAGCCCGCTCCGACCCGTAAGGAAAAAGATTTATTCGGTTTATTTTGACGCAAATCAACGTGGCGCAGGGCCGGACGGTTTTCTTCCTCCCGGCGCGGGGGTCTTTGGCATAGCCGGCGCGGCACAGGCGGCTTTGAACTTCTCGATCTTTTCTTGCTTCTCCGCTTCGCGAATGGCCTTGTCGCGCAAAACTTTCTGAAAGGCCGGACGCCTGGAAACCGCCGTTCCCATATAAACCTGATCGTACTCGTAAAGCTCTTTGCGATCCAGATAATCGGCGTAAATACCGGCGTTCTTTTCCGCTATGGCCTTTTGCTTGCGCTGACGCAATTCCGCAAGACAAATGGCGCGATAGACCTTTTCATAATTTCCGGTCGCATAAATCTTACGGTATTTGTCAATAGAAACGCCGTTGATCGTTTCAATGTCTTCGTTCGCCAGAAGGGCCGCAACGAGCAGCTCAGCTTCGAGCGGGCAACGGCTCCGGTCGCACATGCCGTGCATTTCGGTTTCGTAGAAGACGCGATCACGTTCGCCGCCACAAACGCAGGTTTGAACGTCACCGGACGCGGTGCGAATGAAAAGAGCGGAAGCGAAAGAGGTGATAGCTTTTGTGTCGGTTTCAACGTAGGCGGCATTAATCACTCCTGTAGCTTTATTCGTGTGTATTTTGTTAAACCACCCATACAGATCGTTTGTTTCAAACAGAAATTTTCCGATTGGCGTATCGTCAAGCCGTGTCGCGTCCCATTCTTTGACTTGATCGTCTGCTCGATCCGAATTTCTGATTACCGGGCCAATGATCGGTCTGTATCCCGTGTCGTCTTCTTCAAGATAGTCGTCGTTTGGCCCCGTATAAAGCTGGATGCGCTTTTGATGCGGGAACGCTTTTTCAAGGCCGCCGTGTTTGACGATTTCCTTGAGAATAAGGTCAAAGATTTCCTTGGGGGTTGTTTTTCCCTCGAACATAATCATGGCGCGCATTCCCCTTAACGAGGTTGCGCGTCAGATTTTACTTGCGGGTGTGATCCCGCATCTCCTGTTGGTCGAGGTGGATAACGGCGGATAAGCTCGCGCTTGAAAGAAACGGGATTTCCTTGTTTTGCTCTTTCTTCGTCTTCTTGAACAAACTGCTCATGCAACCTTACAAGCGCGTCATGGTCTCTCTCTGACAATGGGCCGGGAATATGCTTGATGTCCTTCCGTGGCTGTAGATGTCCGCCCGAACGATCTGATGGATCAACTGAAAAAGTGCAATAATGGGCTTTTGACAGGTCGGTTATGTAAACGGTCGTGTTGCCGTCTTTCCTCGTCTTTTTGGGAATATAAACTTCGCGGCCATGCACCTTGAGAACAGTCCAGCCGGAGCCGCTGCCGTATTTAACGTTCTCAATTTCCCGTTCGGTTTTCGCCACGAAGAAAAACCTCAAAATCTTCTGAATAAGTGCTTTCAACATAGCTCCCCCCCTCCGGGTTCGTAAAATAATTTCGTGGCGTTTAATACTTTCATCCGGCGGAAAAATGGCGCTGGATCGTTGACGGATCATAGCAAAAATCCGGCATCAAAACGATTTTGCCATTACTTTCAAAGACTTACGTTTACGGTTTGTTAATAAATGGGTTTTGTTAACGAAAAAATGGCTCAAACGTTAAGCGTTTGTCTCTGCGCTTTAACCATATTGAAGGATCGGGACGGCCAATTACGTCCGGTTTGGGGGAAAAGGGAGAAAATTAACCCACTTGCCTGCGTTCATAGGCGTGCTGGTAAAGCTTTTTTATGACGGTCTTCTTGTTGGCCATATTGTCGGGACTTAACCGGAAGCGATATAGGAGCCCCTTGGGCCGCATTCGAGGCGCTCAATTTCTGTTACTTCAATTCTCGCGACTCCGGCCTCGGCAAAGCGGGACATATCGCGGAGGATGCGCGATCCCCTACCCCGCGTTGCTGACCTTCCCGGCGGGGGGCTGGCGATCCTCTTCTTCCGTCAGGTTGCCGTAGGCCAGCGCCTCGATTTCCTCGTCCGTCATCGACGTGTAATCCGGGATCTGGTCTTCCACCGGCGGCTTGCGCGCGCGCTCCAGCCTCTGGGTGGCGAACCGGCGAATAACGCCCCAAAGCGGGGTCGATTTAAGCGCAGGAACGTGCGTCCCCGTGGCGGCCGAAACGGACGCCGCACCCGGATCGCCGACAACGCTCTCTGCTGCAGGCGCAGGCGCGGATTCGTTGGCGGCCGGGGCGTTTTTGTTTTCTTTTTCGGTCACCGGTTCAGCCGAAGCGGGTTTGCCTGTCTCTATGGCGGCTGAAGAAAGTGCCGCGGCCGGAGCGGTCGTGGAAGGCGCGGCGGCCTTTTGCGGCGCGCTTTTTGCCGCCTTCGGCGTATGGAAAGGCAGGGTTTGCCGTTCGATATGGGCCAACCGCGGCAGAACCTCCTCGATATAACGCACAAGCGTCTGAAGCGCCTGTTTCTTCGAAGCCGGTTCGGCCTTGCCTTCCGGCAGCGAAGTCATCGCGTTGTAATACGCCGCGTAATCGCTTGCCTGCCCGTAAATGGAGGCAATCTGGCGTGAAAGCTCGGCCCCCAAAAGGCCCAAACGCCCGACATAGGCCTGAAAAACCATCGCGCGTATGCGCGGCCATGTCGCGCTTTTTTCATCGGCATCGGAAGCCATCGTGGCAAGCCGCGCCTGACACACGGCGCGCGCCGCCATCAATTCGCCGCGCAAGGCGGCCGCAATCGAGCGCAGCTCCTCGCGGCGGTCGATCCATTTTTGAACGCACCACGCCGCCAGCACGCCCAGCGCCGTCACAAGCATCAAAAGGCCCGTCACAAGAAGCTGGTATCTCTCAAGCGCCGGGGCGGTTTCGGCTTTTTGCCGGTCCTCTTCCGTGGGGAAATATTGCAGCGTAACGGGCAAGGGTTCGCTGGCTTTGGCAGTCTCGAGCGGCGTGGCGGAAAGCGTTATGCCCGCCTTCTCGTCCATGGCCGCCGTTTCGGCGGAAGCGGCAGGATTCGCTCCGTCCCTGGCCTCCGGCTTTTCGCCGCTTTTGGCGGCAGGGTCCTTGGCGGTCGTATCCGCCGTCGCGCTGGCAACCTCGCTCCGCGCACGGGCTTCGCGTATCTTGGCCTCCGACACTGCGGGCGGCAGCGTCACCGACCACAGGCCGAGCTTCTGGGCCTGCGCCGCCTGCTCGGCCGCCTCATAAGGCCCGGCCAGCTCCGTCGGACGCAAGGACCCGCGCGCCGTCACGGCAAGGCCCCGTCGCAGCAATTCAAGCGCGAAATCCGCGTCGTTGGCGCCCCTGCACGTGGCAAGGAACCATCCGCTGCGATCCCTGTCGCGGATCGTGCAACGCACCGCCACGCCCATCGTCAAATTGTCTAAAAGCGCCCGCGCCTGCGGCCCGTAAGAGGCCGACAATTGGGGGGGCACCACGCCGAAAAGGCGCATTTCCACGTCGCCGATACGCAGTTTTTCCGTGTCGATGATGCGGGCCGCGCCCTCGACGTTGCGCGAGGGAGGCAGGGAAGACGTCTTGTTGCCCGCCAGAGCTTGCTGGCTGACCGGCGTGCGCGGCGAGCGCTTGGGGGTGGGCGCTATATCCTGGGCCGAAACGGCCTGCCCGGCCGCCATTAAAAGACCGCCAAACGCCAGCATCATCGTGCGAGAAAACGTCATCTTAACCTCGATCCCTTGAGTCCCGAACCATAACCCTTATGAACGTCAAAATCTAGCGCCAGAAACGCGCAAAAACGGCGCTGTACGGGCACGCGACCCGCGCCGAACGGACCCCGAAAGGCGGGGGATCGGTTCCCTAAATCTTCAGTTTATATACAAAACCGATCGTCTTTGCGTTTCCCGCACAGGCTTTTTCGACGATTGCCGGAGGCGGCGGGAATTCGGTCATAAAAAACCCCAGGGAACTGACGGCCCCCACAAGACCCTCCATGCGGTTGTTCCCCAGGTTGTCTTCGACAAGGCTGCGGCAGTCATCGACAGTCAATTCGGAAAAAGCGATAATGAAGCTGTCATCGGCCGCCGAAACGCTTCGCGGCTCTATCCACACCTCGCCGCCCCAGAGATCGAACACTTTACCTTCCCTGACCATGTCAACGGGAAAGACGCCCGCGTTGATGAGCGTAGCGGCGCTCAAGCCGCCGTCCATTTTCGATTGTCCGGCGTAAAGGGTCCGCAGGTTCCCGGTTATTTGGCGAATTTGCGCGGATGTATGGGAAACGTTGACATTCCTGTAAACAGAACCCGCCGCCCTCCAAAAGGCATTCAGGCTTACGGCTATGATCACAAGAACGGCCAAAACCTCGACGATGACAAAAAGGCGCCGCG
>JAXGVG010000021.1:0-18544 GCA_040773965.1 Alphaproteobacteria bacterium | reverse complement strand
GCGGCGGGCATCCTGCAGGGCGCCCGCCACGATTTCCGATGCCGAGGCCGAGCCGCCGTTGATCAGGACAATGATCGGCTTGTGGCCGGTTTTGTCGCCGCCCCGCGACATGTAGCTTTGATTGTCCTCGGGGTGGCGGCTGCGCGTGGACACGATTTCTTTCCCCGCGTCAAGAAAAGAACTGGCGACCGAGATGGCCTGATCCAGCAATCCGCCGGGGTTGTTGCGCAGATCGAGCACATAACCGATGAGCTTGTCGCCGATCTTTTTATCGGCTTCCGCCAGAGCCGTGTCGAGTCCCGGCTGGGTTTGCTCGTTGAACGTCTTGATGCGGATATAGGCTACATCCCCTTTGGTCTCCCAACGCACGGCTTGCACCCGGATAATCGCGCGCTTCAGCGTAACGTCGAAGGGCTGGCCGCTGATGCCGCCGCGGCGCACGGTCAGCGTGATTTTTGTGCCCGGCGTGCCGCGCATTTTATCGACCGCTTCGTTGAGAGTCATGTCAACGACGGGTTTTGTGTCGAGGTGCGTAATCAGGTCGTTTGGCTGCAATCCGGCCTTGGCCGCCGGCGTGTCGTCGATCGGCGAAATGATCTTGACCAGATTGTTTTCCATCGTCACTTCAATGCCGAGGCCGCCGAATTCGCCCCGCGTTTGCGTTTGCATTTCTTCGAAGCTTTTCCTGTTGAGGTAGCCGGAATGCGGATCGAGCGAATTCAGCATGCCGTTGACGGCGTACTCGACGAGCTTTTCGTCCGTCACGGGATCGACGTAATCGGCCCGGACGCGCTCCAGCACGTCCGAAAAAAGGGTCAACTGCCGGAAGGTGTCGCTGGACGAAGAATCGGCGGAAGCCGCGCCGTCCGGGGACGCCTTCGGAGCGGTGGACGTTTTAGCCCAGGGAACGCCGGGAAAAAGAAACGCGACGCCATAAATGAAGGAAAGAACAACCAGAAAACGCCAGAACGCACGCAACATGAAGGTATCCTTGTTTGAAGGCGAAAAGTAAGGTTCAGGAAATTGCCGGGCCTCCGTCCGCAACGGGCGCGAGCCGGACTCCCGGCGGCCATTCTAACGGCGAAGGCTGTCTTGGGAAACAGTCTTTGCCATGGGGTCGGCGGGCTCGCCGTTTTGCCGCCATTCGAAGTATATTTCGGGGCGTTCCTTGCCCTTGCCGGGCAGGACGCCGAGGGGCTCGCCCGTTTCGACCTTCTGGCCTCGGCTGACGTCGATTCGGCCGAATCCTCCCAAAAGGCTGTGGGCGCCCTCCCCGTGTTGAACGATGACGATTTGGCCATAACCTTTAAAAGGGCCGGTAAATACGACGCGTCCTTTCAAGGGGGCCATAACGGGACTGCCCGGGGCGGCGCTCAGGGTCAGGCCATGACTGGCGACGCCATACGAATCCTTGCTGCCGAAGTTCCGCAAGATCCGCCCGGCCACGGGGAGCTTGAGCGTCAGTTTGCGCGGGGCCTTCGGGGCCGATTTGGGCAGCGATTCGCGGTGGCTGACCTTTTCGATCAATTGCCGCAAATCCCTGGCCTCGGCCGACAACGCGGCCATTTGCTCCGCCACGGCCTCTTTTTCGGCGGCGGTTTGCTGCAACATGTCGTGGCGCGTCTGAATCAGCCGGTCGAGATTCCGCTGTCTTTCCTCAAGATTTTTTCCGGCGGCGGCGACAAGCTTTTTTTGGCCCGCCGCAACTTCCCGGAGCGTCTCCAGATTGTTCAGTTCGGCGGCAATTCGGAGCGTTTCCGCGCGCAAATGCGGGACGAGGGAGCGTAAAAGGACGACGCGGTGAATATGATCGGAGGTCAGGGAGCTTTGCAGCAAAAACGTTTCCGGCGGTTCGCGGCCCAGCCGCAGCAAGGCGCTTGTAAAATCGGCAAGCCGCTGCCGGGCGTTCGACAAGGCTTTGGCCCGGCCTTCCGTTTCCTTTTCGAGCTTTTGCAGCCGGTCTTCCAGCCTTCCCTGATCTTCCTGCTTTTTTTGCAGCGCGGCGGTGGCGTCGATGAGCTGTTGCTGCAACTGCCCGATCTCCTGTTGCGTCGTTTGTGCTTTTTCCTCGAGCGTCGCCGCTTCGGCTTTTTGTTCGGCCAGTTCCTTTTCGATCCGGGCCAGTTCTTCCGCCGGTCCGGTTTCGCACCGGGCGGGCGAAGGGACCGGAAGACTCAACAAGAAAACCAGAAAAACAAAAAAACGCATACGCTTACCCGGCGATCAGGCTCTCCCCGTCCATCTCCGGGGGCTTGGGCAGGTTCATAAGGGCGAGAAGGGTCGGCGCGACATCGGCCAGTTTGCCGTCACGCAGCTTCTTCACGTAAGGCGGGCCGTTGATAAGCATGACGGGAACACGGGAGAGCGAATGGGCCGTGTGAGGGCCGCTGGTGGAGGGGTCGTGCATGGTTTCGCAATTGCCGTGATCGGCGGTCAAAAGCACAAGTCCGCCAATGGCTTGGGTGGCATTGAACACGCGTTCGAGGCACTGATCGACCGCTTCCAGGGCCTTGATCGTCGCGGGTAGCGAGCCCGTATGGCCCACCATATCGGGGTTTGCGTAATTTAAAACAATGAAGTCGAACCGGCCTTTCCCGATCGCCGCGACGACCTTGTCCGTGACCTCGAACGCCGCCATCTCGGGCTTGAGGTCATAGGTGGCCACCCTGGGGGAGGGCACCATGATGCGTTCCTCGCCCGCGTAGGGCTCCTCGCGTCCACCGTTAAAGAAGAAGGTCACGTGGGGATATTTTTCCGTCTCGGCAATGCGCAGCTGCTTAAGCCCCGCTTTGGCAACAAGTTCGCCAAGGCCGTTTGCGATAGGGCGCGGCGGGAAAAGGGTTTCCATGAGCTTGTTGTGCCGCTCGGAATATTCGACCATGCCAAGGGAGGCGGCGAAGCGGACGGTTTTCTTGCGGGCGAAACCCGCAAACGCGGGATCCAAGAGGGCCAGCAGGATTTCCCGCGCCCGGTCGGCGCGGAAGTTCGCGAACAGGATGCCATCGCCATCATTCATGCCCGCATAGCCTTCCAGGGCGACCGGTAAAACGAATTCGTCCGTTATGTTCGTTGCGTAACTTTCCTGAATGGCTTGTGCGGGGTCGCGTGCTTTTTTGCCTTTTCCTTGGGTTAATAAGTCGTAGGCTTTTTCGACCCGCTCCCAACGTTTGTCGCGGTCCATCGCGTAATAACGGCCGCACAGGCTTGAAAGGCTGACCCCGTTTGCCTTTTTCAGATCGTTTTGAAAGGCGGCTATCCGATCGGCGGCGCTTTGCGGCGGGACGTCTCGCCCGTCGAGAAACGCATGGACAGCTACAGGTACGCCCGCCGAAGAAACACGGCCAGCCAGCGCCGTCATATGGTCTTGGTGAGAATGAACGCCGCCGGGCGAAGCGAGTCCCATGAGGTGACAGACGCCGCCGCTTTGTTTCAGTTTGGCGATAAAAGCCTTGAGCGTTGCGTGGCGTTCCAGTTCGCCGCCCTGAATGGCGCGGTCGATCATCGGCAATTCCTGAAAAACGACGCGTCCAGCGCCAAGATTCATGTGGCCGACTTCGGAATTGCCAATCTGTCCCTCGGGAAGGCCGACATGTTCTTCCGACGCGTCCAGAAGCGCATGCGGGCTGTTGTCCCAATAGCGGCGAAAAACAGGGATATGGGCCTTGAGTGTGGCGTTGTGATCGTTATCCGTGCGGTAACCCCAGCCGTCCAGCACGCACAAGACGACGGGGCGGGGGCGTACGTTGGAACACATCGAAAAGAAACCTTTCAAAACCGGAACAGGCCCTTTATGGCACGATTGGCAGGGGCTGCGAAAAAGAAATCACGACACAATAACCCCTTGATGTTTCAAAGATAAATGCTCGTGCGTGAAGGATATAACCGGGAGAAAGAGAAGGCGCCGCGCTTCAATCCCGGTGATACGGATGGCCGTTGTTGATCTGTTGGGCCCGATAGAGCTGCTCAAGCAGCATCACGCGCGCCAGCTTGTGCGGCCACGTTTTACGGCCAAGGCCCAAAACAAAACGGGCTTTGGTCTTGACGGTTTCCGTCACGCCGTCGGCGCCGCCGATAATGAAAACAAGGTCGTGAACGCCCTGCTCCTGCCACGCGGCCAGTTTCGCGGCGAGTTCGCGGCTCGACAGATCCTTGCCCGTTTCGTCCAGAACAACCGTGAACGCTTTTGCGGGAAGGGCGCGCAGCAAGGCTTCGTTTTCGGCCTTCGCCGCGGGAGCCGTAATTTCCTTGACCGCAACGGCGCTCGTCATGCGTTTTGCGTATTCGGCGCACAGATCGGCATAAGGGCCGCGCAATTTTCCGATGGCAAGGATGTGCGTTTTCATTCCTGTGGTTCGCCTTCCGGCGCCGCCGACGATTGCTCGGGGGATTCGGTTTTGCCTTCGGTATCTTTCGTTTCCTTGCCGCTTCCGGCTTTGGTTTTGTCGAGCAACGCGCTTTGCTTTTCCACCAGCATGGCCAGCGAGGCGGCGGCTTTCAGTATTTCCGGATGATCGCGACGGCCGGTTGGCGGAATGTTCTGGGCCATGACGGTGGCTGTGGCGTGGGCCGTCGCCGAGGCTGTGGCCCCGCCGACGCTGGCGGCGGCGGCGCTTTGGCTGCCGCCCGAAGACCCGGAGGTCTGGGCGCTGGCGGCCGCCCCCCCTTTCGGGATGATGACAGGTTCTTCCGGCGGCTCGCGGTAAGCCGGGATCAGGGCCGCTTTCATCTGGCGCGAACGCTCGGCTGCCGATGCGGTGCCTTGCTTGTCTGCGCCTGCCGCGCTTGCCCGCCCCGAAAACGCGACGTTTTCCGAAAGCGTTTTTCCAGCGGAAACGCCGGACGGCGAGGGCGGGAGAACCGCTACGGACGTCTGTCCTGCGCCTGTTGCCGCCGGGACCGGCGAGGCAGATTCGGAAACCGCCAGGGTATTCAGCCAGCGCAGCAAGCCGCCGGGCAGGCGGGTGATGCCCTTGAAGGAGGTGTTGGCGGCCGCGTAAGCCAGCACAACGTACAGAAAGGCCAGTGCGATGCGGACGGTTGTCATGATGTCGTTTTGGGCGACGATAAGAGGCCCGGCCAGACGAAAGAAAAGACTGTTCAGGAAAGCCATCGCAAACAGGAAAAGAGCGAGGCCGATGATAAAGCCGAACAAGGTCAATACGGGCCGCATGAAAAGAGACAGCCAGAGCCAGTAGGCTTGTCTTGCCGTTGCGCCGCTAAGGCCTTCGCCTGCGGGATTGAGGTGCGCCAGCGCGACGAGGGGCAAGGCTACAACCGCCTCGAAAACCTCAAGAAACCAGATCAGCGCGGCAAGGAAGAAACGCAAAAAGGGCAACAAGGGCAAAACGAAAAGCAGAACAAGGCCCGCGCCGGCGAGACCAAGCCCGATGGCCGCAAATAGAAAAGCGGCTGGGAAAACGCTGGATTCGGCCAGCCCCGGCGCGGTCATGCCGAACAGCCACGTTCCAAGCGATTGGTAGCGTTTGCCGATTTCCGCCAAAGCCATCAGGGGATTTTGGGTCATTGCCCGCTCGATAAAGGAAGGCGGCGCGCCGAGCGCGGCGTCGAAAGGCTCTTCGGCCCAAACGCCGAAAATAGCCGTGCCCGCGTCCAAAAGACGCATGAAAAGGGAAAAACCGGTATGGGCGTCGGTCGTCGGCCCTACGCGATCCCCGAGGTCGAGCGAGTCGGCCTGAACCAGATCGGCGTTGGCGAGCTGTTGCCCGTAAAGCCAGCTTCGCGCGCGCTTCATGGCGGCGGCCGTCTGGCCGTAAAGGACGAAAACCTTTTCAAGCTGGGCGGTTGGGAAAATGTGCAAGGCCGGGTCGGCGGCAAGGGCGTCGATGATGACGGGCCGCGTCAAGGTCTTGTGGCCGAACAGGGGCGACTCGACGGCGGGAAGAAAACGCGCCGCCATCTCGCCGTAGGTTGCCTGCTGGCGCATGACATCCGGGACAAAAGTGCCCGCCGCGATCCATCCCGCGCCAGCCGATTCCTCCAGCATGCGGTTCGCTTCGTTTTTCTGATCCGCGACCATGGCTTTGAGTTTAATGAGCAGACGTTGCCGTTCCGAGCCGATCAGGGACGTCAGGCGGCCTCCAATTTCCGGCACGGCCAAGGAACCGCTCGAAAGAAAAGCCGGGCTTATCGAGTCGCCTATAAAACGGGTTTCACGGCTAAGCAGCTCGGCATTGGCGCGCGCGGAAGGGGCGATCTCGTTCGTAAAGCGGTTAATCCCCTGCGCTTCCGCCCCGCCGGTGCGGTCGGCCGAGGCAAAACGGAAAGCGCCGCACAAGGGAAGGTCGGCATGAAGGTTGTTGCTGTAGCGCCAGGTTTCGGGAACGAAGCGCTCGGCGGGTATCTTCTGCATGTCCGGCATGTCGCCAACAAGACGCACCGCCGGATCGGTCTGGAGCGTTTGGTAGATTTGACGGTAGAGACTCCGGCATATTTCCATTTCCACGGAAACGGCCGCCAGACGCTTCACATCGGGACCGCGCGGCACGACATAGCCGGAAAACTGGTTTTTGGTGCGGCCGACGATGCCTTGCCAGGCGTTGCTTGCAAGACCGGATCCCGATTCCGCCAGCGCGACGATCATATGCTGTCCCGCGTTGAGGCCGCCGCTTATGGGCGTCAAAAGGCCGATGGCCAGAACAAAGCGAATGGGCGCCCATAACTGATTGGCGCGCCGACCCATGGCCGTGCCGTAATGGGCGGTTTCCGCGACCATGCCGATGACGTGGTAAAGCACCAGAAAACCCGCCAGCACGAGCATGGCGATGCTGTAGAGACTTAGCGCCTGCCGGAGGGCCTGCGTTAATGCCGCCAGGTTCGAGGCGCCCATGCCCATCGTCTGGGGAAGCGCGCCGCCGCGAAAAAGGGCTTCCAGCCAGCTTAGCGCCCAGTCGGATCCGGGCGGACGGTCAAAGGCGCCGCTCGCGCTTGCCGTCAGGGCTTCCCCGGCTTGCGCGGCACAGGCGGCGAAGAGGAGAAATATCCCCAGCGCAAGCGCCGTAAACTTTCGTCCGGGACGGCAATCCACTTCAGGCTCCGCGCGGTTTGTGACTCCAGATATCTTCAAGGTTGTAGTAACGCCGCACCTCGGGACGGAAGACGTGCACAATAACGTCGCCGGCGTCCACCAGCACCCAGTCACCTTGCGGCAAGCCCTCGATGCGTATTTTCCGGACGCCGAGCGAGACAAAGGCTTTGTGAAGATAATCCGCGATCGCTGCGGCCTGGCGGCTTGAGCGTCCGGACGCGATCAGCGCGTAATCCGCCAACGCGCTTTTGTTTCGAAGATCGACCGTCACGACGTTTTCGGCTTGCCTCTCGTCGAGAACCTTAAGCGCCGCCTTTTTCAGCTTTTCGGGCAGTCCTTCGGCGCGCTTTTTCGCCGGGCTTTTCCGGATTGTTTTTTTCGCCGCTGTCTTCCCGGGCGTCCGCTTTTTCTGGCTGACGGATTTTTTTGCCGCTCTTTTATTTCCAATTTTCCGGTTTGCTTTCTTCTTTTTTGTTGCCACGTCTCGGGATCCTTTGGTTTGGCGTTGTTTCTTGGCGCGCTTTTGCCGCAGTTTCGTCGCCGACAGGGCGTGGGGTTCGTTGGCGAGCACCAGCCATGCCGGAGGGGTTTGTAGGACCAGCATTCCGGCCATCGACGGCTTCATTCTTGCCTTGGCGAAGGCTCGGGCAGCCTTGCCCGGATGACGGGCCACAGCATAACCGGGACGCCGGAAAACGGCAATCGGCACTTGACGGAAGATATCCTTCCAGCGCCGCCAGCGGTCAAACGCCAACAGGTTGTCGGCGCCCATCAGCCAGACAAAGCGCGTTTCGGGATGAAGCCTTTGAAGCGCCAGCAGGGTGTCGATGGTGTAGCGCGTGCCGAGCTTTTTTTCGATGGCGGTTACGCGGATGCGGGCGCGGCCCCCGGCCAGGCGGCGGGCATACCGCAGCCTTTGGGGAAGGGGCGCCATGCCGTTTTTAACCTTGAGCGGGTTTTGGGGGCTCACCAGCCACCATATCTGATGAAGACCGAGATTCTTTAGCGCATACAAACTGATGGCCAGATGGCCCTTGTGGGCCGGGTTGAACGACCCGCCTAACAGGCCGACCCGTAGAATTTGTTTGCGACGCCGGGATCGGGGGGAGGGGTGGATCATGCCCTATCCTATGCTATATTTGATGGCATGAGAGCAACAGCCCAAATTCGAGGAACGGCAGGGGACAAAAACGACGATGCCGAGGTCATCGCGCCGCGTACGGGCGTAGCGGTGACGACCAAGCCTGAGACCCAAAAACCTTCGTTGTACAAGGTGTTCTTGCTCAACGACGATTATACGCCCATGGAATTTGTGGTTCAGATACTTGAGACGTTTTTCAACAAAAGCCGGGAAGAAGCCGCACGCATCATGCTGCACGTGCACCGGCGCGGCGCGGGCCTTTGCGGGGTCTACACGTTCGAGGTGGCCGAAACCAAGGTATCCCAGGTTCTTGCGGCGGCGCGTTACGCCCAGCATCCCCTGCAATGCACGATGGAGAAGGAATAAACGCATCATGACGGGAAAAAATAAAAAGGGCCTTACTCTTCTTGGCCGTGAAACGCCCACACCGCCAACGCCCGAAAAAGCCGCGCTGGAAAAAATTCCGGCCCCTTTGCGCCAATACGATTATTGCGTCCGGTTTACGTGTCCGGAGTTTACAAGTCTTTGCCCTGTAACCGGTCAGCCGGATTTTGCGCATTTTGTGATCGATTACGTGCCGGGCAAATGGCTGGTGGAAAGCAAGTCGTTGAAACTTTTTATACAGTCTTTCCGCAACCATGGGGCTTTTCATGAAGCGTGCACGGTTTATGTCGGGGACCGGCTTCTCAGGACGTTGAAACCGAAGTGGATCCGCGTGGCGGGCTATTGGTATCCGCGCGGCGGCATGCCCATCGACGTCTTTTTTCAGAAAGGCAGGATTCCGGTTGGCGTTTTTGTGCCGGAAACGGGCGTTCCGCCCTATCGTGGGCGCGGGTAAAGGTTAATGGCGCTTGAAGAAAATTTGTTCGTCGCCATTTATTGATGATAGTGTTGGCAGCGGAGGTATTTGATGCTTTCACCTCACCTTGAACGCAGTCTGCATCGCGCGCTGGCGCTGGCGGGCGAGCGGCGGCACGAGTACGCGACGCTGGAGCATCTGCTTTTGGCGCTTACGGAAGATCAGGATGCCGTGGCCGTGATGCGGGCGTGCAGCGTTTCCATCGACAAGTTGCGCGGCGAACTGGTCCAATATCTCGACGAGGAGCTGAAAAGCCTTGTGACCGCCGGGGACCTCGATCCCCAGCCGACGGCCGGTTTTCAGCGCGTTCTGCAGCGCGCCGTTATCCATGTCCAATCGTCGGGCCGCGAGGACGTGACCGGCGCAAACGTTCTTGTTTCCCTTTTCTCCGAACGCGAAAGTCATGCCGTCTATTTTCTGCAGAGCCATGATATGACGCGCTTCGACGCCGTGAACTACATTTCGCACGGGATTACAAAGGTCAAAACGGGCGACGAAACCCGAACCGTTCACGGCGCGGACGACGATGCCGTTGCCGAAAACGCGGTCAAACGGGGCAAGGACGCGCTCGACGCGTACTGCGTGAACCTGAACCGGAAAGCGCAGGAAGGGAAAATCGATCCGCTCATCGGCCGCGCGGCCGAAGTGGACCGTACCATCCAGATTCTGTGCCGCCGCCAGAAAAATAATCCGCTTTATGTGGGCGATCCCGGCGTAGGCAAGACGGCGATTGCCGAAGGGCTGGCGCGGCGCATCGTCAAGGGCGAAGTGCCCGACGTGCTGCAAAACGCGGTTATTTTCGCGCTCGACATGGGAACGCTTTTAGCGGGCACGCGCTACCGGGGCGACTTCGAAGAGCGGCTCAAGAACGTGCTGGCCGAGCTTAAATCCATTTCCGGCGCGATTCTCTTCATCGACGAGATTCACACCGCCATCGGCGCGGGCGCGACGTCCGGCGGGTCGATGGACGCGTCGAACATTCTCAAGCCCGCTTTGGCCGGCGGCAGTTTGCGTTGCATCGGCTCGACGACGTACAAGGAATTCCGCAATTACTTCGAGAAAGACCGCGCGCTGGTGCGCCGCTTCCAGAAGATCGATATCAACGAGCCCTCGGCGGAAGAAACGGTCAAAATTCTTTTAGGCCTCAAACCCTATTACGAGGAATATCACAAAATTCACTATGCCGCCGAAGCCATCCGCGCGGCCGTGGAGCTTTCGGACAAATACATCAACGATCGCAAAATGCCGGACAAGGCGATCGATGTGATCGACGAGGCGGGCGCGTCGCAGATGCTGCTGCCCGAAGCCAAGCGCAAACGCACGATCGCCGTGAAAGACATCGAGGCCGTGGTGGCCAAAATGGCCCGCATCCCCGCCAAGTCTGTCAGCCACGACGACCGCGAAATGCTGAATCATTTGGAGCGCGATTTGAAGGCGATGGTGTACGGGCAGGATCAGGCCATCGCCGCGCTTGTCTCCGCCGTCAAATTGTCCCGCGCGGGGCTGCGCGAGCCCGAAAAGCCGGTCGGTTCCTATCTTTTTTCGGGCCCTACGGGCGTCGGCAAGACCGAGGTTGCGCGGCAACTGTCGAAAAGCATGGGCATCGAGCTCAAGCGTTTCGACATGTCCGAATACATGGAAAAACACAGCGTGGCGCGGTTGATCGGCGCGCCGCCGGGCTATGTCGGGTTCGAGCAGGGCGGGCTGTTGACGGACGCCGTCGATCAAACGCCCCACTGCGTGCTTTTGCTGGACGAAATCGAAAAGGCGCACCCCGATTTATACAGCATCCTGTTGCAGGTGATGGACCACGGGCGCCTGACCGATCACAACGGCAAGAGCATCGATTTCCGGAACGTCGTGCTTATCATGACGACGAACGCCGGAGCGTCGGAACTGGCGAAGCCCGCCATCGGTTTCGAGCGCACCGCGCGGTCCGGCGAGGATACGGACGCCATCAACCGCCTGTTCACGCCGGAGTTCCGCAACCGGCTCGACGCGATCATAACGTTTAACGCGCTGCCGCCTGCGATCATCGACCGTGTGGTGGACAAATTCGTGCTCCAGCTGGAAGCCCAGCTGGCGGACCGCAGCGTCACCATCGAACTGGCCCCGGAGGCGCGCGCATGGCTCGGCAAGAAGGGCTACGATCCGCTCTTCGGCGCACGGCCGCTGGCGCGGATCATCCAGGAACACCTGAAAAAAGCGCTGGCCGAAGAGCTGCTGTTCGGCAAGCTGCAAAAAGGCGGCGCGGTCGTCGTGGGGCTGGACGCCGCGAAGGACGAGTTGGCCTTCCGTTTCGAGGAAACGGCCAGAACGCCGCACTCGCCCGAAAAGGACCGCAAGGAAGAAGCGCTGGTCGAGCGTTAAGCGTATCATTTTCTTCCGTTTGCCGTCTTATCTGAAGCCCCTATGCCGTTTCCCAAAGACGGAATAGGCTTTGATCCGTGGCGATTCGCCCCAACGTCAAGGAGCACTTCATGATCGCGGGTTTTTTTGAAACGTTTTCGTCCAACTGGGCCGGGCCTGCCGCCGCCCTCAACGTCAAGATTTTCATCGATATGGGCCTTGCCCTGCTTCTCGGCCTGATTTTCGGCTATGAGCGCTCCTATCATGGCCGCGCGGCGGGCATGCGCACCTACGGCCTCGTGTGCATGGTGTCGGCGGCCCTCGTGGCCATTTCAGGGTTTCCCGGCGAGTGGTACGGCGGGCACGTCGCGGGCATAGGTCCCGTGGACCCCACGCGCACCATTCAGGGCATCGTCACGGGCATCGGTTTTCTGGGCGCCGGGATCATCATGAAGGACGGCTTCAAGATCAGCGGGCTCACGACGGCCGCGTCGATCTGGGCGGCCGCGGCTATCGGCGTTCTGGTCGGCATCGGTTTCTACAGCGTGGCCGTTCTCCTGACCTTGCTGTCGACCGGCTTCGTGATGTGGGGCGTGAAATTCGGCTCCCTTCTGCCTTCGCGCCGTCCGGTGGCCGTGACGCTTCAGTTTAAAAAGGACTTTCTGCCGACGGAAGGGCAGGTCCGCCAGATCGCCGCCGAGAACGGGTATGAAATCGCCAAGGGAACGGTATCGATCCATTGTCACAACAATCAGCTGGAATGGCGTTTTGTAGCCATCTCGTTGAACCGTACGCGCCCCATGACCATCGCGGATCTTGCGCAAAAACTTTCCCTTGTCGAGGAAATCGAAAGCTTCCATCTGTCCCGCGCGCGGAACTGAGGTCTTTCCTGGAGAAAGCGTTGAGACTTAGCAGCCGCCGCGAAGGCCGCAGGAACTTGTGGGTTTTCCGCCAAAGGCGGGCGCGTTCGCGTTGACCTTTGTGACGCGCGTGTCGGCAGGCGATTCCTTGCTTGCCAGCGTCGGCGCGGCGTCCGTGGCCAGAAGGGAGGCGAACTCCTTCTTGATCTGGGACTGCCCCTTGCGGAACTGGGCCAGCAATTTGCCGCTGAGGGTGCGGCCCGTCGGCAGGTTCACGCTGAGCGGATTGACCTGACGATTGTTAACGTGAACTTCGTAATGCAGGTGCGGCCCCGTCGAGCGGCCCGAGCTGCCGACAAAACCGATTACGTCGCCCTGATTGACGCGCGCGCCCTTATGCAGGCCGCGGGCAAAGCGGCTCATATGCGCGTAAGCCGTCTGGAGCCGTCCGTTGTGTTTGAGGCGGATATAGCGGCCGTAACTGCCCTTATACCCGACTTCCTGCACAACGCCGCTGCCCGCTGCGAATATCGGCGTTCCCGTTGCCGCGCCGAAATCGACGCCTTGGTGCATTTTCGAGTACCCGAGCAGGGGATGCATCCGCATGCCGTAACCGGACGTGACACGGCCGCCGTCAAGAGGCGTGCGCATCAGGGTACGCTTGGCGCTCTGGCCTTTTTCGTCGAAATAATCGGCCGTGCCGTCCGCAAAAGTGACGCGGTAGAGAGGTTTGACTTTGCCCTTGATTTCCAGGGCGGCGTAAATAATGACGCCTTGTCCCACGGGCGCGCCGTTTTTGGCCGTCGGCTGGTCGTAGAGGACTTCGAACTTGTCGCCCGGGTGAATGTCGCGCTGGAAGTCGACGTTGTGCGAATAGGCCCGGATCATGGCCGCCATAACGCCCCGTGGCACGCCCTCGCGGGCCCCGGCTTCATACAGCGACGATTTGATTTCTCCTCGGGCGGCGACGCGTTGGCGCTCGATCGGCGTTTTTTCCACGTGGCCGGCGAACTGGCCATCGGCGCCGCGGGTTATGGAGACCTCTCTGGTGACTTCGGGCTGGAAGGTTACGCCCGTTAAGGTTTCATTGGCGCCGACCCGTGAGAAGGTTAACGTAATTTCTTGCCCGGCTTTAAGCTTGCGGTGATCGTAAATCCTGTTCAATACGGCCGTTACGGCCAGAGCGTCCTCAGTAACTATATCGGCATCGGTCAGCATGCTGGCGAAGCCCTTGCCTTCGCCAAGCTCGACTTCGCGCGTCACGGTCTCAGGCCTGGGGGCTACGATGGCGACGGCGGCAGCGGCCGTATTCTGGATTTCCTGCAGAGCCTCCGTGGCGGCCTGGGCCGGAGCGGACTCGACGACCTGGTTAACAACGGGCGCGGCGGCGGCCACTAAAACGGCGGCAGGCTCGGACGTCTTCGGAAACCGTGAGTTTCCAACCGCGCCGAAGCAAAAAACAAAAAAACCGGCAATGAAAAGAGGCGCGATACGGCCAGTCTGCAGAGAACTTGCACGGGCCGATCCAAATCGAACTTTGACCAAGCAGAAGTCCCTGAGTTGTTGAAGAAGTTCTAATCGTGGAGAAAGTGGCCCGAAAGATGATGTCAGGACCGGCTTGTGTCAACGGCAAATTTGGGAATTTTGTTAACAATTTTGGGGCGTTTCGCTTTTTTCCTGAAAACGACCCTCTTTTACCGATTGATATGGAAGGCCTTTTTTTGAAAATAGCTTTGAAGCGTTGTCTTAAGAAATATGGAAACCAAATTGCCCTGAAGCACTCTTTACGGCAATATAATTACTTTATTTAGGGGTCTCAAAAAAGGTTAAAAGACGAAAGGAAGCGGCTTCCCTTGCGCCATCAGCTTCCGGTTAATGCGGAAACGAAAGGCAGATGACCGGGAACAACCCACCAATCGGGATGCCTGGCCAGTATTTGCGACGCCGCCTGGCGCGCCGCGAGACGATTCGGATAAAGGCCGAAGCATGTCGCGCCGCTGCCGGACATGCGCGCCAGCAAACAATCGGGCGATTGTTCCAGCGCCGCCAGAATGTCTTTTATCGCAGGCGCCAATCGGCATGCCGCGTCCGTCAGGCCGTTGCTTCGCGAACGCAACATTTCCGCCAGTTCCGCAGGGTTTTGCGGCGCTTTTTCAAATCTTGCCGCCGACGCGAAAGGTCCGCTGCGCGCCTTGTAAACGGCGGGCGTCGGCAACGGTTCGTTGGGGTTAACGAGAACAATATCCGTGTGCGGCAGCGCGGGACCGGGATCGACTGCGTTGCCGATGTCGCGGAAATAGCAGGTTGCAGCTTCCAGACAGCAGGGAATGTCTTGCCCCAGACCGGCGGCAATCTGGCGAAGCAAGGGCGCATGCGGCGCGAAGCCCCAATGTTCCGTCAAGGCTTTCAGGGTTGCAGCCGCGTCGCTGGAGCCGCCGCCAATGCCGGACGCTATGGGCAGGTTTTTTGTCAAGGTTAGCTTGACATGGAGAGTTTTTCCCAAAGCTTTCGCAAGCTCCCGGGCCGCTTTGACGGCGAGATTGCTGTCGGCGGGCTCCTGTTTTAGCGCGTTCGCCCTCGGGCCTTCCATCCGGAAGGAAAAGGTCGGCGCGGCCTCAAGCCGCAGGGAATCGCCGATGTTCGTGAAAGCGACGAGGCTGTCCAGCAGGTGATAGCCGTCTTCCCTCTTGCCCGTGATGTGCAGGTAAAGGTTAATTTTGGCCGGGGCGAAGACATGAATCACAGTCATGGGGAGAGAAAAGAAGGACTTGAAACGGCTTTTGTCAACCGGAAAGGCTGGCGAATGGGACCAACATACGAGGAGAGAAAGAGGGGCGAGAGAGGGGAAAAAGAGGGGATGAACGGCTGTTCCTTAAGCGCGGCGGTTCGGTTAAAATGCGCGTTTAATCAGGAAAGGTTAACGCAAAATGCGCATTCTTTTTTTCGGGGACGTTGTGGGCCGCAGCGGTCGTGAGGGGCTGGAGCGCCACATACCCCTGCTCAGGGAACGGCTAAGGCCCGACGTCATTGTCGTCAATGCCGAAAACGCGGCGGGGGGGCGCGGCATTACCGCAAAACTGGCGGAGAATTTTTACGCGATGGGCGCCGTTTGCCTGACTACAGGCAACCACGTATGGGCGCAAAGGGAAGTTATCGGGACTATTGATCGGGACCCCCGCCTGCTGCGGCCTCTCAATTATCCCGAAGGAACGCCGGGCCACGGAAACTACCTGCATATCTTGCCGGACGGCCGGAAGATTCTCGTCGCCAACGTCATGGCGCGTCTGTTTGTCGAGCCTGTGCTCGACGATCCCTTCGACGTTACGGAAAAGCTTTTGGCCCAGCACCGGCTGGGCCACACGGCGCACGCGATCCTTATCGACTTCCATGGCGAGGCCACGTCCGAGAAGGGCGCGTTCGGCTACGTCTTTGACGGACGCGTGTCGGCGGTCGTCGGCACGCATACGCACATACCCACGGCCGACGAACGAATTCTCCCCGGGGGAACCGCTTTTCAGTCCGATGCGGGCATGTGCGGCGATTACGACAGCGTGATCGGCGTGAAAAAAGAACTTTCGATTTGGCGTTTTGTCAGGAAAATGCCCGGCGAACGCATGATGCCCGCCGAGGGCGAAGCGACGGTTTGCGGCGCTTTTATCGTGACGGATGACGCAACAGGACTCGCGCGGAGCGTTGATCGCATTCAGGTTGGCGGCAAATTGAGGGAATGCTTGCCGGAGATCCGTTCGATTTAACGGTCGCGCGGCGTTTTTTCTTTCTCCAGGGCATTGTGGTAATCCAGCAAGTATCTGTCCAGCTTTCCGGTCGCGTCGCTCAATTCTTTCTGAAGCGTGTCGAGCCGTTCGAGAAACCTTGCCCGAGCTTCGCCGGAAAAGCCGTTTTGCGCGGCCCGGCGAAGCTTGTCGACGAGCGTCATGAACTGGACGGTCTCGAAAGAAAACGCTTCGGCCTTGTCGACGAAAGAAAGCGAATCGTTTTTGCAAGGATTGGGAAGGCTCATGATGCGGACGCCCACAAAAACCAAAACCACAATAATAGTAAGGATATTTTATCGTAACGCCATACTTATTATTGGCGAAACTTTTTCTTTTAATTACAAAGATATATCGCTTTTTCTAATTTAACCGCCAGCGCAGTTGCTGCAGCAGGGCTTCCGTTTGCTGGGTTTGGACCGGTTCGCCGGAAAGGTCGCACACGACTTCCAGCGCCGTGATCGCCGAACGCAAATTGCCACGCTCGGCCTGCAGATAACCCAGTTCCCGCCAGAGTTCGTCGCGCCGTGGGGCGATGAGGATCATGCTTTGCAGCGCGCTGATGGCCGGGTCGAGGCGGTCTTGTTCCAACAACTTTCGCTTGACGTTGTTCTGGAGACGAAGCAACACGTCGCGCTTGCTTGCGGGGGCGTAGTGCTCGGGAAGAATCTCCGCGCCGCCGCGGACCTGCAACATTTTGCGCAAGGCCGACGGTTGGCATGTCTGGCCTGCGCGAAAAGGATCCAGAATGACGCGGCCATCGGTAGCAGAAAGGCGAAGAAGGAAATGGCCCGGGAAATTCAACCCCGTCATCGGCCATCCCAGCTTTTCCGCCATGTGCAAATAGAGGATGCCTAACGCCACAGGGAAACCGCGCCGCCGGTCGATCACGTGGATCAGGTTGGCGTTGCGCAGGTCGTCATACTGGTCTTCGTCCCCATGGTATTTGTGCTGGACCACAAGAACGCGGCGGAGAATGCGCAGCCGGTCGTCGAGTTTTTTCGCCGGGCCTTCGGCGCGGACCTGTTCAACCAGAGCCGAAAGATGTTCGCGATAAGGATTCAAATCGATATGGGGAAGATCGATCGCGCCGAGCGCAAGGGCGGTTTCAGCGAGATCGATGTTTTCATCCATCTGTTCGCCGGCCCGCCGCAAGATGCGAATAGCTTCTTTCGATTGATTCATTCGTGCACACCAGCCTCAATGGCCTTCCCAGGCGCCGGAAATATGAAGAGGCCAACGCCAGGGCGCGACCAGCATCAGGTCGAAGCGTGAGTTATGTTGGTTAAAATTGGGATAACGCGCCAGAAAAACCGACGCGGCCCGCGTCAAGCGTTCTTGCTGACGATGCGACAACGCTTCGGCGGCTTCCCGCCGGGACGCCCTGGCCTTGACTTCGACAAACGCCAGCGCGCGCCCCCGCGCGGCGACAATGTCGATTTCGCCAAGGGGAGTCCGGTAACGCGACGCAAGAATTCGATAGCCCTTGAGACGAAGCGCCAGCCGACACAGGGCCTCGGCCCAAAGGCCGGTTCGATAGGTTTGCTTGACCGGGCGGGACGTTATGTTTTAACTCCCTGTTGCGCCAGGAATTCATTTTCTTCCGGGGTGGATTCCCGGCCAAGTATGGCGTTGCGGTGGGGAAACCGCCCAAAACACTGGATAACGTCCGATCGCCATTCGGCGCTCTCGATCCATCGCGGTTCCTTGGTCCGCTCGCGGACGTAATACAGGGCAAGCCGCTGGTTGCCCGCCTGCTCGGAATGCTCGAACGGCATGTAGAAGAAAAGCTTGAACGCCCGGTCGATACGGTCGTCGAAGTGATTGATGATGGCGCTGCGCGCCAGATCAAGCGCTTGTGCGTCCGTGGCGTAGGCGCGCGGCGTGCCGCGAAACATGCGGCGCGGGAACGTATCGAGCAGAAGCAGAAGCGCCAGCATGCTTTCCGGCGTCTCTTCCCATTTTTTCAGACCCCCACGGGCCGCTTCTTCGTGCGCCGCCAGAAATCTTGTGCGCACGAGATCGTCCAGCGCCGTATCCCTGGCAAACCACCGGTTCGGACCGACTTCCACGAACCAGAAATTCATAATATCTTCGGGGGCTATCGGCATGGCGCTCCTGGTTGACGGCTGTCGACGGTTTCATGTTTTACTTTACACAGCCGCCGGGAATCAAGGAAGGACGAACGAAAACGGCGGCCGCTTTATGACAACCTGTGTTTAACGTTTTGTTTACTTGACGCAAGGCCTTATTCATTCCTTTTATCTCCACGATCCTCTTGTTTTTTCGTGGTTTTTAGCGTTAATCGCGCGGCAAGGTTTTCGTGCTATAAGTCTTTTCATACGTTTTGGGTTCTTCGTTTCAGTCTTTCCCGTTTTTTTCGATTCTATTTCCGGAGCCTTCGCATGATAAAACAATTTTTCGTTGCGGCGTTTCTTTGTCTTTTGATGATTTCGGCGCCGGTTTCTCCCGTTTATGCCAAAGCCAAAGCAGGCGCGCCCTCCGTGCGCGAAGCGC
>JAXGVG010000020.1:0-18932 GCA_040773965.1 Alphaproteobacteria bacterium | reverse complement strand
TCAAAACGCCGTTCAGGCCTACGACCGTTTTTTTCTGGCCGGGCTGGGCAGCGCCGTCGATACGACCGGATCGCTTGTTCTGGGGCTTGCGCTGACGGAAGGCGCGCGCAACGCCGGCGATATTTTCGAGGCGGCGGAACTGGATGCTAACCATCAGCGCGCCGAGTGGGGCGACGATCCCGTCACGCAATCGCGCCGTAAATCCATCCGGCAGGAATTGCTCGCCTGTGAGAAGTGGTTCGGGCTGCTTCGGGGCTAGACAGGCTGTCGGGAATCCATTTTTCATTCAACAAGATGGATGCCCGCCTCCCGTCTTCGTCCTTCCGCCTTCGCGTTATACGCTTCGGCGGACACGTCGGACTTCGCCGGGTCTGGCGCCAGGTCCGGCGAAGCTGCGCAGCAGCGTAGACGGATCGCGGGGATGACGCTACGTATCTTGTTTATTCTTATCTGGAAACAACCTGTCGGGCCTTCTTTATTACAGAAAAAAACCCTCCCCGCGAGGGGGAGGGTTTCTTGAGGAGAGAAAGGTTTGTTTAGTGGACGATGGGCGCGATCTGGCTGGACTCGAAATCTTCGTAGACCGGCATATCGCTCGGCAGGGGCTCACCCAGTTCCTTCGCGCGATGCTGGCGATAGACGCTGCGCATCTGGGCGTAGAAGTCGAGCGAACCTTCGCGCAACGTATCAAGCGGTTCGATATTCTCTTCGCGCTTGACCAACGCGCTGGCCGTCGTATCGGCAACCATGAAGCGAAGGTAGGTGCCGTCGTCGCCCAGGGCCACCAGGTATTTCCATGGCGACATGAAGGAGTCGACGCCCAAACCGATCGCTTCGCGGATGGTCGAAGGCCCGAACAGGGGAAGCACGAGGTACGGACCGCTCGTGAAGCCCCATGTATAGAGAGTCTGGCCGAAGTCGCCGGACTGGCGGGGGAAGCCGAGGCCGTTCGCCACTTCGAACATACCGCCGACACCAGCGGTGGTGTTCGTCAGGAAGCGGGCGGCCGTTCTGCCGGCTTTCGTCAGTTCACCCTGCAGGACGTTGTTGGCGAAGACAACCGGTTCGGTCATGTTCTTTACAATTCCCGCGATCCGGTCACGCAGCGGAGGCGGAACGGTGATGCGGTACAACTCGGCCAAGGGGCGGAGAAGCAAACGATCAAGGAAATCATTGACATCGAAAACGACACGATTGACAGGTTCAAACGGATCATTGTTCGTCTTGTACTCCGCTTGTTCGGCGGGCGTCTGGGGCAGCGATGAACACGCCGAAAACGTCAGCAAAGCGGACAACGCGAGAGTCAGGACAAAATGGCGACGATTAAACATGGTATCCTCAGGACTGTGAGCAGGTGGGGTTGCGGATTCGCGTCTACCTAGAACTTAACTCAAACGTGACCGCCCAAGCAAGGCCGGAAGGACCACGAATGTGCATAGCAGCGAATATATCAGAGCAACCGTTAACAATTCACCTATGCCGCTCGTACCCGGGTGCCCGGAAAACGAAAGACTGCCAAAGGCTACCAAAGCCGTCGCCGCACTGAACAAGACGGCTCGAGCCATGCTCGATTGTAACGGATTCGTAATACCTGTGTACCAAGCGCTAACAAAATAGATCGCGTAAGAGACGCCAAGACTCAAAAGCAACGGCAAAGCGATGATATTGGCGAAATTCAGCGGTAAACAAATTATAACCATCGTTGCCAGCGTTAAGATTCCGGCAAGAATTAGCGGCGCAATCAGGCGTGCCACATCGGCAACACTTCGCAAAATTAGCCATGAAAGAAATGCGACGGCGAGCACCGCGAAGAACCCGGCTTTCGTAAACGCTTTGGTAATGGTTTTTCCCGATTCCTGAATCGAAACCGGCGATCCGGAAGCTTGGGGAGCGATTCTCATCACCGCTTCGGTAAAGGCGGAAAGCGTGTGCGGATCGCGGCTATCGCTTGCGGGATAGACCTCGATTTTGGCGCGGCCGTCCGGCGCGAGCCAGTCGCGTTTCAAGTCGTCCGTGATGTCCTCAAGAGTGACGCGCCGGGCCGAAAGAAGCTCGCGGATGGAGGCCATCTGCGTTTCCAGACCGCTTATGAAAACCATATGTAGGCGCGAAAGAAGGTCGTGGTCGTGGCGTTTGACGACGTCGTCGAGCGCGTTTGCAAGCCGCTGCGCCGAGGCGCGGTCTTCGCCAAGGCTGCGCAATGCTTCGGACGTTTTACGGAACGTCTCGTAAATTTCCTCGTCGCTTGGCGGCGCATCGACGGAAGGAGGGTTAAGGGTAGGGGCCAGAAGAAAATTGGCGTCGTCCAGCATGGCGAGTTTTTGGTCCTGATCCTCCGGCACGAAGCTGGCGAGCGTCCGCGCGTCGCGCACGATATTTTTAGGCAGCGCACCGATTTGTTTGGCGACGTCTTCGGCTTTGGTTAGCGACGGTTCAAGAATCTCGATGGGAGGAACGGCTTCGGGATCGGTCCGCATCAGCTCGAACAACGTGGACACCGATTCCATTTTGGGGTCCTTCAGATTCAGCGGATCGAAGTCGAAGCGCAGATGAATGGCGGCGAACAGACCGAGGACGGCCAGCAGCGCCGCGCCTCCGAGGACCTTGCGGCGGTGTCTTGCGAAAAAGTCGTCGATCGGCGCGGCCCAGGGAAAGCCGATGGCTTCGGGCTCGGCGGGGGGACGGAAAATCGCCAATAGGGCGGGGAACAGCGTGATGTAAAGGAAAAAGGCGATAAGCATTCCTGCGCCCGCGATCAGGCCGAGTTCCGCCACGCCCCGGTAATCCGTCGGCGTGAAGGCTAGGAATCCCACGGCCGTCGATCCTGCGGCCAGCGCCAAAGGCTGGGCGACGATCCGCGCCGTGTTCAACATGGCTTTGGAGCTGTCCGGCTCCTGATGATGCTGGTCGCGAAAGCGCACGCCGAACTGGATGCCGAAATCCACGGCGATACCGACGAACATGATGGCGAAGGCGACGGATATCAGGTTCAGCGAGCCCACGGCCGCCATCGCGAACGCCGTCGTCGCGATCAGGCCCGCGCCGAGAGTCAATAGAATGGGCAGGATAAGTCTGAAGGAATGCAGCGCCAGATACAGAATAAGCAATACGAGCGTAACCGAAAGGATCGAGGCGAACGTGGTGCCGCTCGCGACGCTGGCGAATTCCTCATCGTTCAGCGCGACGGATCCCGTCAGGCGGACGCGGACGCCGTTCTCCGGCGTCAGGTTCATTTCCTGCGCCATGGCGCGGATGGCCTTGCCGGGCACCGCGCCGGGCGAGAGGGCTTTATAGTCGAGCACGGGCTGCGTCGTGATGAACTTGCGCAAATCGCGCAAGGTGGGCGCATGATCCATCATCATGGCGCGCCAGGGCAGCTGTTTGTCCTTTCCGGCGAGAACGGATTCCATGCTTTCGGCCAGTATGGTGAAAGGCTGGTCGAGGCTTTTGTATTCGACGTCGCCGCGTTTCAGGCCGTCCACCACCAGCTGCAGCGTGCCGAAAAGGCCGCGCAGCGAGGGGTCTTTGGCCAGCGAGCCCAAGAGCGGTTGCGCCTGAACGAGGACCTCGAGGATGCTGTTGAGCTCGACAGGGTCGAGGTAAAGAAAACCGTTTTTGCGGAAAAAGGGAATATTGTCAGGGCGTATCACGTTTTTGAACAGCGCGGGCTGTTCGCCCATTTTTTCGGCCAGCGCCGCCGCCGCGTTTTCGGCGTCGTCGGGCGTGCCGCCGTCGATCACGACGATCAGACGGTCCACCTTTTGGGGAAAGGCCTTTTCCAGCTCGGCCTCGCGTTCGCGCCAGTCGAGGTCTTCGGCCAGCAACTGGTTGACGTCCGTGTTGATCTTGAAGTGCGTGGCGACGTACCACCCCAGAACCGCGCTCGCGGCCAGCCCGAGAAGGGCAACCAACAAGGAGAAACGCCGGCTAAAGTCAACGAGTTGGACGATCGTTCGGGTAAGCAAGGCGGGCTCCTCGAGGGGGAATTGTTGAGGCCGCAAATCTATACGGCCGTTGAATTGGGAAAGTAGAAAAAAACTAGATTTTCGCCTCTTTATCGCCGTTTGTGCCTTTATCCTCGATGGGCACTCCCGGCTCATATTTGGTGCGTTGCATGGCGGGGGCGGATTTGAGGCGGTGGACGTTGGGCGTGGCGCTGAGCTGCGTGGTGAGAAACTTCTGGAACGATTCCCAGTCTTCCGCGACAACTTTCAAAAGAAAGTCGGTTTCGCCGGTCAATAAATAACACGCGCGGACCTGCGGCCACGAGTCGACGGTTTTGATGAAATTGGCGACGTCGGCTTCAGAGTGGTTGGCCAGTTCGACGTTGATGAAAACGGTCAGGCCAAAGCCAAGCTTTTCGGCGGCGATGTCGGCGTAATACCCTTTGATGTAACCGGCTTTCTCCAGCGCGCGGACGCGCCGCAGGCAAGGAGGCGCGGAAATGCCGACACGTCTTGCCAGATCGACGTTGGTCATTCGTCCATCCTTCTGAAGTTCGCGCAAAATTTTCAGGTCGATGCGATCGAGTTTGACGTGCTTCATGCCTGTCCCGTATGCTGGTTTAATGGCCCATGGAGGATAGTAGCGGGATGTTGAGCAAGAGCCAAGTGACATGCTGGGTCGTTACCGACGGCAAGGCGGGCATGGAAAATCAGTGCCTTGGGCTGGCCGAAGCCCTTGGATTGCAGGCGGTTGTCAAACGGATAAGGTTAAGATCGCCATGGCGTCAATTGACCCCTTTTTTAAGGCACGGGTTAAAGTGGGCGTTCAGCGCCGAAGGCGATCCCATAAAACCTCCCTGGCCGGACCTTTTGATAGCCACGGGACGGCATAGCGTGCCGGCCGCGCTTCATGTGCGGCGCATGACGATGCGCAACGGGGCCAGACGCACGTTTACGGTGCAACTTCAGAATCCGGTTATCGATCCATCGCGTTTCGATCTTGTGGTTATCCCCCGTCACGACAACCTGACGGGGCCGAACGTGATGACCACAAAAGGCGCGCTCCACCGCATCACGCCGGAGATGTTGCGCAAGGAGACGGAAAAGTTCCTTCCCGCCGTCAAGGATTTGCCTCGGCCCTATATCGCCGTGCTGATCGGCGGGAGCAACGCGGTCTATACGCTGACGCCGCGCGAGATGACGCCGTTTGTGGCGCAACTGAATGCCGTGGCGAAGGAAACGGGCGGAAGTCTTCTGGTCACGCCATCGCGGCGTACCGGCGACGACAATCTTGCCATCCTGACGGAAGGGTTGAAGGACGTGCCCAGCTATGTGTGGGACGGGAAGGGATACAATCCCTACTATGGCATGCTGGGGCTGGCGGACTCGTTCATCGTGACTCCGGATTCCGTGAACATGGTTTCGGAAGCCTGCACGATGGGCAAACCGGTTCATGTGGTAGAGATACCCGGCGGTTCGGACAAATTCCGGCGCTTTCATCAGGCCCTGCGCGACGACGGCCTGACGCGGCCTTTTACGGGCAAGCTGGAGCAATGGAGCTATCAGCCGCTGAACGACCTCGAGCTTGTCGCCCGGCGCGTGCGGGAAATGATGGGGCTGGAAGGCTAGGAAAAAAGGGCTTTTTTTAGTATTTTATCGTTTACCAAAGCACGCTATACGATAGGGCTTGCAACGGAGACGTGGCCGCTTGTCCGCCGAAGCCCGTCACGAGCAAGCGAGTGACAAGGCGAAGGCGGAAGAGGCTGCCCGCGCGCGAAGGCGCGCACAATATTGAGGCCTTCAGCCGGTGTGCTAAAGGTCAAGTTATGCGGAGACGTGGCCGAGAGGCTGAAGGCGGCGGTTTGCTAAACCGTTGTACGGTTGTAAAGCCGTACCGAGGGTTCGAATCCCTCCGTCTCCGCCATTTTACGATTTTGAACCCTTCTTCAAAGTTTCGGCTCTCCCCCAAAGGATGGGGCAAGGGTGAGTTGATCACAGGGCGGTGACGATTTTTTTGTCACTTTCGTTAAGCATTTGACGCAGCAACAAGATTTTCACTTTACAACTTGTGTTTTTTTGTTAACGTGCGCCTGTTCTCGTCAGAAGAAGCCTTTGCCTCATGTCTATCTCTTATAAGACAAACGCGGATTTGCTTTGCACAAGAAGGCCGCGCGCCGGGTCCCGCATTAAAATCGACGGCGAAGAAGGCCCCGACGACGGGATCAACCATACACATCCCGAGCATCCGTTTCACAGCGACTTGATGTCAGGAATCTTTCCCCGCTGTTGTTTGCACTGACTCCCGGAGTGAAGAAAACATCTATCCCTTCAGTGCAATAGGCTTTTCAGGCAGGCATGGCTGTCGGCGGTCGCGCCATTCGGAGCGGACGAAGCGTATTATCTCAAACGGCCAATCCCGGCAGGTTATAAGTCAAGTCAAATCAAATATTATTTTTTGATGATTGACAAAAACATTATCCCGTAACATTGTGAACGCTTGTTCATAAGTCATTTTACTCAACCCGGAAGGATTCGAAATGAAGCAGGTTTTTTCCCGTTTTGTTTACGGGTGCGCGGTCATGGCGTTCGTATTGACGGTTTCCGGAACCGGGGCGGACGCGAACGCTTCGTCTACCGCCGCGAAATCGCTTTTGCGCGACGTGACTTCTTTCATCTATTTCACGGGCATTGGCTGTCCGCATTGCGCAAACGTCGATCCGGGCCTGCTCAAGAAAAAAGTGCGCGAAGGAAATCTGCTGGTTGTCGAGTACGAAATTTACAGAGACAGCGCGAACGCGCCCTTGTTAATGGCTTACAATTCCAAACTCAACACAGGGCTTGGCGTTCCGATGATTGTGTTTGAGGACAAGAAGGGAAGCGCCGTTGTCGGCGACAGGCCGATTATAAAAGCTATGGATTCGCTGATCGCCAAACATAAGGGCAACGGCATCGTGCTTCCGGCCGGAGCGCGTCCGTTTGACGCTTTATCTTTGACCGATTTGCCGCGACTGCCAAAACTTTGGTTTAAAGATCGCGTAGCCGTTCGGGTGGATGAATCGTCCAAAGAAAGCGATGCGGTCAAAAAGTTCTTGCTGGAAGGGGAGGAACCTCAAGGTTGCGTCGCAACGCAAGACAGAGAGATTGCCCTTTCGGACGATACGGCGCGTTTTGCGAAAGCTTGCGCGTTCAATGGCTGGCTTCTTATGCGCGATTGAAGGAGGAAAAAATGGAAGAAATATCTTTGACAAAAGTCGTTTCCCTGGCGTTGGCGGATGCCGTAAATCCTTGCGAGTTTGCGGTGCTGACGATGCTTCTGGTCGCCATCATGGCCTATAACCCGCACAAGAAAATCAATATTGTCTGGGCCGGGCTTTCGTTCAGTCTGGCCGTTTTTATCATGTATCTGATTTACGGCCTGTTCATCATCAAATCCTTTCAGCTCGTTCAGGGCATCACCGTGGTGCGCCCTTTCCTGTATAAAGGGCTGGGGGCCGTCGCCGTCATTTTGGGCCTGCTTCAGATCAAGGATTTCTTCGCTTACCAGGTGGGCCGTTTCAGCACGGAAATGCCGGTAAGCTGGCGGCCAAAAGTCAAGGCGCTGATTGCCAAAGTCACTTCTCCTGCCGGAGCTTTTGTCGTCGGCTTGTTGGTAACGCTTTTCCTATTGCCTTGCACGATCGGCCCTTACATCATTTTGGGCGGGCTTTTATCGGTCATGGAAATTGTAAAAACGTTGCCGACCCTTCTTCTTTACAACGCGATTTTCATCTCGCCGATGCTGCTCATCACATTCGCGGTTTATCTGGGTCTCAGCCGCGTCGAGGATGTGCAAAACTGGAAGGACAAGAACATTCGCTATCTTCACCTGATCGCAGGTCTTCTTATTCTCGGCATTGGCGTCGCCATGATCGGGGAGTGGATTTAGGGGATGAGGCCGCGCAAATGCCGCCTTGTCAGATCCAGTCCTTCATCGCGCTTTTTTAAACCGCGCGGCGTTCCGCTTGGCGAGCTGGAGGTCGTGACGCTGAAGGACGAGGAATATGAAGCCGTCCTGCTCTCCGATTACAAGGATATGGAACAGCAAGAGGCGGCAAAGCTTATGGGAGTCTCGCGCCCTACCTTTTCGCGCGTCTTGTCGAGCGCGCGCAAGGCGATTGCCAAAGCTTTGGCGGAGGGCGGCGCTTTGGAAATCGATGGCGGCGATTTCACGCGCATTGGCGCTTCTATGAAAAAGAAAGGAAAGAGACAATGAAGATAGCTTTTACCGTGTCCGACGGCGCGGATATGTCGGCCAGGATGGATTCGCGTTTTGGCCGCGCGGCAAAGTTTCTGATTTACGATACGGAAACGAAAGCCTTTTCCGTGATCGATAACGCTTATGCGCAGGCAGGGCAGGGCGCGGGGTTGAAAGCGGCGGAAACCGTTGTCAAGGCCGGAGCGGTCGTTTTGGTGACCGGCGATTGTGGGCCGAAAGCGTTTCAGGCCCTGAAAAACGCGGGAGTCAAAGTCTATTCGGCCAAAGACGTTTCGGTTGCCGGGGCGCTGGAAGCTTTTAATGAGGCTAAACTGGCTGAAATCGCTTCAGCATGAAGATTGCCTTCGCATCGGGCAAAGGCGGGACGGGCAAGACGACTCTGGCCGTCAATGTGGCGCTGGCGGCGAAGACGCCTTTGCGTCTTCTGGATTGCGACGTGGAAGCGCCTAACGCGCACTTGTTTTTAAAAGGCGATCTTGTCAACCGGCGCATCGTGACCGTTCCCGTTCCCGTCATCGACGAGGCGCGGTGCGACGGATGCGGCGAATGCAGCCGGTTTTGCGCATTCAATGCCATTGTTTCGTTTGGAACCGTTCCGGCTATCTCCCAGGATATGTGCCACGGCTGCGGCGGATGCATGCGCGTATGTCCTCAAAAGGCCATTCGTGAAATAGAGAAGCGGATCGGCATTGTGGAGACCATGCGATGCGGCGCGGTTACCCTTGCGTATGGCGTGCTGGACGTCGGCGTCGCGATTGCGCCGCCGCTTATTCGCGCGGTTAAGGAGGAAGCGGAAGGAGAACTCGTTCTCATCGATGCGCCGCCTGGAACTTCTTGCCCCGTCATTGCGGCGGTGCGCGAGACGGATTATGTCGTGCTTGTCACCGAACCGACGCCGTTCGGCCTTAACGATCTGCGTCTTGCCGTCGATGTCGTGCGCGAGCTCGGGATCCCGTTCGGCGCCGTCGTCAATCGCGCCCAGGAAGGGGACGATCTTGTCCGTCCCTATCTCGACGAGGAAAATATCGCGTTGTTGGCGGAAATTCCGCACGACCGGCGGATTGCGGAAGTTTACGCAACGGGCAAGCCCGTCGTCGAGGCTTTGCCTGAATATGAAAAGCTTTTTACCTCTCTGCTGCATAGGATTCGTGAGGAGGCATGAAGGAAATCGTCGTCATTAGCGGCAAGGGCGGCACCGGCAAAACGAGCCTGATGGCGAGCTTCGCCCTTCTTTCGTCGAAGGCCGTTTTGGCGGATTGCGACGTCGACGCGGCCGATTTGCACATCCTCCTTTCGCCAACAGTCAGGGAGCGGCACGATTTCCGGAGCGGCGTCGAGGCGGAAATCGATGCAAACAGATGCAACGCTTGCGGCGCGTGCCTGAACCTCTGCCGTTTTGGCGCCATCAAGGAAACAAAAGGCGTTTTTCGCGTCGATCCGGCATCGTGCGAAGGTTGCGGCGTTTGCGCCCATTTTTGTCCCCATAGCGCCGTCAACCTTAAGAACCGCCTGTGCGGCGTATGGATGGTTTCCGACACGCGCGCAGGGCCTATGGTTCACGCAAGGCTCGGCATAGCGGCGGAAAACTCCGGGAAGCTCGTTTCGACAGTACGGCAGGAAGCAAGGCGAATAGCCGGAGAAACGAACCGCGAAATGATCCTGATCGACGGGCCGCCCGGAACCGGATGTTCGGTTATTGCCTCCGTTTCGGGAGCTTCGGCCGTTGTGGCCGTTGCCGAACCGACGGTATCCGGGGAACACGATTTGCTTCGCGTGCTTGATCTTGCCGGGCATTTCGGGATCCCGGCTTTTGTATGCGTGAACAAATGGGACATTTGCCCGGCCATGGCCGTCCGGATCGAGGAATTGGCCGCCGCAAAAGGCGCTGTCTTTCTGGGCCGCATTCGCTACGATGACGGCGTTACGGAGGCCCAAAAACAGGCTAAAACAGCCGTTGAAACCGGCGCGGCCTGTGCCGTAGACATCGGGGATATTTGGAATAAGCTTCAACAACGCATGGAAAAGGAAAACAAACGATGATCGTCGCCATTCCACTTGAAGACGGAAAGTTATGCCCGCATTTTGGCCACTGCGCCGGCTTTGCCTTGATCCAGACCGGAGAGGCGAACGCTATTGCCGGACGGCAAGACGCCGAGGCGCCGCCGCATGAACCGGGCGCGTTGCCGAACTGGCTCCATGACCGCGGGGTTGGCCTTGTCATCTGCGGCGGGATGGGGTCTCGCGCGATCGAGCTTTTCCGGCAAAAAGGGATCAAGGTTGTAACCGGCGCTCCTGTCGGCGAACCCGAAGAGCTTGTCCGGGCGTATTTTTCAGGCACGCTGAACGCCTCGGGGAATATATGCGATCACTAGAAAGACTTGGCCGCTTTCTATATGCCCTTCAGCGTAACCGGCTTTTCAGGCAGGCAAAGTTGCCAGCGGTCGCGCCATTCGGGGCGGACGTAGTTCACTTCCATTAAGCGGCGCACGCCGACGATCGGGCGCTTTTCGAAACCGTGGAAAGTCGTCTCGCTGCGCACGAAAATCACCGCTCGGTTGAAATCGGCAGGGCCGCGCGCCACCCATTTCCGGTTGGCGTCGTAAATGTCCGTGCCCCAGTTCTTCGCTTCCGGGCCGGTGCAAAGATAGATCACCATCGAAAAAAGTTTGGCCGTAATATCCGGATGCGGCTTGAGCCACATGCCGTCCAGATCCTGCATGTATTCGATGCGCAGGAAGCTGCCTTCCAGTTCGTCGGCGGGCAGGTTCAGGGTCTGCGAAAACTGCCGCGCGACGTCAGGCCGCTGGAAGGCCTCGACGAAGGCTTTGACGGCGGGAAAGTCTTTCTGAACTTCCGGCGTGAAAAAGGTTCGTTTCCGGTTGTTTTCGCCAAGATCGCGGACGCCGCCCCATTCGGCAATGTCCGGCGGCCTGATGGGAAGCAGAAGCACGCCGACGCACATGTCTTCGGGGAGCGTGTCCTTGAGAATCCAGCGCCGGTAAGGGTTCTCCTCGATCCCGGCTTTTTTCAAGGCGTTGACAAAATGCGATGCAACTTCAGCCGGCGCCGGCACTTTCGGAAAAGTCATGAGCGGTTCCTTATCGTTTGCTGGGAATGAAACCCCAGATGTTCTTGGGAAGCACGTTCAAAATCTTGTTAAGGAACGGAACGGATTTGACGAACGCGCTCAGGCCGTGGCGGAAGTATTCGCTTCGGACATAGGCTTCGGAATCGCAGTAGCAAAGTTGCAGGCTCATGCGCGGGCCCTTTTGCGGCAGGAACCCGTGCCACGATTTCTCGCTGACCTTGAAGGTCAGGATGCAGCCGAACTCCGGCGCGAACTCGAATTCGTAATCGTTGCGGTCCGAGCTTCTCAAAACCCGAAGACGTCCGCGTTCATAGGGCCACTCGCGCGTAAAGCCGACGAGGACGGTCACGATTTTGTGTTTTGAATCGTTGTGAGCGTAGCCTTCGTTGTAATGACCGGTCGTATTGCCCATCATTACGATGCACGGCGGGTTTTTGCTAAGGTCCATGTTGTATTTTTTCTCGATAATCTTGCGGAAGCGCACGCTCAGCAGATCGTCCAGCACTTTCTGGAATTCGGGGCCGCGTTTGAGGCGGGGCAGGCCGAAATAGCTGGCGATGGGATAGCTGCCGCGCGTGGGGATGACCGGCGCGTCGGCAAGGACCTTGTCCATGTGGATATGGGGAATGGCGTCGGGAATGTAACCCCATTCATACGGCTCTTTCCTGATTTCAAGCCTTTCGAGAGCTTTTTCGTCGAGGTAGTTGAATGGCGGTTCGTTATTCAGCATAGCTTGACCCTTTCGCTTGACTTGGTTTGGTTGGGGAGTTCAGGGATAGGTAAGTCCGACGAAGTTAAAAATTCGCGAGATGAAACCGGCACGTGACCGGTTGTTCGGCGGAACGAGATCGGGCGCCAACACTTCCGTTAACCGGTCGTGTTCCAGGACGCCAGCGCCTGCAGGAATATTGTTCTGGCTGTTTGGTTGGGCGAAAGATGCGTTAACTTTCGGAGCAGGCACGTTTTTCTCTTTCCTGGCAAGTGGCGCTAATGCGGTTAACACTAATCCGGATTCTTCTAACAGTATGATCGCCGAATCGCAAATGGCTCGGGCCAACATATTGAATCTAAATTAAAATTCAGGAAGATGCGGCGTGTCGTTAGGCGCGATTCCAACGCCTTCGATCTCAATGAGCCATTCCGGGCGGCAGACAGGTCCCTGAACGATCACATAAGGCGTCGCAGGGAAGCGTTGTGCCAGACAGGCGTCGATGTTTTCGTAATCCGCAGGGTCGCGCAAATAGACGATGAAATACATCATGTCGTCGAGCTTCGCGCCGCCGGAGAGCAAAAGCCTGTCGATGTTGGTAAGCGTGCGCTCCACCTGCTTCATGACGTCGCCGATGAAAACGACGTCGCCTTTCATGTCGATGCTGGCTGTGCCGGAAATGAAGTGGTGCGCGCGGTCGGCATAGGCGATTTTCGTGCCGCGTTCGAAGGTTACGTTGTAATCTTTTGTGGGACAAAGGTAGTCGAAGTCGTTCAAATACGACATTTGCTCCGGCCGCAGGTCGGGCAAGGTGTAGGCGTCCATCGACACAAGATCGAACTGGTGCTCGCACGCGCCTTCGATGCCGGTGCTGGCGATGTAATGCGTATTTTCGTTCATGCCGAACTTTTCGAAATACTCGCGCCGCGCGTTCACCATGCCGCGGTAGAAAACGTCCACGTCTTTCATAAAAAGCCACGTGCGGACGCAATGATCGCCGAGGTTGCATTTTTGGCGCGACAGCGCCTCGATCAGGTCGTTGAAAACTTCGCGTGTCTGAACCGTCTCCGGCGACGAGGCCGCGTGCGCCCCCGCGCAAAGGCCGGTGCTCCAGAGATGGCGCAGGTTGTTTTTCTCAATCAAAACGTGCTTGCCAAGAAGCCTTTTTTTCTTGATCGGATGGGGGCTTTCGATGTGATGGGCTAAAAGAGCGATTTTACTGCCGGGCAGGGGCGTTTGCTGGATGATCGAGACCGCCACGGGGTTCTTTTTTGTTTCGGCGGCGAGCGAGCTTGCGCGCACAAGCGGCGCCTGATTGATGGCGTCGCTTAAAAAGATGCGGCGGAAGATGGCCGTCTCCGGCGCGAGGTTGAGCGATTCCAGCGACGCCGCGTAACGTTCCTGGACCTCCTCGATCTGTTCTTCGAGAGAAAGGGACGGCGTCGCCTTGATAATGAAAAAATGTTCGTTCCCGCCGCGCGTTCCCTTGAAACTCTTAACCTTAATGCCGTTGTCTGCATTCATACGCGAACCTTTCGTGTGACGAATTTCCTAAAGTCGTTTCGGGGCCATCCTGTCGTCGGCTTATGATAAATGCAACGATGCTTTAAGCGAAAACGATTCGCAAAAACAGCCCTTCGCGCGTAAGCCACGTCAAAGAACCCCATTCCCTTTGAAAGCATTCATCTAGGCGCTTTCGGCATGACGTTCTTCCGTCTTCGGGCAGGCGCGGGTACCGGCAAGATCGCATTTTGCTGCGGTTTCGGAATCGCAATAGTCGCACAAGGCAAAGGGCTCCGGCAAAAGAACCTGCTGCCGTTCGATGCGCAGGCCGTTCGCGCGCAGGCTTTGGAGAATGCGCGAAAACGTCTCTGGTTTGATGTTAAGGCAGGCCGCGATCAGCGACTTGTCGAAAGGCAGGTTGATGGGCCGACCGTCCAGGCCCGTTTCAAGGGAAAGATTCAAAAGATACCAGCCCACGCGTTGCGTCGCGCTCCACAGGGTCAGTTGCTCGAAATGGGCCATGAGCCTTTGCGTATGGCGGACGGCGCCGCTTAGCGCAAGAAGCGCAAGATCCTTGTGGCGTAAAACATGAGCGCGTATGACGTTGGCGGGCGCGGAAAGAACCTTTGTTTTTGTGACGGCGCGGGCGCTAAAAGGACAATCGCCATGTTCGAAAAAATTGGTTCCCAGAATAAATTCGTTCTTTCCGAGAATCTGAACAATAACTTCCTCGCCCTCGGCGGCGTGCTTGAAAAGCTTCACCCAGCCGTCGAGAACGAAATAAAAGCGCCTGGCAACTTCGCCCTGGACAAGAAACTGGCTCCCCTTTTCGAAAACGGCGGCTCGCGTTTGGCTCAGGATGCTTCGAAGCACGGCCGGACCGATATTCCGGATGAGAGGGTGCGCCTTGACCCGGTCGAAGCAGGCCTCGACTTCCGCGTCGACGGGATGATTGATCGCGAGCGCCGTGGCTTCCCCGCTGTCGTCATCCGTAAGGCGAGCCGCCAGTTGTATGGCGACGCCGTGAAGAAAATTTATTTTGGAGCTGAAAATAGCGTACCAGTCGTTAGCGGCGAACGACCGCAACGCCGCCACGGGACGGTTCCCCGTGATGATGGAATCGTTAATGTCGGCGCAAAGAGCCATAAGGGCCGTATCGCCCTTTGCCGCGTCGAAGATTTTCTTTTGCGTCTCGTCGGCGATGCTGAAGAACATACGTTCATAGCCTTGCTGTTCCCTGATCAAATGTTGAAGACGGTGGATCAGTTCGAAATCGTCGATCCAGCCCGGGATGGCCATATGCGCGCCCAGTTCGCGTTGAAGACCGAGCCGGTTCACCCATTGCAGAAAAAACAGAAAGGAACTGACCCTGTTCGGGCAGTAATAGGCGTTCTGGATTAAATTCTCCCTGATGACATCGTGACCGGTCAGGAGGAATGCGTTCGTGTAATGGTCGATAACATCCCCGGTCCGCACGAACTGTCCTGCAATATATTCGCGGTAGGCAGGAAGGCTCTGAAGCGCTTTAGAGAGAGATGTTATTGACCCCGAATTGCGGGGAAGATATTGCAGGTTTTTGACGGCGCTATTTGTCGCGGCGAATTGCTGTTTCATTTCCGCAGCGGCAAGTTCTCCCTTGCTTCCGAGATAGAGGGCCGCAAGACCGCGCTCTCTCTGGATATTCAGAAGAAACTCCAGGCAATAGGCGACATGAAGCGACAAGAGAGTCCTTTAAGAATCAGTTGGGACAATTGGAATTACTCTGGACAATATAGCCTTGTTTTCTTTGAAAAAGAAACGATTCTCTTGATCTGTGTCAAAAGCTGCCTTAACTGCTTCCAAAAATCAATTTATAGGTTGCCGCCTGCCTTCAAGAGGTCAATCTTTGTTAAAATGAAAGTTCATAAATTATCCGTGCCAATTGTTAAGGGTGCTTTGGTCTTCATGCCGCCTCCTTTACTTGAGAGCATGTTGAAGCTTCTGATGCGCCGGATGAAGCGGCGTCACCCCCGCCTGTTCAATAACCTTGCCGGTCTCAAGCCGTCCGTTATCGTGATCGAGCTATCCGATTTGCCTCACCGTTTTGTGTTACGAACAGGGCGGGCCGCCAGCGTTTTGAGCTTGCTTTCCGGCGACGAAAAGAAAATTGTCGCGCGAATCCGCGGTTCGCTTGAGTCGTTGCTCGATATGCTTGAAGGACGCTCGGACGGCGATACGCTGTTTTTCAACCGCGGGCTTTCCATTGAGGGCGACATGGAGATCGTGGTCGCGTTGCGAAACCTCCTCGATCGCGAGGAAATAAGTCCGATGGACGACATCCTTTCTTTCTTTGGCCCGTTTGCCAAACCCGCCGGGGGCATGATCTATGCGCTCGATCAAGCGATCAGGGCCATGACCGGGAGAAGGGCGTCGTGAAAAAGCCCTCCCTTCTTGAACTCGTTTGCCCGGCAGGTACGCCCGCCGCGCTTCGCGCCGCCATCGATGCGGGCGCGGACACCGTTTATTGCGGCTTCCGGGATTGCACCAACGCGCGCAATTATCCGGGCCTTAATTTCGACGCGGACGAGCTGGAAGAGGGGGTTGAATACGCCCACGCGCGCGGACGAAAGGTTCTTGTGGCCGTCAACACCTTTCCGCGCGCGGGCGATCTGAAGCCGTGGCACAGGGCCATCGACACGGCGGCGGATCTGGGCGCCGACGCCGTCATTCTGGCCGACATCGGTCTGTTCGATTACGCTTGCCGTCGCCATCCGTCGCTGCGGTTGCATGTGTCGGTGCAGGCCGCCGCATCCAATCCGCTGTCGATCGCTTTTTATCGCGACAACTTCGGTGCAAAGCGTGTCGTCCTGCCGCGCGTACTGTCGGTGGAGGAGGTGGCGGCGCTGGTTAAGGCCATCAAAATGGAGACGGAAGTATTCGTGTTTGGAAGCGTCGGCCCTATGTCGGAAGGGCGCTGTTTTTTGTCTTCCTATTTCACGGGCATGTCGCCGAGCGCCGAAGGCGTCTGTGCACCCGCGAGCCATGTTACGTACAAAGAAAAAGATGGATGCATGTTGTCGTGTTTGGGCGGCGTGACGTTGAACAGTGTCGGCAAGAATGAACCGGCCGCGTACCCCACACCCTGCAAAGGCAGGTATGTAACGAACGGGAAGGCTTCCTATCTGTTTGAAGAACCGGTCGGGCTGAATGCCATTGACATTTTGCCGCAACTGAAAGCGGCGGGCGTCACGGCGCTTAAAATCGAAGGACGCCAGCGAAGCCGAGCTTATGTCACGAAAGTCGTCAGTAGTTTTCGAAAAGCGCTGGACACATTGGCGCGTGATGAAAAAGCCCTCGTTGTCAATGATCTTGCAATAATCGCCGAAGGCGGGCGCGAAACGTTCGGCGCCTATAAGAAGGGGTGGCGATGAAAACAGGGATCAGAGGTCAGGGATCAGGGATCAGGATTTTAGCGGCCTACAAACCCCTCTCCCCTTGCGGGAGAGGAAGCAAAAACTTGTCGTTACATCGTAACGACTTAGTTTTTGCAGGTGAGGGGTTCTGCCGGGCATTAGGAGGCAGTTGATTATGGTTGCTTCTTTCAGGTCTAAACTCACCCTCGGCCCGCTCTATTTCCACTGGCCCCCGGAAAAACGTCGGGATTTTTATTTTTGCATAGCGGACGAAGCCGATATCGACGTCGTATATCTTGGCGAGGCGGTTTGCTCCAAAAGAGAGCCCTTTTTCGAGCCTTACCGCCAAAAGGTCATGGAGCGCCTTAAGAAGGCAGGCAAACAAGTGGTTATTTCGTCGTTGGCCCTGATCACGACGGAAAGAGAAATCGCGGCCGTGAAAAAGCTGGCCAAGGCCGGGACCCTCATCGAAGCGAACGACGTCGCGGCCCTGAAAGTTCTGGCCGGTAAGCCTTTTGTCGTAGGGCCGTTCATCAATGTCCTGAACGAGGGCGCGCGCGATTATCTGGCAGGGCAGGGGGCGAAACGGGTCGTTTTCGCCGTCGAGACCCCGGGGACGTCCATCGGCACCATGGCGCGGCTAAAAAACAAGAAGAAGACTAAGACTACTGCAAAATGATGCAGATTGGAAACCGAGGTCCAGGTCTTCGGGCGGCAGCCCCTTGCCGCCGCCATGAGGTGCTATGCGGCGCGCGCGCACGGCTTGACGAAGGACAATTGCCGTTTCTCCTGCGGGAAATATGCCGAAGGCTTGCCCGTCGAAACGCTCGACAGCCGGAAAATTCTGACCGTCAACGGCACGCAGACGATGACGCACGGTTGCGTTCTTTATGTAAAGGAATTGGCGGCGATGCAAAAAGCGGGCGTCACGCACTTCCGCCTGTCGCCGCAAGACAGGGACATGGTTCAGGTGGCGGCGCTTTACCGCGCGGTTCTTGAGGGCAAAAAAGAAGCGAAAGGAGCCGAGGCCGGGCTAAAAAAAATAATCGCTCCCATGCCGCCGATTAACGGCTTTTATTACGGGAAAGAGGGAATGAAATGGGTGGAGAGGGGGAAGGGTTCTTATGAACCCGCCTAAGGCCTTCAAGGCGCATGAGGACGGAGAGCGAGGCGAATTAAGGCTGACGCACACAGGTTCCGCTTACAAAGTATATATAGATGAATATTATTTCCCGGCACTGATCAAATATTTATTATTGCGAAAAAGACTATAACAGTATGCAAAATTATTTATCTAATATATAAAACAATACTTATGACTCCCTAACCCTTTGGTTTCTCTCGCATGCGCGATTCGCGCCAAAATCGAGTCAAAAATTGGGGGAAGGGGTGTGGAAAACGGGGGTTAAATTTTTTTGTTCCCATGCACGATTCATGCTAACTTCGATCCGTCCGCGAACCGATGGGCGGTACGGCTCGGAAAGACCCCAGAAAGGGGTTCGGCTTTAACAATTTTGGGCCTGTGGCGTTAACCCTTCTTTTTCTTGATTCTTGACAGAGGTCAAGAGGAAGGACTACATTTTGTGCTCTAATCACCTTGCCTCACCTGCATATAGTAGGTTATGACAATCCCACCCCTAGGTCTCGTGTCGCTCTCCGGAGGATTTTAATGCTCGACAATTCCACGGCAAGAATCATCAATTTTGAACCGCGCACAACGTCCGTAGAGCGCCCGGAACAGGATGGCGGAACCCGAATCAACTGCTCGGAAACGATCGACGAATACCTGTCCAAAGCCGACTGGCGGATTAACGCGAACGCGAACGTGGGCTACAGCCACGCGGGGCTGATAAATAATATAGCGGGCAAAGTAATCGCCAACTTCTGGCTCGACGAAGTCTATGACGCGGAAGAGGGCCGGGCGCACCGCGCGGGCGACTATCACATCCACGATCTGGACAGCCTTTCGGGCTATTGCGCCGGATGGAGCTTGCGCCAATTGTTGAGCGAAGGCTTCAACGGAGTCATGGGCCGCGTCTCG
>JAXGVG010000019.1:0-19755 GCA_040773965.1 Alphaproteobacteria bacterium | reverse complement strand
GCAACACAGACACAGACACTGCTCGCCTGCCGCGCCCGCATCAGGGCCGGCCCGGCCGGCCGCCGTCCAGAGGAGGCGTCCGGTCCCCGGTGCAACCGGTTCGCCAACAGGATATCCCGTCCCGCCTATGCCGAAGGCCTTGCGCGCGCGGGGATGCGGCTGTCCTCGCCCGCGCCGGACCTCGAGCCGCTCGACGCCATCCTGCCGGCGAACAACGCGCCCGTCCTTCGCCCCTCCGCCGAGGGGCTCGAACTCGCCGAACTGCGCTGGGGCCTGATCCCCTCCTCCTACAAGGGCGCGATAAGGGACTGGAAATACCTCACCACCAACGCGCGCATCGAAACCGTTGCGCAAACGGCCACCTATAAAGAGGCGTTCCGCCATCGCCGTTGCCTCGTGCCGGCGAGCGCGTTTTACGAATGGACGGGCGAAAAAGGCCATAAAACGAAATGGTCCTTTTCGCACGCCGATGGCGAATGGTTCTGCTTTGCGGGGCTCTGGGACGAAGCCGCCACGGCGGACGGCGCACTGGAAAGTTTTTCGTTTCTCACAACGGAAGCCGGGCCGGACGTCGCCCCCTATCACGACCGCCAGCCGGTCATTCTCGAGCGGAAACAGTATGCCGGATGGCTCGATAAGTCCCTCCCCCTCGAAGCCATCGCCAGACCGCCCAGAGGCTTGCTGAACGCCGTCAAGGCATGATGCGCGCCAACCGCATGAAGAAAAGGCTTAAACACTTCCTAAACCTATTGAATTAAACTACACGGCCAGTCTTGCCCCGGGGAGAAAAACGTGTCCGCCCTCATCGTCATTCTGGCCGTCTTCGTCGCGACCGGCGCGGCCGTCATCGCGCTCTACAACGGCCTTGTCCGAAGCCGGAATCTCGCGCGGGAAGGCTGGAGCGGCATCGACGTCCAGCTCAAGCGCCGGGCCGATTTGATTCCCAATCTGGTGGACGCGGTGAAAGGCTACATGGGCCATGAAAACACGGTCCTGACGAAAGTCACGGACATGCGCGCCAAAACGATGCAGGCGCCGAACCTCGACGAACGGGAAAAGGCCGAAGGCCAACTTGCCAACGCGGTGCGCGTGCTTCTGGGCGTGGCCGAAAGCTATCCCGACCTCAAGGCAAGCCTGAACTTCCAGAACCTCCAAAAAGCGCTTTCCGATACGGAAGAGCAACTCCAGTACGCGCGGCGCTATTACAACGCGGCGGCGCGCGACCTGAACGTGAAAATAGGTTCTTTCCCCGGCAATCTTGTCGCCGCCCTTTTCCGCTTCAGGGAAATTTCCTATTTCCAGCTCGACAACCCCTCCGATTCAAACGCGCCGAACGTAAAGCTGTCGCCATGAAAATCGCCCGCCTGCTTGTCGCGGCCCTTGCCGCGCTTTTCCTGCTCGGCGCGCGCCCGCTTTGGGCGAGCCCCGAGCATATCAAGAATTTTACCAGCTACGTCACGATCCATAAGGACGGCAGCCTAACCGTCAAGGAAGTGCTTAAGGTTCTGGCGTCGGGCGATAAAATCAGGCACGGCATCTACCGCGACTTCCCCACGGCCTATCAGGACAAGGAGGGCAACGCCGTCAACGTCGGCTTCGACGTACTCCAGGTCCGCCGCGACGGCAAGGACATCCCCTATTCCGTCGTCCCGCAGGGAAGAAACAGGCGCGTCTATCTCGGTCGAAAAGACGAAAGCATCGCGCGCGGCAATCATGTCTTCGAACTGACTTACAAAACGACGCGCCAGATCGGCTTCTTTGCGGATTATGACGAACTTTACTGGAACGTCACCGGCAACGATTGGGAATTTCCCATCTCCCGCGCCGAAGCCATCGTCGACCTGCCATCCGGCGCAAGCGTTCTCCAAAAGGCCGCCTACACGGGCGCGGCGGGAAGCCAGGGCCAAAATTACACCTACAGGCAACTGTCGGAAACCCGCCATTCCTTCGCCACCACGCATCCGCTCGCCGCCGGGGAAGGATTGACCGTCGCCGTCGCGTGGCCGAAGGGAGTCGTTGCCGAACCTACGCCGCAGGAAAAGCTCGAAGCGTTCGCGCAGGACAACGCCTCGGCTCTGGCCACGCTTTTCTTTTTCGTCTCGCTGCTGGTTTATTATATCGTCGTCTGGTTCTTTTACGGGCGCGACAAGCGCAAGGGCGTGATCGTTCCGCTCTTCCAGCCGCCCGCGAATCTTTCGCCTGCCGAAATCAATTGCATCCACAACATGGGATTCAGCGTCCTGAACGACGGCAACGCGGCGTTCGGCGCGGCGCTGGTGGACATGGCCGCCAAAGGCTTCCTCCACATCGAAGACTCGAACGGCAAATTCAGCCTCGACAAAATCGAAGGCGACATAAGCAGGCTGCCCGGCGACGAACGCCGCCTTTTCCTCGATCTTTTCGGCGGCGCGAACCGCGTGCGCCTTCACGGCGGAAGCGCGGACAGCGCGCGAAAGGCCCGCGCGGATTTTATCAAGCATGTCGGCGGCACGTGCCGCGAAAACTATTTCATCAACAACGCCGTCCTGCTGATCCCCGGCCTGATGATCAGTCTTTTTGCGCTGATCTCCCTCTATTATTTTGCCTACGATCTCGGGATGGCCTTCTTTATCACGCTTTGGCTTTCCGTCTGGACCGTTGGCGTTACCGCGATGGCTGCGCACGCGATCAAGCTCTGGCACGCGGCGCTTACGGGAAAAATCGTCCGCTTTTTCGAAGCGATCTTTCTAACGGTCTTTCTTGTGCCCTTCCTGATCGGCGAACTGTTCGGAATTTATTTGCTCTCGACGATCATTCCCGTTCCCGCGTTCGTCTTCATGCTTCTCATCTTCACGGCGAACGTTATGTTCTATTATCTTCTCAAGGCGCCGACGGCCAAAGGCGCCGAAATCATGGACAGAATCGACGGCTTCAAGATGTACCTGACGATGGCCGAAAAAGACCGGCTGGAGGCGCTGACTCCGCCCAAAATCACGTCGGCGCTCTTTGAAAAATACCTGCCCTGCGCCATGGCGCTCGGCGTCGCGAACCGGTGGGGCGAACGGTTCAAGGCTTCGCTGTCTCCAGCCGATTACGCAAACTATTCGCCGACGTGGTACGAAGGCCGCCATGACATCGGGAGCGACTTCGTCTCGTCCATCAACGACGGCTTCACAAGAGCCATCGGCGCGTCGCTCTCGCCACCCGGCTCGTCGTCCGGAAGCGGCGGCGGCGGTTGCAGCGGCGGCGGCGGTGGTGGCGGCGGCGGCGGCGGGTTTTAAATCCCTTTTCAGATTTTCCACATCCTCTCAACGCTCACTCAACGCTGTGCCAACGGTGCTCCAACGGTCGCTCAACGCTCACGAAACGCGCACATAAAACCACTCTGCGGGCCGTTTAACGCCCCATCAAAATCGTTTTAAAACAACTATTTAGGCTACCGCGCCTTCTCCGCAATGGCCCAAAAGCCATCGCTGTTCAGGCTCGCGCTACCGACAAGCACGCCGTCGATCTCGGGCTAGGCGAGTATGGCGGCGGCGTTGCTGGGCGCGACGGATCCCCCGTATATGACCGGCACGGCCTCCCCCACGGCCCCCAGCGTTCGGCGGATAAGCCGGTGGACCTGCCGGATGTCGTCGATCTCCGGCACCTGCCCGGAGCCTATGGCCCACACGGGTTCATAGGCCAGAATAAGCTGCGAAGCCTCGCATTTTTCGGGCAGCGACGCGGTCACCTGCCGGACGATCTCCAGCTCAGTGGTGCCTCCCGCCCGCTGTTCCAGCGTCTCGCCCACGCATACGATCGTCATAAGCCCGGCCAATTGCGCCGCCGCCACCTTTTGGGCCACCAGTTCGCTGGGCTCCGTGTGCCCTCCGCGGCGCTCGGAATGGCCCAGAATGACGTATCTGCAACCCAGATCGGACAGCATCCCGGCGCTTATATCGCCCGTATAGGCCCCGTGATTGGCCGTATGGCAGTCCTGCCCCCCCAGAAGCACCGGCGAGCCCATGATCGTCTCCGCCACGGGCCAAATGAGGGTGAAAGGCGGACAAAGAACGACATCGAAACTCAAGGGTTTCTGGCCGTTTGCCTTGGCCGCAAGGTCCTTCGCGAGGCTGAGCCCCGACGTCAGGCGCCCGTTCATTTTCCAGTTCGCGACTATGATTTTTCGGCGTTTTGCCATCGATAAAACCTTTCGATGATAGAAGTTGCCGGGAGGAGAATAGCCTTTTATCATGCCGTTTCCATTTGGAAAACCGTAAATCGCAACGAAGGACAAGTTCAATGCTTCAGAGAATGCGCGATATGAGCAAATCGTGGATCTTCAAGAGCCTGATGGTGCTTTTGATCGTCAGTTTCGGCATTTGGGGAGTCGGCGACATGTTCCGGGGCAACCCGTTGCAAAAAACCGTCGCCAAAGTCGGCGAAAAGAAGATTAGCGTTCAGGAACTTGAACAGCAGTTCAGGCTCGACCTTCCCGACGCGCGGCAATCCATGGGCGAAGAGCTCAACGAGGCGCAGGCCCGGCAAATGGGCGTGATCGACAGGTCCCTGAAAATATTGATCGAATACGCCCTTTTCGATCAGGAATCCCGCCGCCTTGGCTTGAACGTGAGCGAAAAGGTCATTCTGGACCGGATCGCCTCCTACCCCCAGTTCCGCGATAAGGATGGCAATTTCAACGCTCACCTTTGGCGCCAGGCGCTTGGAAAAAACAATCTTTCGGAAAGCCTCTTTCTCGACTCGGAGCGCCGGGATACGGCGCGAAAACTCGTTCTCGGCGCGATGAAAAACGTCATAAAGCTGCCCGACGCCATGCTGGACAACCTTTACCGCGCCTACGGCTCGAAACGCATTCTCGAGATCGTCACCTTGCGCAACGACAGCATCAGGAACGTTCCAAAGCCCGGCGACGCCGCCCTGAAGCAGTATTATGAGGAAAGAGCCAGCGCGATGTTCATGGCTCCGGAGTACCGGGCCCTGACCATTATCGTGCTTAATGCGAGCGACATTGCCAAAGACATCGGCATCAACGACGAGGACCTGAAAAACGCCTATGAGGCGCGCGCGGCCGAGTTCGCCTTGCCCGAACAGCGCGATCTTGTTCAGGTTGTCGTCGATGACGAAAGCAAGGCAAAAGCCATCGCCGATGCAGCCCAGGCCAACAACAATCTTTCCGCCGCGGCCAAGGCCAACGGCGCGAACGTCATCGCGCTCGACCGCATGAACGAAAACAGCACCCTTCCCGAACTTTTCACCACGATTTTCGCCATGGAAGAAGGGCAGGTTTCCGATCCGGTCAAAAGCGGGATGGGATGGCATGTTTTGCAGCTGAAAAAAGTTCATCCGTCGAGCCAGCCGCCCTTCGACGAGGTCAAGGCGCGGCTTCTCGAAACGCTCAAGAGCGAGCAAAGCGCCGATACCTTGACCCGCGCCATCAACAAACTCGACGACGATTTGGCCGGCGGCAAGTCGCTTGAGGATATCGCCGACGCCATGAGTCTGCGTCTGATAAAAATTCCGGCCCTCGACGGCAATGCGCTTACGCCCGAAGGCAAGGAGCCCAACGAACTCCCGGCCAGGGAAGACGTCGTTAAAAACGCCTTCTCTCAGGAGGCCGGCGATAGCAGCGCGATCATCGACGACGGCAAAGGCCACTATATCGTAGTGCGGACGGACAACGTGACGCCGAGCCAGCTTCGCCCCTTCGAAAGCGTGAAGGATAAAGTTCTGGCCGCATGGGAGGCCGAACAAAAAGCTCAGGAAGCCGCGCGCGCCGCCGAAAAGATTGCCCAAAGCATGCGCGAAGGAAAAAACGCAACGAGCCTGGCGGCACAACCCGGCGTGGAGGTGCGGCTGTCAAAACCCGTATCCCTGCTCGGCGAAATGGACCGCGAGGTGCCCATGGAGACGCTGCCGGCCATTCTCAAGATGAAAAAAGGCGATGTGATCACGGCCAATACGCCCGGCAAGCAGTTCGTCCTGAGACTTGCGGACGTTATCGCCGCCGACCCGGCCAAAGACGGTGGAGCAAAGCTCAAACTCGCGGATGCCCTCAGGGAGCGCGTTCCCTACGAACTGATCGACCAGTATTCGCAGTTTTTGCGGCTGCGCTATCCCGTCAGGATCAATCTGGAATTGTTCGACTTGATAAAGAAACAGGGAAGCTGAACGTTTTGCCATGAGCCTTGCCCCCTCTTTTGAAACGTTCGCCCGCAACTGGCGCGCAGGCAAGCACCAGGTGATCTGGACAAACCTTGTGAGCGATCTGGAAACGCCCGTCTCGGCCATGCTGAAACTCGGCCAGAACAAACCGAACGCCTTTCTGCTTGAATCTATCGAAGGAGGCGCAATCCGGGGCCGCTATTCCTTCATCGGTCGCGAGCCGGATCTGATCTGGCGCTGCCGCGACGGCAGGGCGGAAATCAACCGCGATGCGCAAAACAATCCGGAAGCGTATGTCGCATCGTCCCGTCCGCCTTTGGAAGACTTGCGCGCCCTTCTCGCCGAATGCCGCATCGACGACCCGAACCAGCCCCAGCCGATGGCCGCCGGTTTGTTCGGCTATCTGGGCTACGACATGGTGCGCTATATGGAGAAGCTGCCGGAATCGCCGCCGTCGGACCTTGCCGTGCCCGAAGCTGTGTTGTTGCGCCCCAACCTCCTCGCGATATTCGACCAGATTGAAAACTGTTTTACGCTCATCACGCCCGCGTGGTTCGACGCATCCGGGACAGCCGAGACTGCGTATGCCGCCGCAGTTTCGCGGCTTGAACGCGCCCTGGCCGACCTGGACCGCGCTTTGCCGCCGCAACCCGCGCCGCCGCCGAAATCAACCGTTACCGGTTCCGTGCAAAGCAACATGACCGAAGCGCAATATATGGGGATGGTTGAACGCTCGAAAGAATACATTCGCGCGGGCGACATCTTTCAGGTTGTGTTGTCGCAGCGCTTCCGGACTCCTTTCGCTTTGCCGCCTTTCACCTTATACCGCGCCATCCGGCGGCTCGATCCGTCGCCGTTTTTATACTTCTTCAACCTCGACGGCTTCGCGGTCGTCGGTTCCAGCCCGGAAATACTGGTGCGCGTGCGCGACGGCAAGGTGACCATCCGGCCCATTGCCGGCACAAGGCCACGCGGCATGGGCAACCGCTCGGATGAGGAATTGTCGGCAGAGCTTCTGGCCGATCCAAAAGAGCTGGCCGAACACCTGATGCTTGTCGACCTTGGTCGCAACGACGTTGGCCGCGTCGCCAAAATCGGCACCGTCAAGGTTACGGCGCGCAATTTTATCGAATACTACAAGCACGTCATGCACATCGTCTCGAACGTCGAGGGCGAGCTTGACCCCTCTTACACGTCGCTGGACGCTCTTATGGGGGGATTCCCGGCCGGCACCGTCAGTGGCGCTCCTAAAATTCGCTCGATGGAGATCATTGCCGAGATGGAGCCGGACAAGCGCGGCGTGTATGCCGGTTGCATCGGTTATTTCGGCGCCAACGGCAGCATGGACACATGCATCGCCATACGCACGGCTGTCGTGAAAGACGACGTTATGCACGTGCAGGTTGGCGCGGGCATCGTTTATGACAGCGACCCTGCCTCCGAACATCGGGAGTGTCAGGCGAAAGCGCGCGGGATGCTTCTTGCCGCTGAAGTTGCCCAGAATCATTCCTGACGAATCCATAAATAGTTATATATCCACATATTTATTGTGGAGATTGATTGTTTGTTTGCGTTTTCATGAGCAGTAACCTCCTGTTAACGGCTCCCGAATAGGATCGGGCCATGCGGTCAATCCTTGCCCTCGCCATTTTTTGCGCAATGCCCTTCTATTCAAGCGCTTTCGCGGCATCCCCTTCGGACGCGCGCGAGGTTGCGCGGATCAACAACTGCACGCCGAAAAAAATTGAGGTATATCAACAAACTCTTGGCGCGGGAGGCCGGACGATCTATCGCGTTGAATGCAACTTGCCCAAAGGCAAGGATGAAAAGGCCGTTCAAACGGCCGATGCTATGCTCATTCAGTGCGATGGAAGCCTTTGCGAGCTCCTGAGGCCTGTCGGCACAACGAGTCAATAATGTCTTTTCTGCAGTTTGTTAATTGGGTCTCCTGATGGCAGAAGAAAAAGCGCCCTTAACGACAATAGACCAAGCCGAACTCGATAAAATTATCGCGAGACACGAAGCATTTCGCATGGGCCGTTCCAATGGCGCCCGGGCCCAGCTTGCGCACTATGATTTGTCGCGCCTTAATTTTGCAAACCACGACCTTTCGCACGCCGATTTCACAGGATCGGTTCTCTATGAAGCCAATCTGGAAAAGGCAAAACTGGATTACTGTCTTTTTTATGCCTGCGACTTGCGCAAGGCGAACTTTCGCAACTCCAGCCTTCTGCGCACCGATCTTCGAGGCGCCTGTTTAAGAGGCGCTTCCATGGCGGGCGCAGACCTGACGGGGGCCGACCTGCGTGAGGGAACTTTCGCCACGTTCGACCCGGAAAAAGGTCTCTCCTTCATCAGCGACGGCGAGGCCTGGGTCGGCGGTCCCGGCGGCGTCGACATGCGCGGCGCCAACCTCGGCTCCACAAAAATGTCGGGCGCCGTAGCCATCAATTCCAATTTCGAAGACGCCAACCTGAGCAAGTCCGTCATTACGCACGGCGATTTGCGCGGCGCGAACCTGACCAACGCCAACCTCTCCGGCGCCGACCTGAGCCATTGCGAACTGCGCGACGTCAATCTTCGGAACGCCAATCTGGCCGGCGCCTTGATGGATTTTTCCAATCTGGTCAACGTCGACATGACCGGCGCGCTGACGGATAAACCCTCCGGCCATACGACGGAGAAATTGCCCCTCTCGCTCGAGGAACTGATCAAGCTTCACCAGCTTTGGCTGAAAACGAAGGGCGCGGAAGGCCAAAGGCTCGATTTGTCGGGCCATGACATGCGGCGCGCGCCTTCTTTGCGCGGTTCGGATTTGACCATGCTGACGGCGGAAAAAAGCGTCTGGTACGGGCTCGATCTGACCCAGGTCAATCTGCAAGCCTCACGCCTGAAGGAAAGCGATTTCCGCAACTGCAACTTTTCCGGCGCCGATTTGCGCGGCAGCATCTTCGAGAGTTGCAATATGGTGGGCGCCAAGTTTACGCGGGCGAGGCTCGAACCCCTGCTTCTTGAAAACAGCGGACGCTTGTTAAAAACCAGCTTCAGCAAGGCCAATCTTCGTTATTCCGATTTCGGCTCGGCGTCGTGCTACGATACCGACTTTTCGGGCGCGGACCTGAGTTACGCGAACTACGCCGGTGCGAACGTCTACGGCGCCGACTTCACCAAAGCCAATCTTCACGAAGCGACTCTTAAAATTCCGGCGGAAAAAGACAAACAATGAGCCTTATTTCTTCCGCTTTTTGAACGCGGCGGCAAGATGGTGCATGACCGAAGCTTGCCGGGACGACGACCTGGGAGGCGGCACGACATGCGACCGCTTTTCGTGAAGAGGCCGCGCGGCGATCATTTCATCGATTTCGTGTTTTGTAAAACGGGCCTCTTTATCCCCGCCTTCCTTCTTTTTCGGTGGATTGACGGCGTTTTCGATACGGGCCGCAACAATCGCCTTTAAATGCGGCTTGGAAAGCCCCAAAAGCAACGGCTGGTCGCGCACGGCCCATGTGATAAGAAGCTTTTGCGCATCGCGCTTGTCGCCGCTTGTCACGGACAAGGCTTCCTTGATTTTCATGCGAACGTATTCTTCCGTCATCCGAACCCCCGTGGGAATCATGCTCAGGCGGGAATAATGGCCCTTTCGGCGACAAAACTCAATGCGCGAGCGCCGCCAGCTCCCCCAGCAGCTTCCTGACGCCTTCCAACCGTTGCCCGGGGTTGTGCCAGCTCCGCAAAACGGCAAGCTTTCGATCCGGCCTGACCTTGACCTTTTCAGGTTTCTTGCCGATCCATTCGACCAGCCTTTCAGGTCTGGCGAAACGATCGTGATGGAAGGCAATGACGGCTCCGGCCGGTCCCGCGTCCACCTTGGCGACGCCCGCTTGATGGCAAAGATGCTTGATCGCCACGGTCTGCAAAAGGCTTTCCACTTCCGGCGGCAAAGGCCCGAAACGGTCGATCATTTCGGCGGCAATGGCTTCAAGCTCCTCGGCGTCAACGCCTTGGGCAAGCCGACGGTAAAGAACGAGGCGAACGTTCAAATCGCTCACGTACGTTTCAGGAATAAGAACGGACATGCCGAGATTGATCTGGGGCGTCCAGCGTTCATCCGCGGAATCGGGAACGCCACCCGCCCGCGCCATCGCTACGGCATCCTCCAGCATTTGCTGGTAAAGCTCAATCCCCACTTCGCGGATATGGCCCGATTGCTCCTCGCCCAACAGGTTGCCCGCGCCGCGAATGTCCATGTCGTGGCTGGCCAACTGGAATCCCGCGCCAAGCTGATCGAGGGTCTGAATGACTTCGAGCCGCTGCTGCGCCGTCGCGGAAAGAAGCGCGCCGGGATCATAGGTCAGGTAAGCATAGCCGCGCAGCTTGGCCCGCCCGATGCGCCCGCGCAACTGGTAGAGTTGGGCAAGGCCGAACATCTCGGAACGGTGAAGAACGATCGTGTTCGCGTTCGGAATATCGAGGCCGGATTCCACAATATTCGTCGAAAGCAAAACGTCGTATTGACGCGCGTCGAACGCCGTCATGATGTTGTCCAGCGCCGTCGGGCTCATGCGCCCGTGCGCCGTGACCAGTTTCAGTTCAGGCACAAGCTCGCGCAATTCTTCCGCGACGCCCGCCAAATCCTCGATGCGCGGACAAACGTAAAAGCTCTGCCCGCCGCGGTAATGTTCGCGCATCAGCGCTTCGCGTATCACCATCGGATCGTAGGGCAAAACGAACGTCCGCACCGCAAGCCGGTCGATGGGCGGCGTCGCGATCAGGCTCAATTCGCGCACGCCCGTCAGCGCCAGCTGCAAGGTGCGCGGAATGGGCGTGGCCGTCAGCGTCAGCACATGGACATCGGCGCGAAGTTCTTTTAATCGCTCTTTCTGTTTCACCCCGAAATGCTGCTCTTCATCGATAACGAGAAGCCCAAGGCGCGGAAACGATATGTCCTTGCCCAGCAACGCATGCGTGCCGATAACGATATCGATCGTTCCGTCCTTCAATCCCTGTTTTGCCAGTTTGGCCTCGGCCAATGGCGCCATGCGCGAAAGCTGGGCGATGCGCACAGGGAAGCCCGCCAATCGCTGGGTAAAAACGTGATAATGCTGGCGCGCCAGCAAGGTCGTCGGCACAACGACGGCCACCTGCAATCCCGCCTGAACGGCGGCAAACGCCGCGCGGAGAGCCACTTCCGTCTTGCCGAAACCCACGTCGCCGCAGACAAGCCTGTCCATCGGCTTACCTGCCGCAAGATCGTCCAGAACGTCCTGAATGGCGCGCGACTGGTCCTCCGTTTCCGGATAGGGAAAACGCGCCGCGAATTCCTGATAAACCTCACCCGGGACCTGAATAAGTTCGCCGGGCTTCATGCGACGCTCGGCCGCGATTTTCAAAAGCGCTTCGGCCATGTCCTTCAGGCGCTTTTTCACGCGCGCCTTACGCGATTGCCACGCCACGCCACCAAGCTTGTCCAGCGGCGCGCCGGATTCGGCCGAACCATAGCGCGTCAGCACGTCGAGATTCTCGACAGGAACGAAAAGCTTGTCGCCGCCGTCATAGATCAGCTTTACGCAGTCATGCGCCGCATCCAGCGCCTTGATCGTTTCCAAACCTTCATAGCGCCCGATGCCATGCTCGGCATGCACGACAAAATCGCCGACATTCATATTGCCAAGCTCAAGCTGGAACTGCGCCGCCGCGCGGAGCTTGCGCGCCGGGCGCGTCAGCCGGTCGCCCAGAACGTCCTGCTCGGTTATCACCGCGAGGTCCGGCGCGGTGAACCCGTGCTCAAGGCCAAGGATGAACAAGGATATTTGCTTAATGTCCTGCTTGCGTATTTCGTCCCAGCTCGCCGCCTGCGCCAGGGAATGAAAACCATTGGCGCACAAAAGCCCTGCCAGCCGCTCGGCCGATCCCTGGCTGTAACACGCCAGAGCCACGCGGCGGCCTCCGGCTTGATGACCGGATGCATAGGCCTGCAAAGCCGTGTACAAATCCGTATCCGGCTTGCCGCCTCGCGCGTCGGCAAAATCGCGGCCCCTCTGGCCTCCCGCATCGATGGCTTGTGGATCGGCGGGTGAAAACGGCGAGAAACGCGCGACGGCCCTTCCTTCCAATAGCCGGTTGATCGAGTCCCGATCCATATAAAGGCTTCCGACAGGAGTCGGCTTGTAAGCCGTAACGAAATGTCCTTTTTTCTTCGAGCGTTTTCCGGCTTCATAGAGCGAAAGGCGCGCCTGATAAAAATCCTCGATCTGCTGCCAGCGGGACAGAAGGGCTTCTTCCGCCTGGCAATCGAATGTCACGGGAGACGTGGGCGCGTAATCGAACAGACTCACAAGGCGCGGGTAATAGAGTCCGAGCCAATGCTCCATGCCCGGAAATTTCTGTCCCGCCGTCACGGATTCATAAAGCGGATCGTTCTCCATTATCGCGCCGAATAAAGCCCGATACCCGCTGCGAAAAGCTGCGATGGTCCGTTCATTCAGCAAGACTTCGGAAATCGGCTGTAAACTCAATTCATCGATCTTTCCCGTCGTTGTCTGGGTCAACGCATCGAAGACGCGCAAGGATTCGACCTCGTCGCCGAAGAAATCGAGGCGTACCGGCCCCTCGATCCCCGGCGGAAACAAATCCACGATCCCGCCGCGCACGGCAAACTCGCCCGGTTCGCGCACGGTGCTGACGGCCACATACCCGTTCGCCGCCAAAAAACGCCGCAGCTTTTCAATCGGGAGCGCCTCGCCCACGGCAACATAAAGGCTCGCCTCCTGAAGCGCTTCGGGCGGCAACGTTTTCTGCCCGATGGCATGGACAGACGTCAAAACAACGCAAGGTTTCGCGAAAGGTTTGCCAAGGCGACTCAGCGCCGCGATACGCTGGCCCAAAATGTCCGTATGCGGCGAAATGCGGTCATAGGGCAAACAGTCCCACGCCGGAAACGCCAGCGTTTCGACATGCGGCGCAAAGAACGCCAGCGCATCGGCCAACACAGCGGCGCGAACGTCGTCCAACGCCACGTGCACAACCGGACTGCCCTGCGCGCGCAACGCAATATCCGCCAATACGCGCGCATCGTGCCCCGCAGGCGCGCCCGCAAGCGTCGCGCGCGAAGGCCGATCGATGTTAAAAGCTGAAGCGAACATCAGAGTTTCCGGGAGCCATTCTTGAAATAATTCATCAACAAATCCAAAACCTCGCCCTTAAGCGCGGCGGGCGGCGGTTTAGCGCCTGAAATCCATGCAAAAAGATCCTCGTCGGCGCACACAAGCAAGGCTTCATACGCCGTCAATCGGGCATCGTCAAAAGCGGGCAAATGCGCGTCGGCGAACGGACCCAACAGCAGATCCATCTCGCGCGTGCCGCGATGCCAGCTTCGAAACCGTAGTTTTTGCCAGCGCCTTTCTCCGGTCATGGTCCTTAACCATAAAAAAGGGTCTTCAGGAACGCCCGTTATTCCCGCTTTCACGCGAAGAACACAAGGGCTAAAATCCGAACCCCTATCCACGAGCCCCAAACCCCGGAATGCGCCCAGGCATCCTTTTCCCCCTCTTCGCCAGCATAACGACCCTGAAGGGAATCGGGCCGCGCATGGCCCCCCTCTATAAAAAGCTATGCGGCGAACACGTGGCGGATTTGCTGTGGCACTTGCCTTCCGGGGTCATCGATCGGCGGTACGCCCCCAAGCTTAAGTTCGCCGACAAGGAACGCGTGGCGACGCTAACCCTGCGGATCACAGAACACGCGCCGCCGCGCAAGAAAGGTTTGCCCTACCGCATTATTGGCGAGGACGGCAGCGGCCCGCAAATCACCATCACTTATTTCAACGCCAAAGGCGACTATCTGGGCAATCTTTACCCCACGGACAGGCCTGTCGTTGTCAGCGGCTTGCTCCAGCGTTTTCGCGGTGGTTGGAGCATGAGCCACCCGGACTACGTCCTGCCGCCGGAACGCGCCGATGAAATCCCGAAAATCGAACCTGTCTATCCCCTGACGGAAGGACTCACCGGAAAGCTCGTCCGTAAAACGATCCGGCAAGCCCTTTCGAAACTGCCGGACCTTCCCGAATGGCACGATCCTCATTTGCTAAAACGCGAAGGCTGGCCAACGTGGAAAACCGCGTTGCTTGCGGCGCACGAACCGCAAGCCGCCGAAATGGCATCCTCGCCCGGGCGCCGCCGCCTCGCCTACGACGAATTGCTGGCAGACCAGTTGGCGCTGGCGGTCATTCGCCGCCATCACCGCGCAGGAGGCGGACGGCCTCTTCCCGGAACAGGCGTTCTACAAAACAAGCTGGAAAGATCCCTGCCCTTCACACTTACAACGGGTCAACGGCAAACCATAGCCGAAATAAGCGCCGACATGGCGGGGTATAAGCGAATGCTGCGCCTTTTGCAGGGCGACGTGGGGTCGGGCAAAACGCTTGTCGCGCTCTTTGCCATGCTGCAAGCCGTCGAATCCGGGGCGCAGGCGGCCCTTATGGCGCCTACGGAAATACTTGCGAAACAGCACCGCGCCCGCCTCAACGAATTTCTGAAGCCGCTTGGCATGGCAACCGGCCTTCTCGTCAGCAAAAACCGCGGCAAGGGAAGAAAGGAAACGCTTGCGGCGCTGGCCGATGGATCGCTGAGCATCGTCGCCGGCACGCACGCTCTGTTTCAGGAAGACGTGAAATACAAGAATCTCTGCCTCGCCATCGTCGACGAACAGCATCGCTTCGGCGTGCAGCAACGCCTCCAGCTTTCGGACAAAGGGCGCGGCGTGGATATTCTCGTCATGACCGCGACGCCAATCCCGCGGACATTGACTCTCACGGCCTATGGCGACATGGACGTTTCGCGCCTTCATGAAAAACCGGCGGGCCGCCAGCCCATCGACACGCGCCTTATCAACATGGAGCGCCTTGGCGAAGTGATCGCGGGCGTCAAACGCGCCCTTGCCAAAGGCGCACAGGTTTTCTGGGTATGCCCTCTGGTGGAAGAATCCGAAAAATCCGATCTAGCCGCCGCCACGGCGCGTGCCGGAATGTTGAGGGAGAAACTGGGCGCGCAGAACGTCGGCCTCGTGCATGGCCGGATGGCAAGCGAGGAAAAAGACCGCGTTATGGACGCTTTCTCCACCGGCGAAATCAAAGTTTTGGTTGCGACGACGGTCATCGAAGTCGGCGTCGACGTGCCGGACGCCACGCTTATGATCGTGGAACACGCCGAACGCTTCGGCCTTGCGCAACTACACCAGCTTCGCGGGCGCGTCGGGCGCGGACGGGACAAATCCACGTGTCTTTTGATCTACCAGAAACCCTTAAGCGACACGGCCAAGGCGCGCCTGAAAATGCTGCGCGAGACGGAAGACGGTTTCCGCATCGCCGAGGAAGACTTGCGCCTGCGCGGCCCCGGAGAGCTTCTGGGCACGCGGCAAAGCGGCTTGCCCTCGTTCCGGCTGGCCGATTTATTTGCGGACCGGCATCTATTAACGATGGCCCACGACGACGCGCAACTGATCCTCAGCCATGACCCTGAATTGACCTCAGCAAGGGGCACGGCGCTCCGCACCCTCCTCTATCTGTTTGAAAAAGACGCCGCCGTTAAGCTTTTCCGGTCCGGGTAAAGCCCAAACGTTGTCATTCCCCCCGTCTCCTGCTATACACATTTCCGGCCCCAAAACGAGATGAGGGCAACTCTAACGGGTTGAAAAAAATGAATTTTCGCATCAACAAACGCCGCCGCGTATTGGAAGGCAAATCCAAAGTGCTTTTTGAAGGCCCCGAGCCCGGCACGCTGATCCAGTATTTCAAGGACGACACGTCCGCCTGCCACGACCGGAAACAGGGGGTCATCACCGGCAAGGGCGTGCTGAACAACCGCATTTCCGAATACCTGATGGCGCGCCTGAACGACATCGGCGTGCCGACGCATTTCATGCGGCGCCTGAACATGCGCGAACAGCTTGTCAGGCAGGTTGAGATTATTCCGCTCAAGGTCATGGTCCGCAACGTGGCCGCCGGATCGCTGGCGAAGCGTCTTGGCATCGCCGAAGGCACGCAACTGCCGCGCTGCATCGTCGAGTTCTATTACAAGAACCGCGAGCTTGGCGACCCGATGGTTTCGGACGAGCACATCACCGCATTCGGCTGGGCCGGCCCGCATGAGCTTGAAGACATCATGACCCTTGCGTTACGCATCAACGATTATTGCTCGGGGCTTTTCCTCGGCACGGGCCTGAGGCTTGTCGACTTTTGTCTCGAGTTCGGCCGCCTGTGGGACAACGACGATGTGCGCATCGTCCTCGCCGACGAGCTCAGCCCGGACAACTGCCGCCTGTGGGACGTTCGCACTGGCGAAAAAATGGGAAAGGACCGTTTCCGCGAAGGCCTTGGCGAAGTCGAACAGGCGTATCAGGAAGTCGCGCGGCGTCTCGGCATTTTGGCCGAGGTGCCCATGAACGCGAACGCCTCTCCCGTCAACATCACCCCCATCAGCGAGAGGAAACATGAAAGTTCGCGTTGACATCGTCCTCAAGGAAGGCGTCCTCGACCCGCAAGGCAAAGCCATCGGCCACGCGCTGGGCTCGCTCGGTTTCAAGGGAATCGGCGAAGTGCGCGCGGGCAAGGTCATCGAACTTGAACTGGCGGAAAAAGACGCGGCCAAAGCCAGGGAAACCGCCACGGAAATGGCCGAAAAACTGCTCGCGAATTTGGTTATTGAGGACTACCGCATCACTGTGCTGTGATAGGCCGATCCTTTTGTCATTGGGTTGAGTATGATTCTAAAGTCGCGCCTTTTCACCGCCGCCGTTTTATCGATCCTCGCGTCGTTTTCCGCCTGCAGTTCTGTGGAAGAAATGGAAGCCGAACGCTCGCCCTACATTCAAATTACCGGCGCGGCGCCGCCTGAAAACCTTTACGAAGATACGCTCATCCCCAACGATCCCGTGAACGAAGCCTGGCGTCCCGGCTTCTGGTCATATAACGGGTTGAACTTCAATTGGATTCCCGGATCGATCATCCTGAAGCCTCACCCCACCGCCGTGTGGTCGGGGGACCGCTGGGAGCGCCGCGCGTACGGCTGGGCTTTCCTGCCCGGCTACTGGCAATAACGGAAAGCGCCGATGCATCCGTTCATTTCCCGCCTTTTGTTTCTCGTCTTTCTTCTTTCGCCAAGCCTTGCCTTCGGCACGCCCGCGAAATACTACGTGCCGCCGTCGCAGTTCAGCGCCGCCTTTCAAATCATGGATCGCGGGTTGTCGAACGTTCTCGGCCTTTTCCAAAAGGCGACGGGCAGCTTTGCCTTCGACGACTCCGCGAAAACGATCGCCCATCTTAAAATTGCCATCGACGCGGAAAGCCTGACGGTCGCCAACCCCGGCGCGGCGCGCGATCTGGCGGAATTGCTCAAGCCTGACGATTTTCCCGAAATCGTCTTTATGGCAACCGCCGAATCCGCGTTCAAGGACAACAAGTCGGAGATTAAAGGCACGCTCACGCTTCATGGCGTCAGCAAGCCCGCCGCCTTTAATGCCACGCTCAATCAGGCCGCCTCCGTCGCCCAGCAAGGCGGAAATCTTTCGCGTAAGGAACCGGGCATGGGCCTCTCGCTGAAGGGCTCCTTCAAGCGCGCCGACTTCAATATGGGCGACGAACCGGAAATGCCGGGCCGCTTCGGCGATACGATCACGCTTATGCTCGAGATGCAGGCGTTGGAGCCGTAGCTTTTTAGTGAAATGTAATGACTGCATGATCCCCGCAATCCGCCTAAGCTGCGGCGCAGCTTGCCGGACTTGGAACAAGTCACGGCGAAGCACGGCTTCTCCCCCGAAGCATCAGTCGAATGCTCAACCCACAGCGAAAGCGCTTCTTTCGGCCCTTACCGACACAAGATTTCGCTGGCCAATTTTTTTGAGCGTTATGGCCGTTTCACGGCATTCCATTCTGAAGAATTTGAGACGCGCACGAAAATCTTCCCACGCGTCTTCAGTATTTTCTTTATGCGCATGAGTTCGCGCCATATCCAGTTCCATACGGCATATTTCACGAAAGGCGACATAATCGCCCGACGCTTTGTAAATATCCTTGATGGGTTGTATGAAACGGCCATTGATCGTTTCCGGGGATGAATCTCTAACCATCTCATGGATTTCGTGCTTGCGAAACACACGGCGCGGATCTGCCCCGCATACAGCGGTGACAACTTCTTTAAATCCCGCATGCATGAATTTCCGCGAGACATAGGCCCAAACGTCATATTCGGCCCGCTCTATGGTGGCACCGGAATCAGGCTCCTTTCCATAATAATCGGCAAAATATTCTTTTAAATTCCGATCAATTAAAAACTTTCCGATTTTCGTATTTTCAAGAATTATGGCGCCAATTTCATTGGCTTGCTTTTCCGCTCGCCCAAAGTTTATTTTATCTTTGTCGCCAAATATGCCGATTTTCTTTTGAATTTCTTCCGAAGGACCGGAAAACAGAAACATAATATTGATTGCATCGGCCGCGTCTTCATAGGCAAAAGCCGCATGAACGCCATGCCTGCCGATCTCTCTCTGGAGAATCCGCTCACAGAATTCCTGAGCATTGAGCCCGGCTTCAATCATCGTTTCATGCCTTTCAAAACGATGCTTTAGCCGAGTCTGTATTCTATCTGCTTTGCCGCAGCTTCATTGGGAAATTTTTTTTCGATCTCTGTTATCAGGGCGATTCTAAGTTCCGGTTCCCTGTCAACGTCCACATCCGCCACTTTTTCTAGGTCGTCCTGATAGACAAATGGAGTTATTAAAAGGCTTTTCTTCGCTTCTGATTTAAGCTCAACCTCTTCTGTCTTATCCAAACAGGCCTTGATCCCCATCTGCTCACCTGACAAAGGATGAGCCGTTTTCCAAAGCGGTACAAAATAAAGTTTATCGCCGTTATCGAAAAGCTTTCCCGCCGTCGCGTAAGCGCGCCCTTTATCGGCGCGTTTGCCCATAATGACGCTAGCTATGCATTTAGCTTTAAGTGGCGTTGGCTCGGTCACTTTTTGTTGGCCCTGTTTTTTCAAGACCCGCAAACGCGGCGCGGGTTCTCTGTAAATGTCATAACATAAATCGCGTGCGGTAAGCATAGTGTCCCCTCATTCTTTCGTAAAATAGTTTCACTGAAAATCAGGCCGGATAATCCGGCAAAGGCATGATGAAACTTACCATAAAAAGAGGGGTTAAGTCGAAAACGATAATACTTTCAATAACTTGGTTATTTTTGTCTTAACGCGGCAGCAGGGCCTTAATAAACTGCCGCTGAAAATTTACCATGCCCTGGGGTTTCGACAGAGATGGCGACAATAATATGGATAATTTCGATTAACCGTATTGTTACGGTCCAAACCGCTTACACATACCTCTGCACGTTCGCGCGGACGCGGTCGCGGACGGATGGAGTCGCGGGCAGCGGATCGAACGTTTCCCCCGAAACCGTTTCATAAAGCGCGATATAGCGCGCGCTGAAATCGATCATCGTTTCCGGCGGAATGGGCGGAATGGGCTCGCTATAGGGATCACACCGTGCGGCAATCCAGAGGCGAAGGAATTCCTTGTCGAGGCTTTCGGGCTCTTCCCCGGCCCCAAGGCGTTCGGCGTAACTGT
>JAXGVG010000018.1:0-20256 GCA_040773965.1 Alphaproteobacteria bacterium | reverse complement strand
TCAACTACATTTTCACGCAGCAGATCGCGAACGCGCTCCCGGACAGAGAATGCGTGATCGCCGATTTTGGCTGCGGAGATGGCCATGTTATCCAGACCGTCGTTTCGCAACTAGGACAGCCGGAGGATCGTCGCGTTCTTCCGATCGGCATTGAGGTCGATGGCGCGGCCTTGCGGAAAATGAAAGAAAAAGCGTCCGGCGTCCAGCCGGTCCGGGGTGATTTATTGGATGTGCCTTTTGACCCGAAGGCTTTCCATGCCGGTATCCTTCGTTTCGTTCTGCCCTTTATCGGAAAGGACGATCAGCTTCTGGCGCTCAAACAAATCCATAACGTGCTGAAAGACGGCGCGGTCCTCGTTATTCTCAATGACGGCGTTCTCAAGGAATCGAAAATGGCGGAGGACTACAAAACGTTGTTCGCCGAGTGCGCTGCGCACGAAGGGTTCTCGAACATGCATTATCTTTCGGGCGAAAGCCTGATCGTTTTGGCGGATAAAGCCGGTTTCGATGTTGAGGCCGCGGTCGATCTGACCGACATCGTTTTTGGGTATTTATCGCCGGAAAGCTTTGCCAGAGCCGCCCAGCTGACTCCGGAAAAGCGCCGGAGCCTGGAAGCTGTGTTCAAGGCATGTAAGCAAGAAAATGTGCTTCCGTTCGAGCCCGATCCGGACTCCCTCAGGGTCCTGCATCCGATGTATACTTGTGTGCTAAAGAAAAGAAGGAGTGCGCCATTGCCGTAGCCTTGACGCGGAACGCCATCCAGTAAATGAATTTGGAGTCTAACTTTCCCGCCAGTAGTTCGGCGATTCCGCCGTGATCTGAACATCGTGGACATGGCTTTCGCGCAGACCTGCGTTCGTGATGCGGACGAACGAGGTATTTTTCTGCAAGTCCGCGATAGTGGCTGAGCCGGTGTAGCCCATAGCCGCGCGCAGGCCGCCCACGAGTTGGTGGATAATCTGAGACACGGGGCCTTTGTAAGGCACGCGGCCTTCGACGCCTTCCGGCACGAGCTTGCCGGGATTGTCCATGTCGGCCTTTTGGAAATAGCGGTCGGCTGAACCGGCCGCCATCGCGCCGAGGCTCCCCATGCCGCGATAGCTTTTATACGAGCGTCCTTGATACAGCACGACATCGCCGGGCGCTTCGTCCGTGCCCGCAAAAAGCGCCCCCAGCATGACGCAATCGGCCCCGGCCGCGATGGCCTTGGCGATTTCGCCGGAATACTTGATCCCGCCATCCGCAATGACCGGAATGTTTTGTTTATGGCAAACCGAGGCGGCCTCCATGATGGCCGTCAATTGCGGCACGCCGACGCCGGCGACCATGCGCGTTGTGCAGATCGTTCCGGGGCCGATGCCGACCTTGACGGCATCCGCGCCCGCATTGATAAGCGCTTTCGCGCCATCGGCTGTGGCGATATTGCCAGCCGCGATCTGGGTGCTGTTCGAAAGTTTGCGAACTTGCGTCACCTGTTCCAGAACACGCGAGGAATGGCCGTGCGCCGTGTCGACGACGATCATGTCCGCGCCCGCTTCGATCAGCGCCTCGGCGCGTTCAAGGCCGTCGTTGCCGGTGCCGACGGCGGCGGCGGCGCGCAGGCGTCCCTTGTCGTCTTTGCAGGCGTTGGGATGAAGGCGCGCTTTTTCGATGTCTTTTACCGTCAGCAAGCCGATGCAGCGATAGGCATCGTCGACGACCAGCAGTTTTTCGATGCGGTGTTTGTGAAGAAGAAGCTTGGCGTCTTCGCGATTCACGTTGGCGCGGACGGTGACCAGATTGTCCTTCGTCATCAGTTCCGAAACGGGCTGTTGCATGTTACTGGCAAAACGCACGTCACGGTTCGTCAGAATGCCGACCAGCTTACCGGATGGCTGTTCGACGACGGGAATGCCTGAAATATGATAATCCGCCATAAGGCGCAGCGCGCTGGCCAAAGGCGCGTCCGGTGTGATGGTGATGGGGTTCATAACCATACCGGACTCAAAGCGCTTGACCTTGCGGACTTCTTCGGCCTGCTTGGCAGGGGGCAGGTTGCGGTGGATGACGCCGATGCCTCCGGCTTGGGCGAGGGCGATGGCCAGATTGGCTTCGGTGACCGTATCCATGGCGGCGGAGAGGAGGGGGATGCCGAGCGTTATATTTTTGGTCAGGCGGGTGGATGTGTTGACCTCGGACGGCAAAACGCCGGAGGCCGCCGGGACCAGCAGAACGTCATCAAAAGTTAAAGCTTGAGGGAATTGGGCCATCTGTGCCTCGCATATATCGGCTTATCAATGATGGCGGCCATGTATAATCCAGGAAGTTGGGGCAGGTAAAGCGGAAAACGCGAAAATATTAAGGATTATGGAACAATTGCGTTGTCCGTTCACATTTTGGGCCTTTTTGTGCCATAGTTCGGCTTTAGCCCTTAAAGATCTTAAACTTCCAAGGGAGTTTTTCGCGTGCCGCAGACAATCGTTCTGGTCGATGATGACCGCAATATTCTGACCTCAGTCAGCATGGCTTTGGAGGCCGAAGGGTTTGAGGTGCGGACCTATACGGACGGCGATGAGGCCCAACGGGGCATCATGCAACGCCCGGCCGATCTGGCTGTCCTCGATATCAAAATGCCGCGCCTGAACGGCATGGAGCTTTTGCAGCGCCTGAAGCAAAACGCCGCAACGGCCAACATGCCGGTGATCTTTCTGACCTCCAAGGACGAAGAGGTGGACGAGATCATGGGCTTGCGCATGGGCGCGGACGATTACATTACCAAGCCGTTTTCCCAGCGTTTGTTGATGGAGCGCATTCGCGCGCTTTTGCGCCGCGAACAATTGCGTCAGCAGCCCGCGGGCGCGGATCCGGCCAGCGTTCTGACGCGCGGCGATCTTGTGCTGGATGGCGCGCGCCATCTATGCACATGGAAAGGAAAAACGGTCGATCTGACCGTAACCGAATTTCTTCTTGTGAAAGCCTTGGCGCAGCGAATCGGGCATGTGAAAAGCCGCGATCAATTGATGGACGCCGCATACGGCGAATCCATCTACGTCGATGACCGCACCATCGACAGCCACATCAAGCGGATGCGGAAGAAGTTCCGGGCCGTCGATACGGATTTCGGCCAGATCGAAACGCTTTACGGCGTCGGCTACCGGTATAAGGAAGATTGAGGAGCGCTTGGTAAAACGCAAACGCGGCTGGTGGCTTTGGCGGCAGGAGGGGCGCCGCCCGGATTTGCCTGTCTGGGCGCAGGGGCGTTTTTCGCCGCTTACGCTTCGCATTCTGGCCGTCAACGTTCTGGCGCTTGCCATTCTGGTGGGCAGCCTGCTTTACATGGGACATTATCAGGAAAGACTGATCGCTTCAGAGCTCAATGCTCTTTTGCTCCAGGCGCGCCTGTCCGCCAGCGCGCTCGGCGAGGGCGCGGTGGTGATCGACGAGGAGGAAAGGAACATCCTTTCGCCGCTTCTGGCGCGGCTGATGATCCGGCGTCTGGTTGAAGCGACGGAAACGCGCACGCGTCTTTTCGATCTCGACGATACGCTTCTGGCGGACAGCCGGATTCTTCTGGAGCACAGCGGCAAAATTCAGACTCAGGAACTGCCGCCTCCCGAAAAGCCGTTCTGGCTCACGCGGCTCGCGATGGGACCTTTCGATTCGATCGACCGGTTATTGGAGCGCCGGCAGTTTCCGGCGTATCAGGAAGAGCAGATCCAGCGCGGCGATCAGTACGAAATCGTGAAGAAAGCGCTGGAAGGCGATCCCGCGACGCAGGTCTGGCGGATGCCGAAGGGCGGGCTGCTTTTGGCGGTGGCCGTGCCGGTGCAGCGCTACAAGCAGGTTTTGGGCGCCATTATGCTGTCGCGCCCGGACACAAAGGTCAGCGCCGCCATGCGCGAAGTGCGCCTGAACATTCTTCAGATATTCGGCTTTACGTTATTGATTACCGTTTTGTTGTCGCTTTATCTTGCGCGGGCGATTGCGCGGCCTATCCGGTTGCTCGCGCTGGCAGCCGAAAGCGTGCGGCAAGGCCAGAAGAAAATTATGGGTCTGGCCGGTACGGCCAGTCTGCTTAACCCCGGGGCCATTCCCGATCTGGGTGCGCGCCGGGACGAAATCGGCGATTTGTCGCTTGCCTTAAGGGATATGACGGCGGCGCTGGCTAAACGAATAGGTGCAATCGAAAACTTTGCCGCCGACGTGGCGCACGAGATCAAGAATCCGCTTACGTCGCTGCGCAGCGCCGTTGAAACGGCTGAGCGTGTGCAGGATCCGGCCATGCAGCGACGCCTGATGCTCGTCATTCGCGACGACGTCGACAGGCTCGACCGCCTGATCAGCGACATTTCCAACGCGTCGCGCCTTGACGCCGAACTTGGCCGCGCCGAGGCGGAGCCCGTCGATGTGAATCAAATGCTGGCTGCGTTGGCCGGTTTTTACGAAGCGCCTGATGCGCTTGACGGCGAAGAGCCGGAAGGAAATGTGAAAGTCGTCTTGTTGCCGCTGCCCTTGCAGCCGTTGATGGTCGAGGGCGCGGAAGTGCGTCTTGTCCAGGTGGTTCAGAATCTCATCGCCAACGCGCTGTCCTTTTCGCCTCCCGGCGGGCAGGTGGTTGTCGCGTTGGCGCAGGATGGCGACAACGCGGTCATCACCGTCGACGACGAGGGGCCGGGCATTCCCGAAAACAAGCTTGAAGCCATTTTCGACCGTTTCTACAGCGAGCGGCCCAAGACGGAAAAATTCGGCATTCACTCCGGCCTTGGCCTTAGCATTTCCAAGCAAATCGTCGAGGCGCACCACGGGCGGATTTGGGCCGAAAACCGCAAGGATTCCCGGGGCCGGACCGCCGGCGCGCGCTTCGTCGTTCAACTGCCGAGAATGTGAGGGGAACATGCGTGTTTTTCTGGCGGTGCTTCTGGTCGTTTCACTCTTGCCATATACGGTACATGGCATGAGCGCGGGGGAACCGACTGGCAAGCCGTATGCGGATGAGACAATCGTGAGCGATCCGCCCGGTAAAATGGTCGGGGGGCCTTGTGCCTATACCGAGTATCCCGGCAAAGCCACGATTGTATCGATCGATCAAATACCGAACGCTGGTCGCCTTGATTCAACAGACGCCTATTGGGTCAAGTTTTCTTTTATGCCGAAAGTTTCAATCGATGAGCCTCATGTGAAATGGAAGGGGAAAAGTTTCCTTTATACTCTTCCTGGAGGAACACCTCCCGGGAAAGTGTATCTGGAAAAAAATGGCATCAAGGAGGGCGCTGTTTTCGACGCTATCCTGAAGGTGATTAGAAAGGGAACATGCACGCCCGTTGTGTTTGATTTCCCGGGAATTCAATAAACTGTTTTCCGGTCTTTCTTTTCCCTGCCGAGGTGGCTGGAAACGCTTTAAATTGTATCGAATCAGAAAAGATCCCGGGAGAAGCAAAAAGATTTAAACCCTTCTATGTTATGGCTTTTTAAAGGCAACAAAAGCGGCCATTTCCGGCGCCTTAACTTGATTTAAAGGCATTGCCATCATAAACTCTGCCCCGGTTCCTTCCTTTTTACTCTCACTCGGGAGTCTTTCATGTCGACGAATGTTGTTATTGCCGGAGCGGCGCGCACCGCGATCGGTTCGTTCAATGGCGCTTTGAGCAGTGTTCCCGCCCATGCTTTGGGCGGCGAAGTCGTCAAGGCCGCGCTTTTGCGCGCCAAGACCAATCCCGAGGACGTGGATGAGGTTGTTATGGGGCAAATTCTTGCGGCGGCGCAGGGCATGGGGCCCGCGCGTCAAGCCGCCATGGCGGCCGGTGTGCCGGTCGATAAAACAGCTTATGCCGTCAATCAGATTTGCGGATCGGGTTTGCGCGCGGTTGCCAACGCCTATATGGCGATCAAAACGGGCGAACAGAAAATCGTCGTTGCAGGCGGCATGGAGAGCATGAGCTTATCGACTCACGCCATTCATCTGCGAAACGGCGTACGCATGGGCAACGGCGAGTTGATCGACACCATGATTAGCGACGGATTGTCCGACGTTTTTAACAAATATCATATGGGCGTTACCGCAGAAAATGTGGCCGGGAAGTACGCCATTACGCGCGCCGCGCAGGACGAGTTCGCCCTGGCGTCGCAACAAAAGGCCGAAGCCGCGATCAAGGCGGGCAAGTTCAAGGATGAGATCGTCCCCATCGTCATCAAGGGACGCAAGGGCGACGTGACGGTGGAGCAGGACGAGTTTCCCCGTTTTGGAGCGAAGCTCGACGATCTCGCGAAACTGAAACCTGCGTTTAAAAAGGATGGCACAGTGACGGCCGGCAACGCGTCGGGCATCAACGACGGCGCAGCGGCGGTGGTTGTTATGAGTGAAGACGAAGCGGCGCGGCGCGGCGTGATTCCGTTGGCGAGGATTGTGTCGTGGGGCACTGCTGGCGTCGATCCATCCATCATGGGTATCGGGCCTGTTCCGGCAACGCGTCTGGCGCTAAGTAAGGCGGGGTGGCAAATGAGCCAACTTGATCTGATCGAGGCTAACGAGGCTTTCGCGGTTCAGTCGATCGCCGTGAACAGGGATTTGGGATGGGATACCACGAAGATTAACGTTAATGGCGGCGCGATTGCGCTTGGCCATCCTATCGGCGCTTCGGGCGCACGTATTCTGGTGACGCTATTATATGAGATGCAGAAACAGGACGCGAAACGCGGCCTGGCCACGCTTTGCATCGGCGGAGGCATGGGCATCACGATGTGCGTCGAGCATCCCTGATCAGAGGCGAGTTAACCCGTAAAACGGTCTTTTGCGGCGCGGAGAGCGCCGAAGATGGCGGCGGGGTCCGCGCCGTCGACGGGAAAGCCGTTCTTGCTTAGCGTTTGCTGAAAATCGGGACAATCCACGCGCAGGAACGGGTTGGTCTTTTTTTCAAAACCAAGAGAAGCGGGTAGCGTCGGTTTGCCTTCGCGCCGCCGTTCGGTTATTTCGTTGACCCGCAACTTGAGTTCGGCGTTGTCCTTATCAAGCATCATGGCGAATCTGGCGTTTTTTTCGGAATTCTCGTGCCCGCAATAGACCAACGTGTCGTCGGGTAGGTTGCGAAGAGCGCAAAGCGAATCCCACAACTCCGCCGCCGAGCCTTCGAACAAACGGCCGCAGCCGAGCGAGAAAAGAGTATCGCCGCTAAACAGAGCCTTGATGGACGGAAAATAATACGACACATGGCCCGAGGTGTGGCCGGGCGTTTCGATGACCTGTCCGCGCAGGTCGGAGAAGCTGACTATATCGCCTTTTTCGACGCCCCGGGACAGGTTTTCAATGCGGTGTCTTTCCTTGCTTGAGGCGATAATGGGCGCCCCGTATTCATGCTGAAGTCTGGCGTTTCCGCCCGCGTGATCGCTGTGGTGGTGGGTGTTGAGAATCAGGGCCAGATGGAGGTCTTTTTTCTGTAGCGTCCGGAGAACCACGTCGGCATCGCCCGGGTCGACGGCCATGGCGAGGCCAAGGGCGATATCGCTGACCAGATAGATATAGTTATCGGCAAAGGCCGGAAGAAGTTCGACCGTAAATCCCATACCCCCGAGAGTGCCGAAATCATGCTAACATGAGGTTAATAGGTCTTTTGAAGCGATTCAAAGTCCTTTCAGGCCTTAACAAAACGTGAAGAATGGGGTTTTATGTTTCCGTCTTTTTCATCTTTTTATGCCGGACCTTCCGAATGACCATCGACGTCGTCGACTTACGGGAGTTTTACGTTAATCCTCTGGGGCAGAGCGTCCGGCGTCTTCTGCGCGGTCGCCTGCGCCAGATATGGCCTGATGTCAGGGGAGAGAACCTTTTGGCCATCGGCTACGGAACCCCCTTGCTCAGGCCGTGGCAGGGCGAGGCCGCACGATTGCTGGCCATGATGCCGGGCGAGCAGGGCGTGGCTTATTGGCCGCGTGAAGGGCCGAACGTTTCCTGTCTTGCGAGCATGACGGACCTGCCGTTGCCGGATGAATCGGTCGACCGCGTCATTCTTGTGCATGCGCTTGAGATGGCCGCCGACGCCGAGGCTCTTCTGCGCGAGGTGTGGCGCATCCTGAAGGGCAACGGGCGCATGCTTGTTATCGTTCCCAACCGGCGCGGATTCTGGGCGCATAGCGACAGCACGCCTTTCGGAACCGGACGCCCTTATTCGCCCTCGCAGTTGAAGGGAGCGCTGCGCGAAGGCGGATTTCTTGTCGAGCGTTTCTGGCGCGCGCTTTACATGCCGCCCTCGCAGGCCCGGTTGCCGCTGGCGTTGGCGGACGTGGTGGAGAAATATGCGGCTATAGTGTTTCCCGGCTTCGGCGGGTTGCTGCTTATGGAGGCCGGAAAGCAGATTTATGCGCCTCTGTTAACCAAATCCCGCGCGACGCCCCGCAGGCTTGTCCTGCCCTTGCCCTTTCCGATACCTTCGGGGCCTATTCCCACGCGAAAAGAAGGATATACATAGACTTAACAAAGCCGTTTGGCTTTTTGAAGAAATTGCTGTAAGTTACGCTGCTAACTGGTTGTAAAGACTAATTTGAAGGCTCATCCTATGGTTGTAAAACACCTTGCCGTAAATCCCGATAAACAGGCCCTTGCCGACCTGCGCGCGCAGATCGACAGGATCGATATTGCCCTGCACAATATTTTGCTCGACCGTGCCGAGATCATCGACAGAATCCGCAAGCACAAAGGCAAACAGCATATTTACATTCGCCCCGGCCGCGAAGCGCAGATGCTGCGGACGATTATGGGCCGTCCACAAGGCAAACTGCCCGAAGGCCTTGTGGTGCGTCTTTGGCGCGAAATGATTTCCGCGTTTACGCTCCTTGAAGGAACGTTCAAGGTCGCCGTTTATTCACCCGATAAAGGCCATGGCCTTTGGGACACGGCCCGGGACCATTTCGGGGCCTTTACGCCGCTGATCGAGTATTCTTCGGCCCTGGCGGCCATCAAAGCCGTGCAAGTGAACAAGGCCACGATGGCCGTCGTGCCGCCGCCTGCGGTCAGCGAGAAAGATTCATGGTGGCCTTTGCTGGCGGGCGACAGGTCGAACGTTTTGACCGTCTTCGCCACGATGCCTTTCGAGAACCTGAAGCCCGGTCGGTCGAACGTGCGCCGGTCGCTGCCCACGGGACTTGTGATCGGTAAGCTGTATCCCGAACTGACGGGCGACGACCGCAGCTTTCTGGTTCTGCAATGCGTGCATGTGCCCGAAGCGGAGATGCGTCGCTTGCTCGGCAAGGCCGGGTATAAGGTTCGCCAGATGCTGGCCCAGACAATGGGCCGCGGCGGTTCGGCGCTTACGTCGTTCTTTGTCGAGGTTGACGGCTATGTGGGCCGGAACGATACGCGCCTGTCGCGTCTGCGCGCGATGCTTGGCAGCCGCCTTAAGCACCTTTCCCCCCTGGGGGGGTATGCCGTGCCGTTGAAAGCCGGGCGGCGATAATCACGCGCTTATTTTGACGCCGTCTCCTGAGACTCAAGGAAATCGCGCAGTTCCTTGCCTTTAGCGAAAAACTTGTGCCGCAATTCCGCCGAGAAGGGGTTGTCGCGTTCGATGGCAAGGAAGAGTTCCATGGAGTCGTAGCGCACAAGCTCGACCGCCGCCATAAGCAAATCGAAGCTGACCGTCGTCATTTTTTTGGGCAGGGGTTCCATGTCCACCAGAACCTTGGCGATCATGTGAGTCAGGCCCTGAACGGCCGCCACTTCGCGGTCGTGCTCTTCGGGCGTCGTCATAATGACCTGAAGGCCAAGTTTGGCGCGGAAGAATTCCACAATCTTCGTCACGCCGCTGCCTCGAATGGGACAGACCGCGATTTTCAGGCCCGTGATGCCGTTGCGCGCGCTTTGAGGCCCGAAGAGGGGATGCGTGCAGACGATATCGACGTAATCCGGCAGGCTTTCCATAAATCTGGCGGGATAGACCTTGACCGAAGCCACGTCGAGAACGATGGCGCCCGGTTTCAGGTGCGGCTTGATCGCATCCACCACGCCGCGAATTTTATCGATTGGCGTCGCGATGACCACGATATCGGCGCGCGTGGCTTCTTCCAGCGAGACGAAGTCAATGCCGTGCTGGCGCGCGTAAGACTCGGCCTGTTTCGCCGGATCGTAAGCCATGAGCTTGACGTGCGAAGCCAGGTGCCGGGCCATCAGCTGGCCGAAGGCGCCCAAACCCAATATGCCTAATGTTTTCACCGTTTCTCTCCTAAAAGGCCGGGACAATACAGGAAAGAAAGGGCTTTTAGAAGGATGATTTTGCGGGGTTTTACTCTTCGCACGTAACGGCTGAACTGTCCGTAATTTGATAGGTTGGGCGGTTGCCGCCGGATCCAATGCACTGGACAGTGACGGGCTGGTTGTTATTTGTCACGGCCTGAAGGACGGCGCCCATTTCCGACGCCGTGGGGATCGCAACGGCCTCTCCGCAGATGGTTAGCGTTGCCGGTTGACATGGGAAAGCGTTGCAAGAAACGCCGGATGTGCCGGTAACCTGATAGCGCTCGATGCCGTTGACGAGGCGGCATTCGGATGAAAACCCGGGTTGGGAAGACGCGGCTGAAGCGATAAGAATTTCAGGAGGTATCTTCGTTTCTACGACATCGCCGATATGGGATTCAACGGGGATATCGAAAGAAGTATTGCATAACGTAACCGCTCCGGGCCGGCATGTGCGTAAAGCGCAAGACGTAACGTCATCGTTTAGCAGTTTATAATAAGCGCGGCCATGATCGCCGATACACTGAACGGTGGCTGTGCGGATGACGTATTTTTCCGGCAAATGAAAAGTCAACAGAGTGCCGATGGGGCCGGGCTGTGCCGTGAAAGTTATGCCGCATATCCGCATGCTTGTGTGCCCGCAAAATGTGTTGGAAATGGGCTCTGCCTGAACGGAAACCGGTTCGGCCATAACAATGATGGGAAAAGATAATAGAAGAAGGGTGGAATACTTCATAAGCAACCTCTGAGCGGAAAAAGAAACAGCTTTCCAAATTCACCGTGCCTTCAATAAAAAAGCTTTGTCACAAACGCCTATGTCATTCTCATGGCATTCGGTAAACGGTCATTTTGTTATTATTGTGGCCAGTCAATAGGGGGTAAGGTTAATACGCGCGCGGGGCCGATGAAGAGGCCGCCGGACTGGATGGTGATCGGGGTATCCAGACCGGATTCGTCCGATGCTGCGGGTGTTTGAGCCGTTTGCTTGAGAAACGAAGAAGCCAGCGCGGCTTCGGGCTTGCCGATACATGTGGCCTCCGCAAACGCATCCAGGGCTTTTTCGAGGCCCGCGATCCGTCCCGCAAACGCGCCTTCGGGCTGGAGATTGCCGGTCAGGGCTACCGTGCCTTTCATCGCGACCGTTAACGGTCCCCAGACGGCCTCAAAAGCGTCGCACTCTACGATGCCGTTCTTGTTGTTCCATGCCGCTAGCGTTTTCTTGTTAACCGGATCGGGCAGAGGGCCCATGACGCGGAACGAGAGAGAGAGGCTTTCGACGGTTTTGCCCAACGGCATGAGAGAGGGCGTCTTCAATTCGATACCGTTCAGAGAGGCCGAGAAGGTCAGGCCCGCTTCGGCGTGGCTCTTGGGCGGCCACAAGGGCGTGTGGACCGTCACGGAGGCTTTGCGGATCGCAAAAGCCGCGCCGCTCCATTGGCCGCCGGCGTTCGCCGCCAAGACATTCAGGGTGCGCCACGACCACGGATGAAGGGACACCGACGCTTCCGGGGCGTCGATCTGATGGCCTTTGCCGTCCTGCCAATGGAGGTTTTTCAGGGGGATCCGGACGGCGAACGGCCATCCCGAGGCATGGCCGGGTTCAAAGGAAACGACATGGCCCCGGTTCCGTTCGTTTTCGGCCCATAGCTGGATCGTTTCCCGGAGGTGCTGGGGAAAATAGGCCCAAAAGCTGGTCCAGAGAGCCAGCGGGCAAAGGATATACAGGGCGAAGAAACGGGCCTTGGGACATTTCTTTGAGCGGCGGCCAGGCATGGCATGCAGAGTGGAAATGGGGCGGAAGGCGAGGAGAAAGGATGTGGAAGCAGAGGGGAACAGGGCGGACGATAATGGGGCCAGGGAGAAACGTGGACGCTGCGCATCCAACGTTTGGCCCTGGCTTCCAATGCCTGAAGCGGGATGAGGTCGCAGCCCGCTCTTGCTCTACTCTAGGCAAGAAAAGGCTAGCCTCGGAGAGCTGAAAAGTCAACAATACGTTCCCGTTTTGTTCAAAAGTATTTTATTAAACAAGAAAGAACGGATTAAACAAAAACTCATTGATTTTTAAGGGATTATTGCAAACACACCGGGCGGAAAGCCCGGCGTTTTTTGCAGTGTCAATTGTGGATCGTTTGTTCAAGCAAGCCTGTACTTACCACTTATACCGCGCCGCTAGGTTGAAGATGTGGTCGTTGACGTTATAGCGGAAAAAGTCGTGCTCATAATTGGCCTGAAAGAGCCAATTGTTGGGCAGGGCCGCCGCCACCGAGGGGCTGACGCTGATCCAGTTGCGTTCGCGCACCGCGCCTTCGGTCTTGAAGGTCCTGGTGGGCGCCGTCACGAAGGCGGATTTGACGTTCGACTGGCCGTCGCCAAACTCATGATTGAAGGCGACGCGCATGGCTGGCAAAACAACGCCGCCCGTTGGCAGATAGAAGCGCCGTGAACCGCCGAAGCCGAGGCTCCCGATCGCTGAAACGTCGTCCCGGTTGCGCACGTTCAGATCGAAGCTGCCGCCGCCGCTTTCCGTGTATTTGTCAAAGGAGGCGTAGGACAGGCGCATGCCCGCATAGGGGCCGTATTTCCAGTTGTCTTGCTTGAAGTTATAGCCGGTTTCGACCTCGCCGCTGAAGTGGATCGCGTCGGGTTCGGCCGACGCGGTGCGGGTCTGGCCGTTGCCGATGAACAGGGTTCGTTCGCTGTCGAAGGTGTGGTAGCCGAGGCTGATGAAGCCGTCGGCGTAGGCGTCTTTCAGGAAGCTTGTCGTGCCGTAAAGCGAAACGGCGTAGCCGTCGCCCTGAACGTCGCTGTAGTCGCCGGTGTTAAAGCTGCCGTGCGCGTAGCTCAGTGCGACGCCGATGAAGCTCTTGTCCTCGACGCGGTAATCGAGTCCGATCGAGAAGCCGGTGTTGTCCATTTTCGTCGAGGGACCGTTGCGCATGAGCTTTTCGTTACCGAACCGCACGTCGCCCGCCATGAACACGCCCCAACGCCGGTCCGCGTTGATGGCCGTTGGGCGGCTGTAGGGAACGGCGACCGTGCCGAGGCGCGCGGGCACCTGGCCCGAAGGCGTTGTTATGGTCGTGGGCGCGGCCGTTTGTTCAGGCATGGTGGAAACCCACTGGTACATGCCGGACGGATCCGTTCCCGCGACCGCGTATTGGTTGGCCAAAGGCAAGCGCACGGCGTTCGGCGCTTTGGTTTTTTCTGTGGCCGCAGTGTTGGCGAGATAGCGCGCGTACATGCCCAAAGGCTGGCCCGGATAGCGGGCGGCGTTGCGGTACGCTTGATCGCGGTTTGTCAGAGCGGCCGTTCGGGGGCGCGTCGTTGGACGCGAGGGCTTGTCCGCCACGTCTTCAGCGGAGTCAAACAGGCCAGAGACCCAGCCGAGAACGCCTTCTTCGTCTTGCCCGGAAGTTGCCGTTTTGGCAGGCGCCTGGGCGCCGGAGAGAATACGGCCATAATAGGCTCCCTGTTCGACATAGCCTGCCGGGATCGATGTGGTGCGGATGGGATTGCCATAAGCATCGTAGCCGGTCACCACAGGCGGGTTGACCGTTGGATAGGACGACGTATCGACATTGCGAAGAGTCGAGGTTGTGCCGGTGTTGACGGGTCTTCCATAGGCGTCGTAGCCGGTTACGCCGGTCGCGTAGGACGGCGTGTCGACGTTGCGAAGCGTCGAGGCCGTGCCTGCGCCTTGAGAGCCGACGTTTTCGGAATAAAGCGATGGGCTATACATGCGCCCGGCGTTGGGCGAGGCCTGTCCGGCCGACGTGAGGTCGATGCCGCCGATGCCGCCCGAGACGTCGCCTGCCGGGGAAGGATCGTAACGGCCAGGTGCGGCAGAGGCCGAAAGATTGGTGGAAGGATCGACGTTTCCTTGCGACGCGAAATGAGACAGGCGAAGACCGCTGATGTCAAGCAGCCCGCCGCTAACCCCTTCACGGAGCGAACGAAGGCGGGCCTTTAGATTAAGGCTTTCCATCGACACGAAATTCGCGACAGCGGCGCCCATTTCAAAAGCGCTGGCCGGCAGCAAGGATTGCAGGGCGACGGAGGTGCCGTAGACGCCGTTCATGAACAGGCGGCCGTAATCTTGCCGAACCTCGGATCCTGCCGCGGCGGCAGGGCCTATTTGGTCGAAGATTTCGGCTACTTTCTGCTGATCGCCGGTCAGGGCGTAGTCGACGAGATTGGCGTATGTCTGGCCACCAAGGGTGTCGAGGATGAAACCGAGCATTTCGGCGAGGTTGGTATAGACGCCGGGAAAACCAGCTTCGCCGCAGCCCTTGCCCCAACTGACAATGCCTATTTGAACCGGTTTGCCATCGCGTCCGACGACGAAAAGCGGACCGCCGCTGTCGGCGCCGCAGGCGTCCTGCGCGCCGCTGGCAACGCCTGCGCAAATCATGGTGGCGTTGACCGTGCCATAGTCTTTCATCGTGTTATAGCAGGAATCGTAGCTAACGGTTCCCACCTGCGCTTCACGCAAGATAGCTTCGGTTCCGGGAAGCTCTTCATAGGCTGTTGCGCCCCAGCCGAGAATGGTCGCCGTTACGCCGGGCTCGATTTCCGTTTGCGTGACGTAGACTGGCGTCTCAACGCGCGCTGCGTCTTCGGCAAGGATAAGGATGGCCATATCGTTCGGCAGGTTTAAATGACCGCCGATATTCTGGTCGGCTGGTGCAGGGAAATTCGGGTTGACGATAAAGGAACTGACGGCAATCGTTTGTCCGGTTTCCTGGCCGTTTGTGCGGTCATAACCGCCCACCGTGACGTACATACCGGATGGGTCGGTGTAACCGTTCAGGCAGTGCGCCGACGTGATGACAAACCGCGCGCCGACTAAAGTCGCGCCGCAGACACTGTTGCCGCTTTGTTCGGACGAAAAGTGAAGTAAGGCATTCCAGGGATAGAGCGATTGCGACGCAGGTGAGGATCCTTCGTCGGATTCAACCGCATCGCCGCCAATGATGGCAAAAGCAGGGCCTGGAGGGAGAAGGGAAACAAACGCGGCAATAAAGACAATCGATAAATATTGACGGAGGTTCATGGAAAGCCTCATGTTAAAAAAAGCCCCCGGTACCTGTGGCTTTTCGGGGCGGCTGGTTTGTCTGGAGTTCGCCAGCACTTTGAAGTATTTAGGCGAATTTGTCCAGAGAAATTAATGTTTGGTTAATCATATGGGGGGCCGTATAAATATGAAAAAAAGCAGGCGCTATGCCATGTTATATGGTTAACGGCCATGGCCTTCCGAAAGCCCACATATTTTGCCAGTAGGATTCAGAGCTTTTTTATTCTAAGAGCAAGTCCCTCCAGTCATGCCAGTTTTAATTTATGAGGTATCCATGAAGTTCGAGAAGGCTGAACGTGTGCGGTTGCTTCCGCCCTATTTGTTTCAGGAAATTGACCGCCTTAAAGCCGAACAGATCGCCAAGGGAATCGACGTGATCAATCTCGGCGTTGGCGATCCGGACTTGCCCACGCCAAAGCACATCATCAAGAGTTTGAAGAAAGCCGCCGAAAACCCCGCCAATCATCAATATCCGTCCTATTCGGGCATGAACGATTTCAAGGGCAGCGTCGCGCGCTGGTACAAGCGCCGCTTTAACGTCGATCTCGACCCGGGCAAGGAAGTGTTGACGCTCATCGGCTCAAAGGAGGGCATCGCGCATTTTCCGTTCGCGTTTATCAACCCGGGCGACGTCGCGCTGGTGCCGTCGCCCTGCTATCCCGTGTATCACATCGCAACGATGTTCGCAGGCGGCACGTCGCACTTTATGCCTCTTCTCAAGAAAAACGGTTTTCTGCCCGACCTGAACGCCATTCCGGAAGAAGTGGCTCGCAAGGCCAAAATGATGTTCATCAACTACCCGAACAACCCGACGGGCGCGGTAGCCGATCGCGCATTTTTTGAAAAAGTCGTCGCGTTCGCAAACGAGTACAACGTTATGATCTGTCATGACGCGGCCTATACGGAAATGGGCATGGGCGGATACAAGCCCATAAGCTTCCTTGAAGTGCCGGGCGCGAAAGAGGTGGGTATCGAGTTTCACTCGCTTTCCAAGACGTACAACATGACCGGCTGGCGCCTCGGTTTTGCCGTCGGCAACGCGGACATGCTCGCGGGCCTCGGCCAGATCAAGAGCAACATCGATTCCGGCGCGTTCAACGCCATTCAGGAAGCGGGCATTACGGCGCTTGAGGGCGATCAGGCGTGCGTATCCAAAATGCAGAGGACATATCAGGGGCGTCTGAACGTGCTTGTGAAAGGCTTGCGCCAAGTCGGCCTCAAACCCGAGAAGCCGAAGGCGACGTTTTATCTCTGGTGTCCCACGCCGAAAGGCATGACGTCGAAGGAATTCACGTCCATGCTTTTGCGCGAGGCGGGCATCGTCACCACGCCCGGTAGCGGTTTCGGCGATCCGGGCGAGGGCTATGTGCGTTTTGCTTTGACGGTTTCCAAAGAGCGTATGCAGGAAGCCGTGGAGCGCATCAAGAAGGCGTTTGGGAAGTAAGGCACGCTATTCAACGTTACAAATTCTGCTTCACCCACTGCCCGAGGCGGGTGAAGACATTGCCGCCGCCGGTGAAGTCCATTATGCCGCTATAGGCGGCAGCGATGTCGGGTTGTTGAGCCACAGCCAGAAGGCCTGCCGTTGTGGCGAAAGCGGGACCCGACGTCGCTTCGGCCAAACCCGTCGAGGCCGCCGGGGCATGGCGCATCGGCGTGATCGAAGACAGCCCGCCGGTAAAGGGGCGCGTAATGCGCAGCGGGCGGCCAAGGCGCACCTGCTTATCGAGAAGGCGCTGGGCCACCTCGCGTGTCCCGGGAAGCTGGCTTGCCCCGCCCGTCAGCACGGCGCGCCGTCCCGCCACGTCGTTCAGACCGCTTTTTTCAAGCCGCACGCGGACCATTTCGAACGTTTCCTCAAGGCGCGGCTGGATGACGCGGATCAGATGCGATTTGGGGACGTGATTGGCGAACTCCGGCGCTTCTTCGCCGACTTGCGGCACGTCGATGATCTCGCGCTCGTCGAGCGACGCGGGGATCGCGCTGCCATAAAGCGTTTTCAGCCGCTCCGCGTGCGCCAGCGTCGTTGTCAGGCCGCGCGCTATGTCGTTTGTAATATGCCCGCCGCCCAGCGGCACGCCGTCAACGTGCATAAGGCGCCCATCGGCGAAAATGGCCAACGATGTCGTGCCCGCGCCCATGTCGATGACCGTGCAGCCAAGATCCATTTCGTCTTCCACAAGACAGGACAAGCCGCTCGCGTAGGGCGCGACGACAAGGCGTTCAACCTCCAGATGACATCGCGCCACCGCCGTGATCAATGTGCGTACGGGTCCGAAAGCGGCCGAGGCAAGATGCAATTGCGTGTGCAGGACGTTGCCGATCATGCCCAGCGGATCGCGGATGCCTTTCTGGCCGTCCAGCATGTAATGCACCGGAATGGTGTGGATCAGCTCCAGTGCGTGGCCCTGGGAATCTTCCGGGGCCAGCATTTGGCCCTGACTCAGAAGCCGTTCAAGATCGCCGGGGGTGATTTCACGGCCATGAAGGGGAAGTTCAATGGCGGCGGTCTGGGAGACGATTTGCGGTCCCGCGATGTTGACGGTCACGCGCTCGATCGTTTCGCCTGCCATTTGTTCCGCCGTGGCGACGGCCGCCGTGATGGCCCGCTGGACGGCTTCCATGTCGGCGATCATTCCGCCGCGCACGCCTTCGGCCAGCTGGTGGCCGATACCCGTCACGCGCGGCTGGCCCTGATCGTCCATGCGCGCGATGAAACAGGCGATTTTGCTTGTGCCGACGTCGAGCACCGAAAAAACTTCGCCCTGCGCGACGCGCGGCTTGTCGAAGAGCCATTCCGTCAAGCGGCTCATGGATGCGATTCCCCGGTAATCGAGACGGAAGCAGGATTGCCCGGCTCGATGAAGAACCGGTCCGTCTGACGAAGGTCGATCGCCACGATGTTGCGCTCCAGCACCTTTTGCTCCTGAATCAAATAGGCAAGCCGTTTCAGGGCTGCCGCCATGCCGTCTTCCGGAAGGCGCGCGATCATGCCGGGCTGCAAATGTAGATTCCAGCGCCTTTCGCCTACGCGCACTGCCGCCTTTAAAACCTGTCTAATAGAGGGAAAATCTTTAAGGGCTGTTAACAAAGCCTCGGTTTCCTTCGGCGCGTCCGGTCCGACAACAAGAAGCAGCGACGCGAAGTCCTCCGGTTTGGCGATCGTAAGCGGCGCGCCTTTCCGGTCGATGACCGTTATTTGCCCTCCGTTTTGCCAGCGTGCCATGGGTTCGCGTTCGGTCAGGCGCACGGCCAGCGTATCCGGCAGCTGACGCTTGATGGAGACGCTCTCGATCCATGGAAGCTGCGTGAGGCGGGTGTGCGCGGCGTCAAGGTCGATGGCCAAAATCGGCATGCCTGCCGAAACGCCGAGCGCGTCGAGAATTTCTTTCTTTGAGGTGTATTTCCTCCCCTTGACGGTAATGTCTTTAAGGGCGAAGCGAGCCTTTTTCGTCATGCGCAGCGATGCGTTGGCCAGACGATCGGCCTGGCGTTCGGGCCATCCGCTGTGCCAGAGCCAGGTGCCGAGCAAAAGAAGCATGGCCGCCGAACCAACCAGCAGCGCCAGCCGCCAGCCCAGCGTAAAGATCGGCGGCGACGTCCGTCCGCGCGAACGTGACGAAAAATTCTGGCTGACGCTGCCGCGAAGGGGGTTGGATCGGAACCGGGGCATTTTCTCGTCGCGTTAAAAGGCTTGCGCGGTAAGCTGGTCTCCGGCGTCGTGGTCTTTTTTACGCTGAAGACCGTACTCAATCAGCCTTTCCAGAAACGTGCGGGGGGAGAAGGGCGGATTTTCGGCAAGGGCTTGATGGAAGATCACCGTCGAGGCCGTTAGCCCCGGCAGCGTATTGGCTTCGATGATAAGGGTCTGGCTGCTGCGCGTGTTGAAGAATATATCAAGCCGCGCATAGCCTTCAATCCCCAGCTCTTTCGCGGCCAGGGCGACCTTTTCGCGGATCAGATCCCGCTGTTCCGGGCTGATGATGTTGTCCGGCGGAGGCGTGAGGTTGACCCCGGTGCCGCCCTGAAACTTTTCTTCCAGCGACAGCACGGTTCCTTGCGCCACGGTGATGCTGGGCGACAGCGCGCGATAGCGCCCGCCGTGTTCCATAACGCCCACCGTCAATTCGATCCAGCCGGTTTTAGGCTCGTGAACAAGCTCGCGGTCTTCGATGTGGATGGCGTCGGTAACGATAAACGGCTCAAGCAACAGCCGGCTGGCATGAACGGGGAGCTCGATGGCCTGATCCAGATGCGCCAGCGTCTCCGGCAAAAGCATCGGGTAGCCGTTCTTCAGCGCATGAATATAGACGGAAAGCTCTTCCGCCGAACGGAGCCGCACGACGCCCGCCGAGCAGCCGTCGCCGAGCGGTTTGATCAGAAGATCTTCCGTCTGAAACGCGGCGCGCGCCTCGTCCCAGATCGAGGAGGAGGTTGCCGAAGGATCGTCCAGCGAAAAGCCGACCTTCGGCGTCGAGGTCAGCCTGTCGTCGTTCAAGGCGCGGATGATTTTACCCGTTTCGTCCTTGTCCATGCACGCGCGCGAAGCCATGGGACCCGAACCGTTGTAGGGAAGACCATGGTGGTCGAGCAAGGCCTGCAGCGTCCCGTCTTCGCCTTCGCCGCCGTGAAGCGCGATAAAGACGAAAGCGCCGTCGTCACGCGCGTCGTGGCAGAACTGATCAAGCGTCATGCGTTCGGGAAGATCGCGCGACGTAAGAGGGTCAAGGCCGAGACGTTCGCGAACTGGCGGAATTAGTGTTTTCAGGCGCGCTTCGATGGCTTTGGCCTGCGCGCAATGGAACAGGATTTCATCCACCGTATGGTTAAGCGTGAACATGTAGGGCAGCCGCCACACGCTGCTATCCGTGGCCAGAAGATAGGGCTCGGGTTTGTAGGCGGGCGAATGCAGGAGCTTGAGCCAAACGTTCGTGCCGGACATGAGCGAAACTTGACGTTCCGCCGTTTTGCCGCCGAGGAGCAC
>JAXGVG010000017.1:0-20540 GCA_040773965.1 Alphaproteobacteria bacterium | reverse complement strand
ATGCCGGGCGCTAATCCCTGAAGGCTGAGCCCCGATTCCCAAATATGCGAACCTTGCACCGCCTTGCCGTTATCGTCACCGCCGTTATGGCGGTCAATTTCGCCGTTTGGGCGGTCATCAACCGCGGCGCGCTGGAGCGTCCCTGGGGCGGCCTGATCAACAGCCTGTCCTACAGCGGCTATCAATCCGGCGACAGCGCAAACAAATATTCGGACCGCACCCTCGACCAGGACATGGCGTTGCTGGCCTCCCATGCTTACAGCATCCGCACCTACGGCATCAGCGACGGACTCGACCGGATCGTAACGTTCGCGGGCAAGCACGGCCTTATGGTGACGCCGGGCGCTTGGCTTGGCCCCGATTCGAAAACCAACGCCTATGAAGTCGCTCACCTGATCGACATCGCGCGATCGAACACCAACATCCGGCGCGTCATGGTGGGCAACGAAGCCTTGCTGCGTGAAGACGTAAAAATCGAGGAGATGCTCGCCCTCATCGAGCGAGTCAAACGGCAGGTCAGCGTCCCCGTTTCCACCGCCGAGCCATGGCATGTCTGGCTTAAGTATCCCCAACTGGCGCAAGCCGTCGATTATATTACCGTTCATATCCTTCCCTATTGGGAAGGCGTGCCTATCGATGGCGCCGTTTCGTACGTCCGCTATCGCTGGCAACAGATGCAGGCCGCGTTTCCGGACAAGCACATCTTTATCGGCGAAGTGGGATGGCCCAGCGAAGGCCAATGGGTCAAAGGCGCGGAACCTTCGCAAATCAATCAGGCCCGCTTTGTCCGCGAGTTTCTCAACCTCGCCAGCGAAGAACGACTCGATTACTCCATCATCGAAGCTATCGACGCCCCGTGGAAGCGGAGCATCGAAGGGACTGTCGGCGCGCATTGGGGATTATGGGACGCCGCACGCCGACCCAAGTTCTCCATGAGCGGCATTGTCGTCGAGACCACGCACTGGTTCTGGGGTTATTTGATCGCCACCCTGCTGGCACTGTTGCCCATCCAATGGTTCGTGCGCCGGCGGATCGATCTTAAGCCCGCAGGCATTCTTTTTTACGCCCTACTGATTCAAGCGACAGCGTCCATGCTCGTCTGGGCCACGATAGCGGCCATGGCCGAGAAAATCATCACGGCCAACACGATCGCGTGGATCGTTTTGATCGGATTCCAGGTCGTGCTGCTCGCCCTTCTTCTCGTCGACGGGCTTGAACTGACCGAAGTCATTTGGGCCAACCGCCATCGCGCCTTTCCGCCAGCCGACAAGCCCTTGGCGCCCGATGCGCCCAAAGTCTCGATCCATGTGCCTTGTTACAACGAGCCGCCCCACATGGTCATGAAGACGCTCGACGGACTTGCGGACCTTGCCTATCCGAATTTCGAGGTTCTCGTTATCGATAACAACACGAAAGACGAAGCGGTCTGGAAACCCTTGGAAGAGTACTGCGCGAAACTTGGCCCCCGTTTCCGCTTTTTCCATTTGCCGAAATGGCCGGGTTACAAGGCGGGCGCGCTTAACTTCGCGTTGACCCAGATGGCGCCGGATGCCGAAATTTTCGGCGTTATCGACAGCGATTATATCGTTTCATCGGACTGGCTGCACGCCACGGTTCCGTATTTTGAAAACCCCGATGTCGCTTTCGTTCAGGCGCCGCAGGATTACCGCGACGGCAACGAGAGCCTGTTCAAGCGCATGTGCTATTGGGAATACGCGGGCTTTTTCCACATCGGCATGGTGCAACGCAACGAACGCAATGCCATCATTCAACACGGCACCATGACCCTTATCCGCACGGAAGCCATGAAGCGCGTGGGCGGATGGGCCGAATGGTGCATCACGGAGGACGCCGAACTGGGCCTGCGCCTTTTCGAACGCGGTTACGAGGCGGTCTATCTGGAACATTCGCTGGGCCGCGGCCTGATACCCGACAGTTTCGGCGGCTATAAAACGCAGCGCTTTCGCTGGGCTTACGGCGCGGTGCAAATCCTGAAACGCCACTGGCGCGCCTTGTCCGAAACGCGCAGCAAGAGCGTTCGCCTCACGCGCGGCCAACAGTACCATTTTATTTCCGGATGGCTGCCCTGGTTCGCGGACGCAGCGCACCTCGCCTTTGTTACCGCCGCGCTCATATGGTCGATCTTACTGCTTTTCAAGTGGGTCGAGTTCCCGCCCGCCGTCTTCCTTGTGCCGACACTCAGCGTATTCGTGTTCAAAATCGCCTCGGGATTCTGGCTCTATCGCGCGCGCGTCAAATGCGGATGGCGCGACCGGATCGGCGCAGCCGTGGCCGGCATGGCGTTGACCCATTCGGTAAGCCGCGCCGTCTGGCAAGGTCTTTTCACCTCCGGCAAGCCGTTCTTCCGCACGCCCAAATGCGAGGACAAGCCCGCCGTCGTTCAAGGTTTTCTGATGGCGCGGGAAGAGATTGGTTTGCTGGCCAGTCTGATCATAGCCGCCGTATCCATTCTTTACCGCTTTGATGTATCGAACTTTAACGCGCAACTGTGGGCAGGAATGCTTGTGGTGCAAACCCTGCCCTATTGGGCGGCGCTGATCGTGTCGATGCTGAATGTGCTGCCGGGCAAGTCCCGGCAACATGAACCGGTCATGATTCCGGAACGGTCTCCGGCTCATCCCTGACTGGCGGATGGATCATCACCTTATCCACACGGCGGCCGTCCATATCGACGACCTCGAAACGCGCTTCGTTCCAGTGAAAATGATCGCCCGCGGCGGGAATGCGGCCAAGCTTGTCGATCACAAAGCCCGCGATGGTCTGAAATTCTTCTTCGTCGCGCATGTTTTTCAGGCCAACAAGCGTTTCAACCTCGTCGACCGGCATCATGCCGTCGATAAGCCAGCTTCCATCCTCGCGGCGCACGGGTTTGTAGTCCGCCTCCTGTCCAAGTTCCGGCAAATCGCCGATGATCGCTTCCAGAATGTCCTTCATCGTGACAAGGCCTTCCACGCTGCCGTATTCGTCGATCACAATGGCGAGATGCTGGCCCGACTGCTTGAACTGGTCCAGAAGCCTGAGCACCGGCGTCGTGTCCGGCACGCGAAGCGGCACGCGCATAACGACCGGGATTTCCAACGGCCGTCCTTCAAAAATGGAATTCAGCAAATCCTTGGCATGGACGATGCCAAGCACCTCTTCCAGGTCGCCGCGAGCCACCGGAAAGCGGCTGTAACTGCTGCCGTGAATGCGCCGCGCCTGTTCTTCCGGCGGATCGTTCTCGTCCAGCCACATCATGTCGATGCGCGGCGTCATGATGGAGCGCACGGTGCGGTCCGCCAGACGCATCACCCCTTCGAGCATCTTTTTCTCGGCAGGCTTGAAAACCCCCGTTTGCGCGCCTTCGGCGATAAGCTCCTTGACTTCGTCTTCCGTTACCTGCGTTGCGTTGGGGTTATCGAGCCTCAACAGCTTGAGCGACAAATCGGTCGAAACCCGCAGCAACCAGACAACCGGCGCCGCCACGAACGCCAGAAAGGACATAAAACGCGCCACGCGTACGGCAATAATTTCGGCATAAGAAAGGCCGATACGCTTGGGCACTAGCTCGCCGATCACAAGGCTTAGGTAAGTGACGCCGAGAACGGTCGTTCCCATAGCTACGGAAGCGCCATGGGGTGCGATCCACGAAACGGTATTCAGATAGGTTCCCAGGGGATCCGCCAGCGTCGTGCCGCTGAACGCGCCGGCCAGAATGCTGTTCAGCGTCACGCCGATCTGCACGATCGAGAGAAACGAGGTTGGATCTTCCGCCAGTTGCAAGGCGAGACGCGCGCCTTTTTGCCGTTCTTCGACAAGTTGGCGCAGACGAGCGCGGCGAGCCGAGACAATGGCCAGCTCGGCCATGGCGAAAAAGCCGTTAAGCAGGAGCAGAAGAACAATGATGCCTATGTTCGCGAGCACGGAAACTCAACCCTCAATCGCAAACGGCATGGTTAACAAGCGCGGCTTGTGCGGAAACGTGCATAATGGCTTAATGTAACGGGTCTTGAGAGGGAGTGCAACCGCGTGTCCGACGCCGCCAAAAACCGTTTTATGCGCTTGCAGTCGCTTTTCCGGAACGGCGATATCGCGGCAGCCGGAAAAGCCGTGGAGGCGGCGCTTCGGTCTTCGCCCAAAGACCCCAATCTGCTGCATCTCGCGGCACAGGTGGCCGAAGCCCGGAACGAAGGGCCCCGGGCCGTCATGATGTACCGCCGCGCGCTTGCGGCTTATCCCGGATGGTTCGAGGCCACATACAATCTTGCCCGGGCGCTCGGCGCGCAAAGCGAACACGGGGAAGCCATCTCACTCATGGAAAAGCTCAGCGTTGCGCATCCCGGTATGCCCACCGTTTGGGAAGGCCTTGCCAGGCTTTGCCAGCAAAAAGGCGACTTGCCGACGGCGCTTGCGCACTGGCAAAAGGTTTTGGCGCTTTCGCCCGCCGATGCGGCGGCGCGCGCGCAATGCTACCTTTTGTCCCGTCAGCTTTGCGACTGGAGCGTTCCCCTTCAGGATGTGGGGTCCCTTACCCCCCAGGCGGTTACGGTTTTAGCCGACGATCCGGCCTTACAGAAAAAAGCCGCCTTGCGCTATGCAGAGAAAAAGTTTCGCGGCATCGCGCCCCTGCCGCCGGGAATAACGGCCAAAACGCCCCGCGAAAAACTCCGTATCGGTTATCTTTCCTCCGATTTTCACGCTCATGCGACGGCTTACCTGATGGCCGAGCTTTTCGAACTACATGACCGTTCGCTCTTCGAGGTCTTTGCCTACAGCTATGGCGTGGACGACGAATCGTCCGTTCGTTCGAGACTTCAAAAGCATGCCGGGCATTTCATCGATCTTGCGAACCTGACCGCCGCCGAAGCCGCCGCCCGCATCCACGGCGACGGACTCGATGTCCTCATCGACTTAAAGGGCCATACGCGGGGCAGCTGCCTTGAAATTCTGGCCTATCGCCCCACGCCGGTTCAGGTTCATTGGCTTGGTTATCCGGGAACTTTGGGCGTTCCTTTTATGGATTACTTTGTGGGCGATAACATAACTATCCCGGAGGGTTACGAAGACTACTTCACGGAAAAAATTATCCGGCTTCCCCATTGCTACCAGATCAACGATCGCCAGCGGGCCATTGGGCAAACGCGCCCGCGTTCGGCATATGGTTTACCCGAGAACGCCCTCGTTTTGGCCAGCTTCAACCAGACTTACAAAATCACGCCGGACATCTTTTCCCTGTGGTGCGGCATCATGAAGGGCGTGCCGGAAACGGCGCTTTGGCTTTATCAGTCCAACGCCTACGCGCCGGAAAACCTGCGCCGGGCCGCCGAAACGCACGGGGTCGATCCGGAGCGTCTGGTTTTCGCCCCCCCCTTGCCGTTGCCCGAACATCTGGCGCGCTATGCCCATGCCGATCTGGCGCTGGACACATTTCCCGTTGGCGGCCACACGACGACAAGCGACGCGCTTTGGGCCGGCGTTCCCGTTGTGGCCATGGCAGGAAAAAGTTTTGTCGCGCGCGTCGCCGCCAGCGTCTTGACGGCAGCCGGATTGCCGGAACTCGTCACGGCGGATATGGATGAATACAAAAACCTTATCCTTCGCTTGTTACAGGATTCCCAAGCCCGGCAGGGGATAAAAAATCGCCTCAAGGAAAGGCGTTTGTCGCTTCCACTTTTCGACACGCCATCGTTCGTCAAAAACTGGGAAAGAGTTCTGGAAGAGATCGCAAAGCGCCATTGTCCTTAACCAACGCATGCTTTTTCCTGCGATATCCACAGTATTCATGACTTATCCACAGCCCCGACGGCCCTGCGGTCTTTGACAGTTAACCAAAAACCGGCCACTTTCATGCCCTCGTATGTCTCCTTCCTTTGGGCATTGTCTTGCCGAACGCAGTTTTTTCAAAAATTACCCTTACGCTGCTTGGCGTATTTGTCCTTTCGGGCTGCGTCGGCGTTTTCCCTTCGGAAAAAATCGATCCTGCCGGTAACCTTTCGCGCAAAGATTATATAGCGTTACGCCATCGCGGTAATGTGGAAGATAAAGATGGTGGCCTCAAGGCTGTGACCGCAGGGCCGGGACCCGGCATCCCTTTGACGGACGCCGCGCCGCCTATACCGGCCATGCCAACGGTTTTAACGCCCCCTGCGCAACGCGCGGCCAAGGCCCCCGAAAAACGGGTCAGCGTGACGGTCACTGACAATGTCCCTCTTCGCGACGTGCTTATCGAGCTTGGCCGCGAAGGGAAGGTGAACATGGAAATCGATCCGCGCATCGAGGGCGGCATTATTTTCACCGCGCGCGACCAGCCTTTCGAAGATGTTCTCAGGCGCATCTGCGCGCTCGCCGGGCTGCGTTACAAGCTGGCGGACGGCTTTATGCGCGTCGAGCTGGACGAGCCTTACCAGAAAACGTATCCCGTGGATTATCTGGCCGTCGCGCGGCGAACGACCGGCGAAGTCACCATTGCGACGAACGTGTTCGATGTCGACGTGACGAGCGGCAACAGCCATGGCGCCAGCCGGAATATCTCTGGCGGCAACGGCGACAACAATTCGCTGTCGAAGATTTCCGCGGCTTCCGACGCCGATTTCTGGGCCGAGCTTGAACGATCACTGAAGCAGGTGCTGGCCACCACGCAACGCCAGCGCCCGCTTGTAAAAGACTCAGGCAACGCCAGCGCCGATTCAACGGCGAATTTCAGCATCGATAAACAGGCCGGGCTGGTGACCGTTTTCGGCAACGATCGACAGCAGGAAGCCGTTCAAAAATACCTGCTTTTGCTGCAGAAAAAAGCGACGGCCCAGGTCTTGATCGAAGCCCGTATCGTGGAAGTTGAGTTGAACGACGATTTCCAGAGCGGCATCAACTGGCGCACGCTTTTCGACGGCAGTCTCAACACCGCCGCGCGCTTCGGCACGGTGGGCGCGGGCGCGCCGTTCACCGCGGCAACAACCGCGGCTTCCGGCGTGTTTACCGCCTCTGTCGATACGAGCGATTTCTCGGGCATTCTCAACCTCGTCCGCACGTTCGGCGCCACGCGCATTCTGTCGTCGCCCCGCCTCACCGTCCTGAACAACCAGACGGCCGTTCTGAAGGTGGCGCGTAACGAAGTGTATTTTCTCACCTCGGCCCAATTCCCGACAACGGTCAGCACGTCGGGCGTTCCGGTGTCGGGAACGCCTGTCTTTTCCAGCACGCCACGCACAGTGCCGGTCGGCCTTGTCATGACGGTTCAGCCATCGATCGACATTGAGAACAGCCGCATTACCATGACCCTGCGCCCGACTATTTCGCGCGTGGTGGATTACGCGAACGATCCTTCCATCGGCCTCAACGCGGCGCAGGCGGGGATCACGAGCGCGGTCGAATCGCAGGTGCCGGTGCTGGCGGTGCGCGAGATGGATTCGGTCCTCCAGCTTCACTCGGGCGAAGTGGCCGTCATGGGCGGATTGATGCAGGACAGCTCGGACAACGAGGAAAAAGGGATCCCGCCGTTCGACGCGCTGCCCATCATCGGCAATTTGGCCAAGTCCCGCGACAACGACGGCGGCACGAGCGAACTGGTCATCTTGCTGCGCGCGACAATTCTCGACAAGGCCGCGCCTGACGCCGCCGACATCGATCTTTACCGGAAATACAACAACGATCCGCGGCCCCTGCCGCTGCCATCGAACGAACTTTAATGGAGAAGACCATGCGTTCTGCTTTCCGTCTTTCCCGCGGTTTCACGCTTGTCGAGCTTTCGATTGTTCTCGTCATCATCGGTTTGATCATCGGCGGCGTTTTGACCGGCCAGCAGATCATCCAGAACGCGCGGATCACCAACGCGGTCAACGCCATTCAGGCCTATCAGGCCCAGTTCCAGACCTACGCCCAGAACTACGGCGCCCTTCCCGGCGACGATCCCAGCGCCACGACGCGCTTTCCCAACGCCTCGATCGGCGGCAGCGGCGACGGCAACGGCAATGGCGACGGGCTTGTCGGCAGCGGCTCGTCGTTCGACACGTCGTCCTTCAGCACTCCCGGCGGCGAAAGCCGTTTGCTTTGGGCGCACCTGCGCGCGGCGGGCCTTGTGAAAAACCAGGTAACCGCCGGAACGACGGCCGTTCAGCCGCCCAATCCTTTCGGCGGCGTTTACGGTTTTCAGAACGGCGCGTTTAGCGGCGCGTTTACGACTACGGTCTTATGTCTCAGCAAGCTTCCGGCCAACGCGGCGCAAGCGATCGACGCGCGGATCGACGACGGCACGAGCAACGCGGGCACCATTCAGGCCTCGACGGAAACAGGCTCGGGTTCCGGCAGCAGCGGAACCGTGACAACCGCCTATATCGACGGCCAGACCTATACGCTGTGCGTCCGCATGTGATTCAAAAGGCAGAAGACAGATGACAGATGACAGAATCCGGAAGAAATTCTTTTTCTATCCACGGCATTCTATCTCTTGTCACGGGGCGGGGTTCACGCTTGTTGAAATGAGCATCGTGCTGGTCGTGATCGGCCTGATCATCCTGATTGTTTTCCCCGCCCTTAACGCCGTTCGGACCAACGCCCAGCGCAGCGCGACCGATACCAACCTTCAAGCCTTGCTCCGCGCGACGGCGGCGTTCGCGCAGGCGAACGGCTGTTTGCCTTGTCCTACACCCGCCGATATATACGGCTCGGGGTTCGGCCGCGTGCGGGGCGACACGGTCACAGCCGCCTGCAACGTCTGCAATTCGCCCGAAGGCATTCCGCCTTTCGTTTCACTTGGCGTACCGATGAGCATGGCCAAAGACGGCTGGGGACGGTGGATCACCATGCGCGTCGATCCTGCGCTGACGGTAAGTTCCATGGCCGGCATCATTCCTTCCGGTCAGGTTGGATTGTGCGCGGCCAACCTTAACAAGGCCAACCGGATCGGCATCGTCGTGCCCGGCGGCGCGACGCAGGCGGCCGCTGTCATCTTCGTAAGCCATGGGCCAAACGGGTACGGTTCGTATGCGGCCAATCCCTTATCCGGAGACAGCAATGGCTGGCGCTTGTCTTTCCCAAGCGGCACGACGGCATGCGCCAGCGGCGGCTATGAACGCTGTAACGCGGACGGCGATTTAACGTTCTACAACGCGCCTTCCGTTTTCGGCGGCAACAATCCCTTCGACGACATTCTTCTTTTTCTCGACCGCAACGCCCTTGTCAGCCTTTTCGGCAACGGCAGTTGCCAAACGGCATGGTGAAACCGATGCGCAAAACCGCTTATCTCCGTGCCGTAGCGGACGAACAGGACGAAACGGCAAAAGTCCTTTCCGTTTCCGTTAAAAGACAAAGAGAGCCCGCGGCTGCGCCAGCCCTGCCGCCGCTGGCCGTGGGCGAGCGCTTGGTGGAAATGGGCGCCATCACGCCCGATCAGCTTCAGATTGCGCTGCACGAACAGCGGCAAAGCGGCCAGATGCTCGGCTCGGTGCTCGTCAAGTTGGGGTTTCTGGACGAAGCGACGTTGGCGTCCCTTCTGGCGGCGCGCACGGGGCTGGAATCTATCGATCTCAAAAAAGTTGTTCCCGATCCGGCCATACTCAAGCGTTTGCCGCGCGCCGTCGCGGAGCGGTGCCGCGCCATTCCCTTGCGTTTGGAGGAATCCTCGCTCGAAATCGCCACGGCCGATCCTTACGACATTGTGGCGATGGACGAAATACGCCGCCATTTCCCCCGACAGATCGAACTGGCGCCCCGCGTGGCCAGCCCGGCTGACATCGACGACGCCATCGAACACTATTACGGCTTTACGTCCTCGCTGGACGGCATTTTGCGTGAGCTTGAAACCGGCCAGACGGAAGAACCTGCCGAAGGCGGGTATCAACATCCCGTGGTGCGTCTTGTGAACCGGCTGTTGTTCGACGCCGTCAAGCGCGGGGCTTCCGACATTCATTTGGAGCCGGAAAACACTTTCGTCCGCGTGCGTTACCGCATCGACGGGCGGCTGCACCAGATCCGCGCCCTTCATCGCGCGCACTGGACTGCGCTGTCGCACCGGCTGAAAATCATGGCAGGGATGAACATCGCGGACACGCGCAGCATTCAGGACGGGCGATTCCAGATGCAAATCGGCGGCGGCGATGTGGATTTTCGCGTCGCCATCATGCCCACCGTCTGGGGCGAAAACATTTCCGTCCGCCTGCTGGATCACCGGCGGTCCCTCTTGCCCTTGACGGATCTCGGCTTTAACCCCGGCGTTCTTGCCTTCCTGCGGCAAATCATGGAAAGGCCCCAGGGCATCACGCTTGTGACGGGTCCGACAGGCAGCGGCAAGACGACGACGCTTTATTCCATCCTGCGCCAAATCAGCACGACCGAAGTGAACATCGCCACGCTGGAAGAACCAGTCGAATACCAGCTTGGGCTCATCCGCCAGACCGCCGTCCAGGAATCCCAGGGCCTGACCTTCGGCGCAGGCATTCGCGGCGTACTGCGCATGGATCCCGATATCATTTTCATCGGCGAAGTTCGCGATCCCGATACGGCGCAAATGGCGCTTCGCGCGGCCATGACGGGCCATCAGATTTATTCCACGTTGCACTGCAACGACGTCCTTGGCGCCGTGCCGCGCCTGATCGACCTCGGTCTTAGCCCGCGCGTCATCGCAGGCAACATAAGCGGCATTATCGCCCAACGTCTGGTCCGCAAGCTTTGCCCGCATTGCAAAAAAACCCGCAGAGCCAGCCCTGAAGAATGCCGCGTCCTGCGCGCCGATCCCGGCAAGCCGCCCCTTATCGCCCATCCCGCCGGATGCGACGTTTGCGCGCACACCGGGACGCATGGCCGAACAGTGATTGCCGAGGCCCTTAACGTAACGCCGGAGATGGACGACATGATCGCGGCGGAGACAGGCCGCGTCGCCATGCTGAAGCTCGCGCGCGAGCAAGGCTTTCAAAGCATGCAGGAAGACGGCATCGCGCGCGTGCTGGCAGGCGAGATCGCGCTTTCGGATTTGCGCCGCGCCGTCGACATGACGCGGGGGGATTGAACGTGCCCGCGTACCGTTACCGCGCCGTCAGCGCTTCCGGCCGCATCCAGCGCGGCCAGTTGGCTGCCGCACATGAAAACGAATTGGGCCATTTTCTGCGCGAATCGGGCCTCGAGCTGATCGAAGCCAGGGCCCAGACGCCCATAGCGCTGCCCGGCTGGTTGCGCGGGCTCCGCGAACGCTCGCCGCTTCTGCAACGCGTCAACCTGTGCAGCCAACTTGAAGACCTTTTGCGCGCGGGTCTTCCTTTCCTGACGGCGTTGCATACCGTCATCAACACGGTCGCGCCCGGCTTGTTGCGCGACAGGCTCGACAGCATTGCCCACGCCATCAATCACGGCAGCCCCATCGCCGCCGCTTTCGCCCGACACCCCCGTCTTTTCAACCCGGTTTTTCTCGCGGTCCTCTCCACCGGGGAAACGAGCGGCGATTTGGCCGCGACGTTCGCCCAACTGGCCAAACAATTGCGCTGGCAGGAGCGCCTGCAGATACAATTAAGCCGGACGTTGCGTTATCCCCTTTTTCTTCTTTGCCTTGCCCTCGGCGTCATGACGTTCATGATGACGATGGTGGTGCCGCAGGTTATCGCCTTTTTGAATTCCATCTCCGGCGATCTTCCCTTCCTCACGCGGCTTTTGATACGCGTGTCCGAAGGATTTGCCGCCGGGGGGTGGCTTGCGCTTGTCTCTCTGGTCGCCGGAATCCTTATTCTCTTCACGGCAAAACGGTATTCGCCTTCCCTCGCTCTTGAACAGGACCGCCTGCTGCTTGCGCTTCCCGGCCTCGGCCCGGCGATTCGGAAAATCGCCGTCGCGCGATTTGCCCAAAGTCTCGCGCTGCTTTTGCAAAGCGGCGTCAGCCTTCCATCCAGCCTAAGATATGCCACGGCTGTTTTAGGCAACCGCGCGCTGATCGAAGCCGCGAATTTCGCCGAACGGCAAATTCAGGCGGGCCATACGCTTTCCAGCGCGACGGTGGACGTTTTTCCCCCGCTCGTAACGCAAATGCTCCGCGTCGGCGAACAAAGCGGCCAACTGCCCAAGACGCTCGACGAAGTCACGCGCTATTACGACGCCGAAGTCCAATCGACAGTCGAACGCTTTATCGGCTCGCTGGAGCCGGCCTTGACGATCGCCGTCGGCGCTTTGCTGGCCTGGGTCGTTCTGGCCGTTCTCGGTCCCGTCTATGGCAGCCTCGCCAAAGTGGGGATGATGCCATGAAAGGAAAGTCCTTTTTCCTTTTAGTGGTTGGCGACGACGGGGTTTTGCTCGTTCCGCCACAACGCGGCAAGACCGTTAAAACGCTCTTTGCGGACAGCCACGACAAGGCCGGAGCCATTCTTGAGGCCATCGCGGCCAGTCCGCGAACGCCCGTTCTTGTTCTTGCCGATACGTTGGCGCAGGTTTTCCGCCGCGACGCGCTGCCCCGCCTCAATTTCCTCGACAAACGCAAACTGCTGAAACGCCGGTTGCAACAGCACTTTCCGGAACCGCCCCATGCCCGACACACCCAGTTGACGGCGGCTTTGCCGCTTAAGAACCACGCCGCCTTGCTGGCTTGCCTGCATGACGGCGGGGCTGCAGGGCTTTGGTTTGAACGGTTGGCCTCGCTTTCCACCCCCCCGTGCTCGACGGCGCTTTTGCCCCTGGAAAGCGCCCCGATGGTCGCGCGTCTTTTACCCGAGGCCCGGAAGGGATGGGGCTTGATGCTGAGCTGGCAGCGTACCGGCGGGTTTCGCCAGATTGTTACGCTCGATGGCGAACTGATTTTTACGCGCTTGACTCCGCCTCTTCCGTTGACGGCAAGCCCCGGATTCACCACCGCGACGCTTGCGCTCGATCTTCAGGCAAGCCTCGGCTATCTCGCCCGCCTCGGCCTGACGGAAGGCACGCCGCTTTATGTTATCGCCGTCATGCCGGAAAAAATGCATGAAGCTTTGAAGACGATTTCCTTGCCCCTCAAATCGATTGTTACCGTTACGCCCCATCAGGCGGCGGTTCAACTGGGTTTGCCCTTCGGGCCCGCTCCGGACGATCCTTTCGGCGATTTGCTTCACGCGGCATGGTTACTTGGAAGGCCGCGCCCGCGCGTCCTGTTGAGACAGAAACGCCTGCAGCAAACCCGGAATACATCCCGGCTGAATCGATGGGGGAAAAACATCACCGCCGCCGTGTGGCTGCTTGCGCTGGCGGCGTTTGGCGTTGAAGGATACGATCTTATGCAGCGCGCGTTGACTCTCCAGCAAACGGCAACCGGTATCGAAACGCTTCGGCAGGAATTGGCGCAGGAACGCGCGCGGCTTGGCCCCGTTACGGAACCTCTGGGCCGCTTGCAAAAGGCCATTGAAAGACGGCGTTTGTTCGCGACGCCGGAGCCGCAGCCGTGGCCCGTTTTACGGTCCCTCGATAAAGGCCTCGGCAGCAACGCGCGCGCGGTTCGCATCGAATGGCGGCCCGGCGCGCCCGGCCGACCGGAAACCCTGCGGACAAGCCTTCGCCTCACCGGCAATGCCGCGCCTGCCAGAGCCAAAGGAGCCATGCGCCAGCAAACCGCGCAAGCGTTCGACGCGCTGGCCGTCTCGTTGCGGGCCGCGATGCCGGATTATGACGTCACGATCGGCCGCTATCCCTTCCCCGCCCTGCCGAACGAAACGCTGTCGAACAACGACGCGAAAAACAAACCGGCGGAACACGTCTTCTCGCTTGCGGCGGATTTCACGCTAACCCGGACAAAGCCATGAAAGACCTGCGGCCTCATAAAGCATGGTTTTTGGCGTTGTACGCGGTCTTGCTTCTTCTGCTCGGACTCGACCCGCTGATGACCCTTTCGCGGGAAGCGATTGAAAAGGAACAGAACGATTTATCGTCCGCGCACCGGCAGCTTGAGCAAGAGCTGAAACAGCTTCGCGACGACGCCGCGCTGGCCGAACGTTTGAGCCGGGATATCAACGCGGGCGACGTCGAAAAATATCTGGCTCCCGCCAGCCGCCTTCAGGTCACGGCGAAACTGGAGCCGCTGGCGGCGGACTCACGGCTCAGCAACTTCACTTACACGCTTGCGCCGGAACAGCCGTACACGGACAAAAGGCCGGATCGCGAAACGGAAGGCCTTGTTCAGAGCAAGCTTTCGCTGCAGGCCGAAGCGCCAGCGGACGGCGACGTGTACGGATTTATCGACCGCCTCCAGCAGGCGCTGCCGGGCAAGCTTCGTTTGGACTCCATCGTTGTCGAGCGTCTTCCGAAAGATTCCCTTGCCGCCGCCAACGTGCGCATGGAGGTTGCGTTCGAATGGCTGGCCAACGAAAGCCGCAAAAGGGAAAGCCCATGAAAAAGATTTATTTCTCTCTGCGCCTCGGCTTTCTTGTTGGGATCATGCTTTGTTGTTTGACTCCCCTGGCTCGCGCCGGCGACGATGACTTACGAGCGCTTTCGGTTTTCTTTACCGGCAAGGAGGCGAAGAAGATTGAACGCGCCGTGCAACGGGCTTCGCTTAAGCCTCCGGCGTTGACTTTCGACACCATCGAACTCGGCGCCGTCTTGTATTACGGCCCCGGACAATGGACCGTTTGGCTTCAGGGCGAGCGATGGACGCCGAAAACCTCACATCCCTATGTGCGTATCCTGAACGTCGAGGCCGACCGCGTTCGCCTTTCCGTGACCCCTTTTGCGGGCGAAGCCCCCCGGGAAATAACGTTGCGCCCCCATCAGAACTATCAGGTCCTTAGGGACCTCATCGTTGAAGGAAAACCATGATTTCCCTTTAATTATATTGGGTTATATACCGTTCCCAAACGAACTTCTTGACAATTCCGGCGCAAGGCCTAAGAACGAGGACTAAATAGATACTATTTAAGGCGCGCGAAACCATGATCCGGATGAGCAAACTGGCGGATTACTCTTTCATCCTTCTAACCCGGATGGTTTGCGAAGATAAAAAATCGTGGGCCGCCTCGGAACTCGCCACGTGCACCACGCTGCCTGTGCCGACCGTCGCCAAAATCATGAAACTTCTTTCCAAAAACGGCGTTGTCACGGCGCAACGCGGCGCAGCCGGAGGCTACAGCCTTGCCATGCCGCCGCATGAAATCTCCATTGCCACGATTATCGAAATCGTCGACGGACCGATCGCGCTTACCGACTGCGTCGGCCGGAACCATCCCGCCTGCGCCGTGCAATCGCTTTGCCCGATGCATGGCGGCTGGGACAAGGTGAACAAGGCTTTGCGGACGGCGCTTGAATCGGTTTTTTTGTCCGATCTTGCCGCCGCTTCGTTCGACATGGGGCCGCTCGCTTCCCGGCCCATCGCAGGGAAATAATCTCATGAACGTTTCCGCCCAGACGCTCGAGTCGCTTGCCCGGTCGCGCTACAAGCACGGCTTCGTCACGCCTGTCGAATCCGAAACGTCGCCCAGGGGACTGAACGAAGAAACGATCCGCTTTATCGCCGCCAAAAAGAACGAACCGGCATGGCTTCTGGACTGGCGATTGAAGGCTTTCCGGCACTGGCTTACGATGAAGGAGCCGGAGTGGGCTCATCTTCGTCACTCGCCCATCGATTACCAGGACGCCCATTACTATGCCGCGCCGAAAGCGAAAGCCGGACCGAAAAGCCTCGATGAAGTCGATCCGGAGATTCTTAAAACTTATGCAAAGCTCGGCATTCCGCTGAAAGAACAGGAAATGCTGGAGGGCATCGCGCCGCGCGTCGCGGTTGACGCGGTGTTCGACAGCGTTTCGGTCGCCACTACGTATAAAAAGAACCTGGAATCCTATGGCATTATCTTTTGCTCGCTAACGGAAGCGATGCATGAGCACCCTGGGCTTGTAAAAAAGTATTTGGGATCCGTCGTGCCCGCGACGGACAATTTTTTTGCGGCCCTGAACGCGGCCGTGTTTGCGGACGGTTCTTTCGCCTACATCCCGAAGGGCGTCCAGTGCCCTATGGAGCTTTCCACCTATTTCCGCATCAACGCGGCCAATACTGGACAATTTGAGCGAACGCTTATTATTGCCGATGAAGACGCGCACGTCAGCTATCTTGAAGGCTGCACCGCGCCAAAACGCGACGAAAACCAGTTGCATGCCGCCGTTGTGGAGCTTGTCGCGTTGGACAACGCCGAAATCAAATACGCCACTGTCCAGAACTGGTATCCCGGCGATGAAAACGGCAGAGGCGGCATTTACAATTTCGTGACCAAGCGAGGCCTGTGCAAAGGCCGCAACGCCCGTATTTCATGGACGCAGGTGGAAACCGGCTCGGCCATTACGTGGAAATACCCGAGCTGCGTTCTGGAAGGCGACGGCTCGACGGGCGAATTTTATTCCGTGGCCGTTACCAACCATCATCAACAAGCCGATACCGGCGCCAAAATGATTCACATCGGCAAAAATACGCGCTCGACGATCGTTTCCAAGGGTATCAGCGCGGGCAAGGCCCAGAACACGTACCGCGGGCTGGTCAAAATCCTTCCCGGCGCCGAAGGCGCGCGCAACAAAACGCAATGCGACAGCCTGCTTATCGGCGATCAGTGCGGCGCGCATACGGTGCCCTATATTGAATCGCGAAATTCGTCCGCACGCGCCGAACACGAAGCCACGACGTCGAAGATCGGCGAAGATCAACTTTTCTACTGCCAACAACGGGGATTGAACGGCGAAGAAGCCATGGCGCTTATCGTCAACGGCTTCTGCAAGGACGTTTTGCAGAAGCTACCGATGGAATTCGCCGTCGAGGCGCAAAAGCTGGTGGGCATAAGTCTGGAGGGCAGCGTTGGTTAGCATGCTTTTTCTTTTGGGTTTGATCCCCGCCTCGATTGTCTGGAAAAAGCTCGAGGGTTCACGACCGCTTTTGCGCGAGGGAGCCTGCGCTTTGGCCTTATTCTTTCCCATAATTATCTATCAATTTTTTCGAACCTTTCTGTAAAGGCAGAACAAAATGACGTTGCTAGACATTCACAATCTCCATGCCGCTCCCTCACGAAAAGCCGGAGCAGATTCCAGCGAACGCGAAATCCTGCAAGGCGTCGACTTGACCCTGAAAGCGGGCGAAGTCCATGCCATCATGGGTCCGAACGGTTCGGGTAAAAGCACATTGGCCTATGTGCTAGCAGGCCGCCCCGGTTATAGCGTTACGGAAGGATCCGTCACATTTAAAGACAGGGATTTGCTGGCCATGAAGCCCGAGGAACGCGCCGCCGCGGGCATCTTTTTGGCTTTTCAGTACCCCGTGGAAATCCCGGGCGTTACGAACATGAACTTTTTGAAGACCGCGCTGAATGCCGTTCGCAAGGCGCGCGGCGAGAAAGAGTTAGATACCATGCAGGTCATGAAAATCCTGCGCGAAAAAGCACGCGCCCTGGGCATAAGCGACACGATGCTTAAACGCGCCGTCAATGCCGGGTTCTCGGGCGGCGAGAAGAAACGCAATGAGATTCTTCAAATGGCGGTGCTGGAGCCATCTCTATGCATACTGGACGAAACCGACAGCGGTCTTGACATTGACGCGCTCAAGGTAGTGGCGGATAGCGTTAATGCCTTGCGCAACCCCGACCGGGCCACACTCATCATCACGCACTATCAGCGCCTCCTCGACTACATCAAACCGGACCATGTGCATGTTCTGGCATGGGGACGCATTCGGGCTTCGGGCGGGCCGGAGCTGGCGCTTAATCTCGAATCCAAAGGATACGCGGAGTTTGCCGATGGCCGCGCGGCTTAACGCCATATTCTTCGATTGGAATGGCACGCTGCTTGCGGACACGCTTTGCTGCTGGCGCGCCTCCAATATAGTGCTGGAACATTTGGGCAAAGCGCCTGTCTCGATGCAAAAATATCGCGCGCATTTCAATGTGCCTCTCGATCAAATGTACCGGGCTTTCGGTTGCAGCGCACAGGAACTTATCGACCGCTTCGACGTCATCCATGACGTTTGGAACAGTGCTTATGACAATCAAGTCAAAAAGGCGCGTTTGCGGCGCGGCGCGCGGGCGTTGTTGCATGCCCTGAACAAAAAGCCCGAACACAGCGTCATACTCAGCAACCAGACGATTGCGAACATTGCGAGCCATATTCAAAGGCTCGATGTCCATGACTGTTTTACGGCGCTTCTTGCCAACGACGCGCCGGGTCCTGCTTTTGTCAAACGGAACAAGGGAGAGAGGCTTAATCGTTACCTGAACGAGCGCCGAATTTCCCGCGCCATCATCGTCGGCGATACCGAAGAAGAAATCGATATAGCTAAAGAACATGGGCTTGTATCCATCGCCATTACGGACGGCGTCTGCTCGACCAGGCGGCTTAAAGCCGCCAAACCCGATTTTCTCATCGACAGCCTGACCGAAATTCCGGCTATTGCGGACCGCGTTTTCGGCCTGCAAAAAGAGGCAGCGTAATGTCCCTCGCCGCCGTCATCGAACGTAGCCGCCAAGAGCGCGAAGCGTGGAAATACACCAGCCTTGAAGCGCTGGCAGGTCTTTCTTTCTCCGAATCTCCCTTGTCTTCCCTAAAGAAGATACCTTTACCGGACACGCCGCACAGGATTGTCTTTATGAATGGCGTCTGGCAGCCGACGCAGTCGCACTTAAGCGGGCTTCCGGCCGATTTCATGCAAGGCTCGCCGGACGAAGGATACAAACTGACCTTGCCGGAACAGATGTGCCTTGTGACCGCGCCGCTCGAAATGCTGTTTCTGAACCAGCCAGGCGATGGACCGACGGAAACCCGGACAAAACTCCATATATCGCTTGGCGCCAGCGGCCGTCTTACGCTCGTCGAAAGGCACCAACCGTATAACTTGCGCTCAACGCCCATGGCGCATATCGTCGAAAGCGTCATTGATCTGGCCCCCCAGGCGAAACTGGTGCACGGTAAAATTCTGGAAGGCAACGCAGGGACGGTTCATCTTGCGCAAACGAACGCGAAAATTGGCAGAGGCGCCTTTTATGACAATTTTGCATTGCTTCGCGGCGGAAAAATAACCCGCAACGAGCTTGATGTAACCTTAGGGGGCAAACTAGCTCAATGTTCCCTGCGGGGCGCGATGCTTTTGCGGAACGGCGAACATGCCGATACAACGACGAGCGTAACTCACCTCTCGCCACATTGTTCTAGCCGCCAAATATTCAGATCTGTCATTGATGACGACGCACGTGGCGTGTTTCAGGGGAAGATCGTCGTGAACAAGGACGCGCAAAAAACGGACGCTTACCAACTCCACCGCGCCCTTCTCCTTTCGGACAAGGCCGCGATGGACGCCAAACCGGAGCTAGAAATCTATGCCGACGATGTAAAATGCACCCACGGCAATACCGTGGGCGATCTGGACGAGCCATCCCTGTTTTACCTTCGCTCGCGGGGCATCGGCGAAAAAGCCGCCCGCGCGCTTCTCATCAAAGCTTTTGTGAACGAATTGACGGACGACATTCAATCGCCTGAATTGCGCGAAGCCGCGCGTATTGCCGTTGAGGATTGGTTACAATGAAAAAGAATGAATCCCCCCATGTCGGCAAGCTTGCCGCCGCCGACTTTCCCGCTCTCAATCAACAAATTCACGGTTATCCGCTCGTTTATTTCGACAATGGCGCGAGTGCCCAGAAACCGCGCGTTGTATTGGATGCCATGCAACGGTTTTACGAGAGCGACTATGCCAACATTCACCGCGGCGTTCATGAACTGAGCATGCGGGCGACCGATCAGTATGAAGCTGTCCGGGAAACTGTGCGCCAGTTCATCAACGCCAGGCATGCGGATGAAATTGTTTTCACGAAAGGCGCGACGGAAGCCATCAATCTTGTCGCCGCGACGTGGGGACGAAAATTTCTTAAGCCGGGCGATGAAGTCCTTATTACGGAAATTGAACATCATTCGAACATCGTGCCGTGGCAGTTGTTGCAGGAGCAAATCGGGCTCGTGCTGCGCGTTGCGCCGATCACGCCCGAAGGCGATGTGCCGCTGGAATCCGTGCGCGCCGCGTTGTCGCCGCGCACAAAACTGGTGTCGGTCGCGCATGTGTCGAACGCGCTGGGCACGGTTTTGCCGGTTCGGGAAATCGCGCAGCTTGCCCACGCGCAAAACGTTCCCGTTCTGATCGACGGCTGCCAGGCAGTTAGCCATATGCCCGTCGATGTGCAGTCATTGGACGCCGATTTCTACGCTTTCTCCGCCCACAAACTTTACGGCCCCACCGGCATCGGCGTTCTCTACGGCAAGCAAGAAATCCTGAAAACCATGCCTCCATATCAAGGCGGCGGCGACATGATCGACTCGGTAAGTTTCAAGGAAACGATTTATAAGCCGCCCCCGTATCGCTTTGAAGCCGGGACTCCGCCGATTGCGGAAGTAATCGGCCTTGGCGCGGCCATCGCGTATGTCAGAGCCATCGGCATGGATGTTATTGCGCAGCATGAAGCGTCTTTGCTGGCCTATGCCACCGAAAGACTATGCGCCTTCAATGACTTGCGCATCGTCGGCACCGCGCCGAACAAGGCAAGTATTATGTCTTTCGTTATGGAGCGCGCGCACCCGCACGACATCGGCACCCTGCT
>JAXGVG010000016.1:0-20808 GCA_040773965.1 Alphaproteobacteria bacterium | reverse complement strand
CTACGGCTGGCACGTCCAGGCCATCGACGGCCACGATCCGGAGGCTATCGCCCACGCCACCGAAGCGGCGCTTGCCGCCCAGTACAAGCCCTCGCTCATCGCCTGCCGCACGGTCATCGGGTACGGCGCGCCGAAAAAAGAAGGCACGTCCGGCTGCCACGGCGCGCCCCTGGGGGCGGAAGAAATCGCCGCCGCGCGCAAAAAGCTGGGATGGGATTTGCCGCCGTTCGAGATTCCGGACGACGTGCTGAAAGCCTGGCGGGAAGCGGGCGAGCGCGGGGAGGACGAAAGGCTTGAATGGGAAAAGCGCCGCCAGCGTTCGCCCCAAAGGCCCGAGTTCGACCGCGTGACGCGCGGCGTTTTGCCTGCGGCGATGGACCAGGTCCTGACCCAGCTCAAACAGAAAATCGCGAACGAAAAGCCAAAACACGCCACGCGCCAGTCGTCGGGAACCGTGCTCGAAGCCCTGATGCCCATTATGCCTGAGTTGACCGGGGGCTCGGCCGATCTGACGCCCTCCAACAACACGCAGGTCAAGGGCTACGGCCCGCTTTCGGCCAACCACTACGACGGACGTTACATTCACTTCGGCGTGCGCGAGCATGCGATGGCGGCGGCGATGAACGGCATGGCGCTGCACGGCGGCCTCGTGCCATACGGCGGCACGTTCATGCAGTTCGCGGACTACAGCCGCCCGGCCATTCGCCTTGCGGCGCTGATGAAACAGCGCGTCGTCTTCGTGATGACGCACGACAGCATCGGCCTCGGCGAAGACGGCCCGACGCACCAGCCGGTGGAGCATCTGGCGGCGTTGCGCGCGATCCCCAACTTGCTTGTGTTCCGCCCCTGCGACGGCGTGGAAACGGCGGAATGCTGGCAGTTGGCGCTGCAAAGCGAGGACGCGCCGAGCCTTCTGGCCCTGTCGCGCCAGGGGCTGCCGGCCGTCCGGAGCAACGGAACGGAAAACCTGTCGTCACGCGGCGCGTACGTTCTGGCCGAAGCGAAAGGCAAACGGCAGGCGACTCTGCTGGCGACGGGCTCCGAGGTGACGCTTGCGCTGGAAGCGCAGGAGGCCTTGAAAAAGGAAGGCATTGCGGCGGCGGTTGTCTCCATGCCGTGCTGGGAACTGTTCGACGCCCAGGACGAAGACTACCGCCAGTCGGTGTTGGGCAAGGCTCCCTGCATCGCCATTGAAGCGGGTCTCCGGATGGGCTGGGACCGTTATCTGGGCGCGAAAGGCGTCTTTATCGGCATGAGCGGCTTTGGCGCGTCGGCGCCCGCCGGTCAGCTGTACAAGCATTTCGGAATTACCTCGGCCGCGATAATCGCTGCGGCAAAAAGTCTGACATAGAAAGGAAGGCTAACATGACAACACGCGTAGCTATTAACGGCTTTGGCCGTATTGGCCGTTTGGTTTTGCGGGCTCTGTACGAACTGGACCGCAAGGATATCGAAGTCGTCGCGTTGAACGACCTTGCCGACGCCGCGACGAACGCGCATCTGCTGAAATACGATTCCGTGCATGGCCGCTTTGACAAATCGGTGGCGACCGAGGGCAACGACCTGGTTGTCGACGGCCACAAGATCAAGGGGCTGCAATGCGCCGACCCGGCCAAGCTCGGCTGGGGCGATCTGGGCATCGACATCGTGATGGAATGCTCGGGCCGTTTCACCAAGCGCGCCGACGCAACCAAGCACCTCGATGCCGGAGCCAAAAAAATCCTGATCTCCGCGCCCGCGACGGATGAGGACATCACGGTCGTCTACGGCGTGAACCACAACGAATTGAAGGCCTCGCACGCCATCGTCTCGAACGCGTCGTGCACCACGAACTGCCTTGCGCCGGTGGCCTATGTCCTGCACAACGGCATCGGGATCGAGCACGGCTTCATGACGACCATCCACGCGTTCACGGGCGACCAGCGCGTGGTGGACACGGCGCATAAGGATCTTCACCGCGCGCGCGCGGCGGCGGTCAGCATGATCCCGACGTCCACGGGCGCGGCCAAGGCCGTGGGCAAGGTGCTGCCGGACCTCAAGGGCAAGCTGGACGGCACGGCCATCCGCGTGCCGACGCCGAACGTCTCTCTGGTGGATTTAAAGTTCGTGGCCAAACGCGAAACGTCGCCCGACGAGGTCAAAAAACTGATCACGGCGGCGGCGAACGGGCCCCTGAAAGGCATTCTGGGCGTTTATGACGAGCCGCTGGTGTCGATCGACTTCAACCACAACCCGCATTCCTCCATCTTCGCGCTGAACGAAGTGAAGGTGATCGGCGGCACGTTCGTGCGCGTGATGTCGTGGTACGATAACGAATGGGGCTTCTCCTGCCGCATGGCCGACACGGCCCAGGCGATGATGGCGGCGAAGTAAGCGGCTTTCTTGGCGAGCGAATGCGAGCCTGGAAAACGCTTATCCCCGCGAAGGCGGGGATCCATAGCAGCCCGCCACACACCGCTCAATCCCGCCAAGGTCGCGGGCGGCGCGAATATCCCTGAAACCGGCCTCCCGGAACAGGCCGCAAACGGCTTCCGCCTGTCCTTGCCCGGCTTCAAAAAAAGCCCATCCGCCGTTCTTCAGCCGTTGCGGCAAAAGCGGGATAAGATGGCGATAGGCGTCCAGCCCGTCCCTGCCGCCGTCCAGCGCGGCCAAGGGGTCGTGCTCACGCACTTCGGGCATAAGGGCGGGAATGTCGGCGGCGGCGATATAGGGCGGATTGCATACAATCACATCGAAGGTTTCTTCAATATCGTCGAGCCAGTCATTGACGCGAAACGCCGCGCGGTCCTGTATCCCCAAACGCCTCGCGTTGATTTGGGCCTGTTCGATCGCGCGGGGGGCGATGTCCACGCCAAGGCCTGTGGCTTGCGGCCATTCATGCAGTAATGCCAGCAACAAACACCCGGACCCCGTGCCGAGATCGAGAACAGAGGGCAGAAAGCAGGAATCAGGCATCAGAGAAGCAAACTCTGACTTTTTTCTGATCCCTGATCCCTGCTTTCTGCCTTCTGTCAGCGCCGTTTCTATAACTGTCTCGCTGTCGGGCCGGGGATCGAGCGTCGCTTCGTTCAGGCCGAACGGAAGGCCCCAAAACTCGCGCAGGCCCAGAATACGCGACACGGGCTCGCGCGCCGCGCGCCGGGAAATGAGCGTTTGAATGACGGCGGCCTCTTCGGCGGACAAGACGCGGTCCGTCTGCGTCAATAGATCGGCGCGGCCGCATGTCAGCGCATGCGCGATCAAAAGGCGCGAATCCGGCACGGGATTGTCCACCCCGGCGGCGGCGAGTTCGTCCTGGCTTGCGCGAAGAAGATCGAAAAGCGTGACCATCGTCCCGGTCATTGAACGCCAAGGTCCGCCAGCTTCCGCGCCTCGTCGTCCGTAATCAGCGCGTCGATAAACGCGTCCAAAGCGGTGCCGTTAATGACTTCGTTGATCTTGTACAAGGTCAGGTTGATGCGGTGGTCGCTTACGCGGCTCTGCGGAAAGTTATAGGTGCGGATGCGCTCCGAGCGGTCGCCGGTGCCCACCTGTTCCTTGCGCGCGGCGGCATGCGCGGCGTCGCGGGCGCTGCGTTCGCGCTCGTAAAGCCGGGCGCGCAGGATTTTCATCGCCTTCGCGCGGTTCTTGATCTGCGACCGCTCGTCCTGCATGGCCACCACGATGCCCGTCGGCAGGTGCGTAAGGCGCACGGCGCTTTCCGTCTTGTTGACGTGCTGGCCGCCCGCGCCGGACGAGCGGTAAACGTCGACGCGCAAATCCTGCTCGTTGACCTGCACGTCCACGTCCTCCATTTCCGGCAAAACGGCCACGGTGGCGGTGGAGGTATGCACGCGGCCCGAAGCCTCGGTCTGCGGCACGCGCTGGACCCGGTGCACGCCGGATTCGAACTTGAGGCGCGCGAAAACGCCCCTGCCGCTGATCATGGCGGTGCCTTCCTTAAGGCCGCCAAGGTCGTTTTCGGACAATTCCATGACCTCGAACCGCCAGCCGCGAATGGCCGCGTACTTGCGGTACATGTCGAACAATACCGCGCCGAAAAGCGCGGCCTCGTCGCCGCCCGCGCCCGCGCGTATTTCAAGAATGGCGTTGCGCTCGTCGGCAATGTCTTTCGGCAGCAACATGCGCTGCACCTGCTTTTCAAGCGCCGGAATTTTCTGGCGCAGCGCCTCGATCTCGCGCCGGGCTTCGGCCTGCATCTCGGGATCGCTTAAAAGAGCTTCCGCGCCGGCCTGTTCCTTTCGCGCTTTTTGCAGCTCTAAAATGGCCTCGGCCACGGGCGTCAGGTCCGCATACTCCCTGGACAGCCTGGCGAACGGCTCGGCCGCCAGCCCTTGCGCCGACAAAGCGTCGCGCAATTCATCGTGCCGGGCCAAAACGCGGGCAAAGGTTTCCGTAAGGGACATAATCAATAACGGTCAGTCAGCCGTTCCTCTTGAAAGTTTCTCTTTTCCCCGCCTCAATCTCCTTAACCCTCGCCTCCACCAACTCCACGATATGCTCGACGATATCGCCGTCTTTCAGGCGGTGGTCGGCTTGGCCGCCGATATAAATCTGGTGCGTGTTGTTGCCGCCGCCGGTGATGCCGATATCCGTGTGCATGGCCTCGCCGGGGCCGTTCACGACGCACCCGATAACCGAAACGGTCAGCGGCGTCGTGATGTTCGCCAGCCGTTCTTCCAGCGTCGCCACGGTCTTGATCACGTCATAACGCCGGCGCGCGCAGGTGGGGCAGGAAATAATCGTTACGCCACGGCTTCGAAGGCCAAGCGATTTCAGAATTTCAAACCCGACGCGCACTTCCTCAACCGGATCGGCGGAAAGCGAAACGCGGATCGTGTCGCCGATGCCGTATCCCAGCAACGCGCCCATGCCGATGGCGCTTTTCACTGTGCCGGTGCGCAAGCCGCCCGCTTCGGTAATGCCGATATGCAGCGGGTAATCGCAAGCGGTCGCAAGGCCGCGATAAGCCGCAACGGTCAGAAGCGGATCGGAAGCTTTTACGCTAATCTTGAAATCGCGGAAATCGTGGTCTTCAAGGATGCGTGCGTGGCCCATGGCGCTTTCCACCATCGCTTCGGGGCAAGGCTCGCCGTATTTTTCCAGCAACTCCTGCTCCAGCGATCCGGCGTTCACGCCGATGCGCATCGAACAGCCGTGATCCTTCGCGGCCTTCACGACCTCGCGCACGCGGTCGGGAGATCCGATATTTCCCGGATTGATGCGCAAACAGGCCGCGCCCGCTTCGGCGGCTTCGATCCCGCGCTTGTAGTGAAAATGAATGTCGGCCACGACGGGCACTTTGGCCGCGCGTACGATTTCCTTGAGCGCGGCGGTGGATTCCTCGTCCGGGCACGAGCAACGGACAATATCGATCCCCACCGCTTCAAGCTGGCGGATTTGCTCAATCGTCGCCCTGGCGTCCGAGGTCAGCGTATTGGTCATCGACTGCACCGTGATCGGCGCGTCGCCGCCCACAAGCACGTTGCCGACCTTGATCTGACGGGTCTTGCGGCGCTTGATCGCGCGCCAGGGGCGCAGGGTGTGCAGGGATGCTGAATCGTCGCTCATGTCATGCTCGCAAGGTGAAACGGAAGGTCCGATTTATAAACCCGTTCGGAACGTCGCGCCAAGGCTTTCACGGGCGGGAATTTCAGGGCGCGAATGAGCCCCAAAACCGCGAAAAAGGGCGCTGTACGGGACCGCTGCATGTGCGGAACGGGCACCGAACGCGTGCGGAACGGGCGCCAAACATGCGATTATTCGCCGGGCTGTTGCCCCGCTTTAAGCCGTTCGGGATCGAGAGGCACGGCCCGAACCACGCGCGAACTGGACACAATTCGTGGAATTTCAACGCCATCGACTTTAAGAATAAGGCCGTTCGCGTTCCCGGTTGTCAGCGTCAACCCCTTGATATTCGGCACAATATAGCTTTCGCCCGGCTTGAGAATCCGGTCGAACACCGTATTGCCAAGGTTATCGGCGATCATGATCCAGCTTTCGCTATCCGCTTGCACGACAATGCGCGGATTTTGGTTTTTTTTGTCGCCGAAAACCGGTGCTTTAGGCTTTTCGGGGGCTGTAGCGGCGGGTGAGGCCGTGGCGTCTGGCAATTCGGTTGAGTCCGGGGCCGTGGCAGGGGCCGGAACTGTCCCGGAAACAGCCGGGACGGCGGGGGGCGGCGTTGTTTCGATAGACGCGGCGGCATCCGCCGGCGTAGCGGTGAGGGCCGGGAGAAGGCCGGGATCGGCAGGAGAGGCCGTTGCGACAATCGTGGCCGTCTGCCGGGGCAATGCCGGCATCGCGGCGACGTCGGTCCTGTCGGATGAGGAAAGGCTGTACCACAGAACATAAATGAGTATGGCCGCAATGGCAGCGCCGATAAGGATGAAAACAGTCGGTGCGCGGCCTTCGTAAATGGGCTGCGGCATATTGAGTGTGGGACGTCGGCGGCGGCCTGCCATTTCGTGCCGGTAGTGATCGATGGCGGCCCTTCCGTCCAGACCAAGATAAATGGCATAGGAACGAAGGAACCCGATTACGTAGGCGTCGGCGGGAAATTCCTCGTACCGGCTGTCTTCCAAAGCGGCCAGAAAACCGGGACGGATACGCAAATAATCCGATATGAAATCGAGATCCTCGCCGCGCCTTTCGCGCGCCCGGCGGAGAATATCCCCAATTCTTTCAAACTCATAGGAAGACGCCCGGGGCTGTGGCCCGGCGGGAGTTGTTGGTTCGGGCGCAGGCGTATGATCGGCCGCACTAACAATGGGCTCCGCAGCGGCAGACTCGGGCGCCGATTCCCCAGGCAATGCGAGCGGGTTTCCGTTCGGGTTCGATTGCCTGTTGCGGCGGCGACGTTTCGATGACGACATAAGGATTCGTTTTCCGTCAATATAACTGGCGTTATTCTACTGCATTCTTAGGGAATTTTGCGGGAAAAGGCAAACCGGTCCGATGGGACCGGCAACGCCCCGAAAAGAAGAAGCGCCATGAAACTATTCCTTACCTAGAAATTAACCATGTCTTTTGGTATAGATAGGGCGAAGGGCCTCTCAAGAAGTTAAGAAATATGGTTAAAGACTTTTGAGATCGGAAGAGGAAATATTTTTATGGCTTCGCTCGATAAAACAGCCACGCGCAAATTAAAGACAACAGAAATAAAGCCGGGAACGACTCTTCCTCCGCCTTCACTCAAAGGGCCGGTGGAACGCCTCGCCGCTCTTCTGGCCGAAGCGCAACGCGACGAGGCGTCGGCCGGCAGACTTTTCAAGCATCAAAGGGTACGGCAAGACATCGCCAAACCGCTTCGCTGGTTTATGGCGGTGGATGTTCTGGCGCTCATGACGGGCTTTTTTTGCGCATGGGGACTCGCGGCGGCCATCAACGAGGGTTTCTTCAATCGTTTGCTTTCCGACACCATGATGGAATACGGAAGCCTGATCTGGTGGCGGCTTCCTCTTCTCGCGGCGGGCGTCGTTCTTTGGTTCGAGAACGCCGGTCATTACCGCGTGCGCATGCCTTTTTGGCAGGAAACGAAAAAGGTCGCGGAGACGCTTGTCTTTGCCATGATCATCGACGGGTTTTTGCAGTTCGCCGTCAAGGAAGATTTTTCGCGTTTATGGCTCATGTCCAGTTGGATGTTTTCGGGCATGTGCGTTGTGCTTTTGCGGCAAGGCTGCCGAGCCCTCCAGCGCCGCCGGGGACTTTGGCAGGTTCCGGTTCTTTTGATCGGCGGCGGCGCGACGGCCGAAGACGCGCGCGCGGCGCTTCGTTCCGAAACAGGGCTTGGTTTTGAGATCAAGGCGCGAATCAAGGATCTTCCCCGGGCTTTCGCCCAGGCGGGCGAGTCGTGGGAAGGCTTGTGCGCGCATTACGAAGCGGATTATGTGGTGATTGCCCTCGACGGCCAGGATCTGGCCAAGGCCGAATTGCCTTTGGCGCAGCTGATGCGCGAAAACGTGCCTTTTTCGATTTGCCCTCCCCTGCGTCATTTGCCGGTTCAGGGCATGACGTCGCATTATTTTTTCAATCACGAAGTCATGCTGCTTACGCACAGCAGCGGCCTTGAACAGCCGTTGCCGCGTTTCATCAAAAGAAGCTTCGATATTTTCGTTTCCGGTTCGGCGCTTGTCGTCTTAAGCCCCGTCTTCCTTCTGATAGCCATGCTTGTCAAGCTGGATGGCGGGCCCGTGTTCTTCGGCCACAAGAGGCTTGGACTGAACGGGAAAGTGTTTTCGTGCCTTAAGTTCCGTTCGATGGTCAAGGGCGGCGACAGCGTGCTTAAAAAATATCTTTCCGAAAACCCGGCGGCCAACGCCGAGTGGCAAAGGGACTGGAAGCTGCAAAACGATCCGCGCATTACGCGTCCGGGCGCCATCTTGCGGCGAACGAGCCTTGACGAGCTGCCCCAGCTTCTGAACGTGTTGCGCGGCGACATGAGTCTTGTCGGTCCGCGCCCCATCGTTGTTGGCGAGATTGACAAATACAACAGCGATATTCTGCACTACTACCGCGTCAGGCCGGGCATTACCGGCCTGTGGCAGGTCAGCGGCCGCAACGACGTTTCCTATGCGCAGCGGGTCAAAATGGACAGCTGGTACGTGCGCAACTGGTCCTTGTGGCACGATGTCGCCATTTTGTGTAAGACGGTGCCTGTGATTCTCAAGCGCACGGGCGCGTACTGAACCTCTTCCCCTGAAAAGGATTGCCCTCAATGCGGAAAGCGTTTCTGATCGTTTTCTTTGCCGTCGCATGGCTGATGTCGTCCATTGTTTTCGGCGGCATATTTTTTACCGTAAAGGACACCATAGGATGGGATGTTTTCTCCTCGACGGGTTATCATGCTTTTGAAACCTGTTTAATTCGTGAATCGACCCGGGCCCTGCGGGAAAAGGGGCCGTTATCTCCGCAATAGAGCGGAGACATGAAAGGACTTTCGATGCGCCTGTGCCATGTGATCGAGACCTCTTCGGGCGGCAGCGCGCAAGTCATGGCCGATTTGATCCGGGGCCAGATTCGGCAAGGGGACGAGGTCACGCTTGTTTATTCGCCGTTGCGGGCGGATTCGTTTTTTCTTGCGGCCATAAAGGAAATTCCTTCGTTGCGCGTAAGAACGCTGCCTGTGCGCCGCGCCGTCGGGCCGCGCGACATGGTGTCCTTGTGGAAACTGTACAAGTTGCTCAAAGAAGAAGGGCCTTTCGACATTATTCATAGCCACAGCTCCAAAGCGGGGGCCCTGGCGCGGCTGGCCGGGATATGCCTGCCGGGCGCCAGACAGGTCTATACGCCCCATGCCTTTATTACGATGACGCCGGGAGGATCGCGCCTTTTTGGCCTGATAGAAAAGTTTTTAAGCCGCTTTTGCGACGCCGTCGTTACGGTATCGCCGCAGGAAGAAAAACACGCGCTTGAATATCTTGGCCTCGACAGGAAAAAGGTCAGGATGATTCCCAACGGCATTCGTCTCGCTTATCCGGCAGACCGCGACGCGGCGCGCGCCCTGATGGGATACGTTCCCCACGATTTTGTGATCGGATTCGTTGGGCGTCTCGCAGCCCAGAAAAACCCGCTTCGGCTCGTTGAAACCTTCCGTATTCTCGCGGCGCAGCGCGCGGACATGCAGCTTGCCATCGTTGGCGACGGTCCTTTGCGGCATGAGGTCATGATGGCGCTGGCGCGTTACAGGCTGACGGGCCGCGCCCGATTTTATGCGGGATTCAACGCGCGCGACCTGATGCCGGCGTTCGATGCGCTGTTGGGCACAAGCGATTACGAATCCTATGCCCTGATTTTTCCGGAGGCCCTGGATGCGGGCGTGCCAATTGTCACAACGCCGGTTGGCATAGCCGACGAAGCCGTGGTTGAGGGAAAAACGGGATACGTGGCCGATTTTCTGCCTGAAAATCTGGCTATAGCCGTGATGAAGCTGGCTGGACGAAGTCTCGACGAGCGACGCCAAATTCCGGCGGAGGCGCGGGAGCATGCGCGCCGGTTTGGCGTTGAAAGAACGATTGCGGAAACCCAAGCCCTTTACCGGGAACTTCTGGCGTCTTAATCCCGACAACCCGGCGCGGGGCTGTTCGCATTGTCAAAGAAAAGCATTATAGGAATGCCGCCGATAGGCAGAAGCCTTTCTTCCTGCCGGTCAATGGGCGCGACAGGCTGGCCGAAAATATCCGTCGCCGATTTATAGCCTTCGTCAACGGTCAAATGTTTGCTGACGCCTTCCGTCCATGCCATCCAAATGTCGCTTTCTCTTTGAAAAGGATCGGCAAAACGAAACGCATGAACGCGATCGTCGCAACCGGCAAGCTTGGTTTCAGCACGGACGGCGCGTCCCGACAGGCGCGGCCAAACATGGCGGAGCATCCGGATCGCCGGTTTTTCACGGCCATCGAAAGCCGTCATGCCGTAATTGTCTTCCGGTTCGTCCGGATTGGCCCCGCTGTCGCGCCATTCGTAGATGGCGGTATAAGGAATTCCGAAAGCCAGATTGACAAGGTACATGCGCAATTGCAGCGCGGCCTGTTCCTCTTCGGTATAGCTTCGCCACCAGAGCGACGGAGACCGGATGGAGCTGAAGGACGTCGTGACGCCCCATTCGTCGACGGCAATGGGAACGGGATTGGCGGGCTGCCATGGCGAGAGAAAGGCTTCCATGCCGATGTAATCGGCGGGCGCGGACTCGGGCGGACCGGGACGGTAGGGGTGGAGGGTGAACCCGTCGAGGCAGCGCAGGGGATTGGCGATGGCGAAGAGGTCCCTGATGAAGGCGTAGTGAAAATGCCCTTCGCTCGAGACGGATAAAGACGGCCCCATAACGCGCGCGCCGGGCACGGCGTACTTGATTTTACGGCAAGCGGTTTCGACAAGTTTTCCGACAACGGCCCCATCGGTTTTGGGGGGATAGTTGAAATCGAAATCGGGCTCGTTCCAGATGAGCCATGTTAAGGCGCCGGTTCCGTACAGGCCGCTGTAGTGCGAAGCCGTGGCGGCGGTAAAAGCGGCAAAAGCGCGGATGGCTTCAGCCGTTCGGGGCGCCGGCGGCGCCTCTATTGTCGTGCCGAACCACGGAATGGAGACGGCGGGCCCTGTGTAGAGCGTGTTGCCTTCCCCAAGAACGACGGAGACGTGCAAACCATGCCGGTGAAACCTTTCCATCATTTCGTCGTAAGTAAAGGTTTTTCTTTGGTTGAAATCGTCGGCCTCCCGGTCGCGCGGAAGAGGCAAATTCCACCGGTAATGACCGGCTTCGCGTTCGACTTCATGCCAGTCGATGCCGGTCCGGACGCTGCGAATGCCGAGTTTGGCGATTTGCCCGATCTCGGTTTCGGTGATGCGGGCTATCTTGATGTTAACGCCGAAGTTATCCCCGAAAACGGGGTTGCTGTTTCCATAATGGGGCGAGGCGAATCCCAAACGGGGAAGGGCCAGAAATAAAACGAAAAACCAGGGTCCGAAGGATAAGAGCTTCACGGGGACAGCTCCTCGACAATGGAAAGGTAGGCTTCGACCATGCCGTCGAGAGAATAATGTTCATCGATGTAGGATCGAATTTCGGAAGAAAGGACTGTACGGTCCTGTTTGTCCTTTATGACCTTTTTCATAGCCTCCGCCATGGCCGGAACGTCGTCGACGGGCACAAGTTGCCCGTAAGCGCCGTTCCTGAGAATCTCGGTTGGCCCCGACGGGCAGTCGGTGCTGACGATTTGTGTGCCGGAAAGAAGGGCTTCGACAAGCACGATACCGAACCCCTCCGTGCGGGAAGAAAGAACGAAAGCGTCGCTTCGCGCAAACCAGGCAAGCGGATTTGTGACAAAACCGGGCATGGCCACATCGCCTTCAATCCCAAGCCGGGCAACCTGTTTGTTCAAATCGTCGCGCAATTCGCCTTCGCCAAGGATAATCAGGCGCGCGGGTTCCGTTGTTCTCAGCCGCGCAAAGGCTTCAATAAGAACATCGAATCCTTTCTGGGGAACAAGTCGGCCGCAACCGATAAAGACAGGCAATTCTTTGCATGCCAACCACGGAAAATCGACGGGTTCGGCGACGCGTTGACGAAGTTCGTCAAGATCGAAGCCGTTAGGGATAACCCTGATTTTGGCTTTCCGTCCCACCCAATCCTGCATGGCCGCTCCGGCGTCGGTGGAGACCGCGACCGATAGGCGGACAAGGCGGTAAAAAAACGCCACAAGAAGACGCAGTACGTTGCGCCTTAACCGGTGATCGACGGTTGTGTAGGAATGCATATGAATATGCATCGTCGGGACGACGTTCCTGTATCCGGCAAAAAAAGCGGCGACGATGGCGACAAGAGAAGGTTTTTGTTGCACGCCGAACAAGACGCGGGGTTTTTGGTTTTTGAAATAGGCGTAGAGAAAACGGACGGCTTTGAAGGGCGATTGCGTGTTGATTTCTATCTGCCGCACCGAAGGGTGAATGTCCCCAAGGTAGGGGCTTTTGTCGAGGCCGGTCTGCACGAGAAGATCGACAGGACACTTTTTTTTGATAAGGCCGTTGGCCAGCTGGACGGTGTATTTTTCGGCGCCGCCGCCGTCAAGGTCGTAAGTATAAAGGGCGACGGGGCGTGGCGAATGGGTCATGGATCCCTGTACCGGTTCGTTCTCTCACCGGCCGATTGTTATCATTAACGAAACGGTTCGCCAATAACATTTCGTTGCATATTTTCAACGAAAATGGCAGGAAAGAAGGCCTTGCGCGCGCTTTATAGGCCGGTTTTTTATGTTTTTTTCCTCTCCTTCACCGACGCTTATCCGCCTTTACGCGGTTGCATGGACGTTGGGCTATTGGGCTCTTTATTTTTTCTTTCGCGATTTCTTCCCGGAAAAAGCTCTTGCCGACGCCAGAGAGATTCAGGACATAGCCCTGGGGCTTAAGGAAGGCGGGATCGGCGCCTACGCAGTGACGGCGGCGATTTACGCCATGCTGCCGCTGTCGTTCACGCATATTCTGGTCGGTCTTTTCGACGGATGGGTTTTATATCTCGCGGCAAGCAGCGCGCGCACTTTTCGCGGCATGGCGATCCTGATACCCATTCTTCTGCCGTTCGTTTTCTTCAATCTGCAGGCGCCCACCAAGGAAACGATCATTCTCGCCATGTCTCTGATTATCGTTCGCATTATTGGCCGGGCACGGAAGGAGTGGTGGCCGCTTCTGGCCATCGTTGCGCTTTACGGACTTTATGGGTTCTTTCTTCGCGGGTACTACCTGATCATTCTCGCGGCTTTTCTTGCTTTTATCGCCGTCGTTAAAACGCCGCCTGCTATGCGCGGGCTATATCTGTTGGCGGGTTTGGCGATGTTGTTGCTGTTGCCCGACAACGTTTTCTCGGCTTTGCAGGGGACGCGCGACGAAGTGAATTTCTGGGCCGTTACCGGCGGCGCCGGGAACGCTATCCGGACCTACTTTTTCAACCCCTTTACGCCGGACAGCCTGGGACGTTTTCTGGGAAATTACGGGTACGCTTTTACGGTGCTCAATTTTCCTTTTCTGAAGCACCTTACGTCCAAGGAAGTTCTGATGTTCTTAAACGTTCTTTTTTACGGCTGGCTCACGATAGGCGGAATTGCGCGGTTGAGGGGCTCTTTGCGTCTCTTGCCGTTGCTTTTTGCGGCGCACGTGTCCGTTCTGCTTTTGTTTGAGCCCGATTTCGGAAGCTATTTCCGGCATTTCAGCAGTTGCTTGTTGTATCTTTTGCCGGTCTTTCTGGTTTATGAGATACGCTATGTCCGGTTTCTTGAACGAAAGAGCCTGAAAGAGCGTCAGGTAACGGCGCCGGCCGGAACAGGTTCGGGAGAGAAAGCATTATAATGCGGGAATTATTGCGACCACTGTTCAATATTCTCAGTTACGTCGAAACGCGCGTTTCAATGTTTCTTTGGCATTTTTTTTATTTATGGTCCAAAGAACTTTCCATCGAGGCGTGTGAGGGCCCAAGCCTTATTATAGCGCCCCATCCCGACGATGAAACACTGGGTTGCGGCGCGACGGTCGCGCGGTTGCGTCAGGCCGGTAAGCCCGTTCGGATTGTTTTTGTCACGGACGGACGGGCGTCGACCAGGTCCGTTATTATTACGCCCGAAGAATTGGTAAACATCCGCTGTGAAGAAGCCAAAAACGCCTGCAAGGTGCTGGGGGTCGATGCGGATCATGTGGAATTTCTCTGCTTTATCGATGGCGAGGCCGACAAAAAAATAGATGAAATTCGCGACTTGCTCTGTCAGCGGATCGGCTCGTTCGCGCCGCAACGGATCTTTTCTCCTTACGATCTGGACAGGCATCCCGATCACAGGGCCGTTGCGGAGGCCATAAACACACTCTGGAAAACGGGGGCCATAAACTGCCCTGTTTACGAATACCCTCTCTGGTTTTGGCCCCGCGTCGCTCTCTGGCACCTGTTGCGTCCACGGCGTTTGTTAAGGCTCAGGCGCGTGGACGCCCGCGGGGTTCTTCCGGTCAAGAGGGAGGCCATGAACGCGCATCGCTCCCAACATCAGAATTTGACCGGCGAACCGGGATGGCGCAAGCTCAGGCCCTATTTTCTGGATCGTTTTTTTACGCCTTATGAACTTTATTTTGAGAAAGGACCGGCGGCAGAAGAGGCTTGTTCGGCGATAGCGCGCGTCAATAAAAGTGCTATGAGCAAAGGTTTTTGCCAGATCGTCCGCGCCGATTTTCAGGCGCTCAAGCTCAGCCGTCAGGGGCTGGCAATATTGCTTGCCTATCTTGTCGTGTGTCCGGGTTTCCTGGCCGTGTTTTTATTCAGGGCGTCGTCCTTTTTTGCGCGCAAGGGGAGGGCCGGTTGGGTCGTTGGCAAGCTGATCGCGCGGCTGAACGCTTTTGTGAACGGCTGTGAAATTCATCCCAGGGCCAGCATAGGGCCCGGTCTTTTCCTTCCGCACCCGGCCGGAATCGTTATCGGCCTGCCGCGCATTGGCGCGAATGCCACCATTCTCCAGAACGTCACGATCGGAGGACGCTACCGCTACGACGATCCGCTCGATCCGAACAATTACCCCGTGATCGGCGATGACGTCGTCATCAATGCCGGGGCCGTTGTTTTGGGAGGAATCGAATTAGGAAAGGGGGTTCAGGTCGGCGCCAATGCCGTGGTCACGCAAAACGTTCCCGATAATGCCACAGCCGTAGGCGTGCCGGCCCGCGTTATACCCTCCCGGGAAAACAGGTCTTCATGTCAAACGTGAAAGCATCCGCCGTCGCGCCGATGTTGAACGTGGGCCTGCGTATGGCGACGCTTGTCACGAAGCTCGCGCTCATGTTGTACATGGGGCGCTATCTAAGCCTGGCGGACATGGGCGCGTACGGCCTGGTCTTTGGGGTCGTCATGATCGCCACGGCCTTGCTGGGCGTTCGTCTGGATTACGTCGTGTCGCGCGATCTCGTTGGCAGCACGCCGCTTGAAGCGTTATGCAAAATGCGCGATCAGGCCGTTTTTTATTTCTTCAATTACGTCGTTCTGTTTGTCATCTTGATCCCGGCGATCGTCATAAATTGGGGCAATCCGGGCAATGAGCGGGCAATTTTTTATATTTTCACGCTATCCGTCGTAGAGAGCTACGCGGGAGTCGTTCACAGCAATGTCGTTTCCCTGGGCCGTCCTCTTTTGGCCAATGTGTTGTTTTTCATCCGTGCCGCTTTGTGGGTTTTTGCCGTCGTAGGAATCGGGGTGGCCGTGCCTTCGTTGCGCACCGTCGATATGATTCTGGCCTGTTGGCTGGCCGGAGCCCTTCTGAGCTTGGCCGTCGCCCTCGCTCTTTGGTGGAGGATGCCCTGGGCCGCGATGCTGCGCACGGCGATAGACTGGAAATGGATCCGAAACGGCATCCGCAAATGCTTTTTTATCTGGCTTGGCACTCTGGGCGTGACGGCCGGTTATTATATCGACCGGTTTATCGTTATGCATTTTCTCGGTCTGGATTATGTAGGGATTTCGACGTTCTATATCTCTTTTACATCGGCCCTTCACACGCTTATCCTGAGCGGCGTTTTGTCTTTTTCTTATCCGCGCCTTATCGTTCTTCACCGCGATAACGATCAGGCGGGGTTTATTCGCGAAGCGAAACAGACAGGCTGGTACGTTGCCGTATTTTCCGCCGTTATAGCCATAGGTATCGGGGTGGGCGTTCCGATGCTGGGCTATCTGTTCAAAAGACCCGAGCTGGCTCGGGAAACGCCGACACTCATATGGCTGTTGGCCGGAACGTGGATGCGTTCGAACGCGGAGACGCTTTATTACATTCTTTTTGCGAGGCACGAGGATCGGGCCATTTGGCTCGGCAACCTTCTTTTCCTTCTTCCGGCTTTTGGCTGTCCGGCCTTGTTTGTCTATTTCTTCGGCTTTATAGGCATAGGCTATGGTTCCCTTGTGTCCTCTTCTTTCCTTTTGATGTGGCGCTGGCGGTATGTTCGGAGCTCCGGGAAAAAAAATCATGAAAGTAATTCGGCGCATGAAAATAATTGTTGAAATTTGGCGCAATTGCTCGATTGCGACAATTTGTCCTAATTTTTAAAAAATCCAATTATATCAATAATTAAGGGCCATTTAGGGCTATTCGGTTACCCTGAAATCATTACGCATAGTCGTGGTGATTTCAATGAAAGCATTTTTTCGGATATTGGGTTTTTGTGCCTTTTTATGCGGGCTGCCCTTTTTGGCACAGGCCGAGATTCTTGTCTTTGACTCAGAGCCGACAACCTCTCATGCGATTGGCTATGCGCCCGAGCCGGAAGTGGATAACGAAAAGCCGATAATCGTTGCCGTATTGTCGCCCATGGATCTAGGCGGGAATCTGTGGGTGCGCAAACCTGTCGTTTTGCCTCCTTCCGGAAACGTCATTCAGGAAAATACGCTCGATGATGAAGAAGGGATGTCTTCAGAAGTTATTGGCAACACGTCCCCGCAGGAAGATGTCGAGCCGTTATCCCCTGCGGAACCGGTTATTGTTGAGCCTGAAAGCGGGGAACAGGATATCAGGCTCTTGCCGTCCCCCATCGTGAACGCGGTTTATGCGCCTCCGGTTTTAACGCCGTTGCCGCCTGACGAGACGACGCCTTTTGAAAAGCCTGCCGTCGATCCATTGAAACTAGGTCCGGGAGGACTTGTATCTGCGGCAATCGTTGAACCGCTTATGGCTTGGGTTGAACGCGAAACGGGCGTAAGCGTTCCCGTTTTGCCTCAGGTTATTGCCGACCACGAACGTGTTTATGGCGTTGTGAGACGCATGAACCGAAATTTTGAAGGTCGCCCGGAGTCAGCCTATATTCCCGGCATAGTCTTTATGGACGATCAAAGATGGGATCCTGAAGACCCCTTTCAGCTAAGCCTGCTTGTTCATGAGCTTGTTCATCATGCCCAACGCTATATGAAAGGCGTTTACTGGCCGTGCCCGAATGCGCAAGAAACCCAAGCTTATACCTTGCAAAACAAATGGCTGAATCAAAGAGGTCATGGTTCATTCGTTAACGCGGCCTGGATTCAGCGCGTTGCGAGTTGCTCCAACTATGGTACCGGCACGTACCTTGCCCAGACCGCCGCGTTTTAACAAGAAACCGGCGGGGCTCTGACTCGCCCCCTCTTTAAACAACGACTCGGGCGCATCTGCCTTTCCCCTTTGATTTTCAAGGGTTATTTTGCTGTGCCGATGGCGCGCAGGCAACACTTTCCAAAAGCTTAAAGGATGAGCTTCGAAAGGCGTCGCTTTAACCATATGATATTTAATGAAAAATAATGTGGCGATGGGGGATGAAAGTTTTTTCACCAAGAAAAAATCTGGCTAATATACCTTCTTTCACGTATAGAATTCGCTGATAGCGATTTTATTAAGTGGCGGAGGCATCTATGCACAAAGTTCTGAAATTTATGGTTATCGCGCTTGGCCTCTTACTGGCAAGTTCGAACGTCAACGCGGCGAACGTTGTGGACCAAATTAACGAAGCCATTAAGAATGGGGATTTTAAAAGAGTACAAACGCTTGTTAACAGCAATCCCTCCACGGCGGATCAGGCCGAACGTTCTCTTTTGAAACTTGTGCAGGATGTCGTCAGCGACGATCCCGAACGCGCTTCGCTGGCCATGACGGCGGCGTCGACGCTTTCGCCGCATATTACGCCGTCCGGCGCGGGGGGCGTTGTCGACGATGTGAAATTTCTTATCAAGTTAATCGCGGATAAAGCGCTTCTGATCTGCAACCCTTCCGCGAGCGACGATTCAGGACAGGTCAAAACGCCGGCCGATCCCAAAAAAGCGGCCGCGGCCGAAGCCATGGCGTCGGTTATGAATGGCGCCGAAACGATCGCTCAGGTGCCTGCGATTCTGGCCATCGATCCTCAGCTTGTCGCCCAGATTCAGGCGCAAAGCGCTCAATGTCAGGAAGGCGAAACCGCTTTGTTGGCACAACGCCCGCGTTTTTCGCCGCCGCGCATTCCGCCGCACATTCAACCGCCGCCGATCAACCCTCCCCCGCGTGAGGAGGGAAGTCCCGACTAAGCAAAGGGTTTGAAGTTCGTCCGTTTGTCATTGCCATTAAAAACGAAGTTCTTTCGTTTTTCGTCAACTGTTCAAAGATGAGGAGTTTCCCGATGTCTGTTTGCCTGAAGAGGATTGGCCCCGCAGTCTTTGGTTTAATTGTGACGATGGCTTGTTTTGTCCATCCGGCCAAAGCCTATGGCCCCGAAGGCATGTTTGGAGGACGTCTCAATCCTGACAGTACGGTCGTTCTTGGCGCTCCGGTTCAGCCGGAGGACAGGCCGCTTCGCGCACAGTCCGTGCTTCAGCATCCCCGGCCCGATTACGATCCTGTGCCCCTAACGCTCGGAACGTTCGAGCTTTTCCCGTCGGTCGAGCTGGGCGGGGCGTATGATTCCAACATCTACGCGACTCCTTCCGGGGAAGTCGACGACGGCATTTTCAATTTACGCCCAACGCTCAGCGCGTTTTCCAACTGGAACCGTCATGCCGTTTCCATGACGACGTTTGGCGACATTAATTTCTACGCCGACAAAGCGGACGAGAACTTCAACAATTATGTGACGGAAGTGCAGGGACGTTACGACGTTATGGCCCAGACGTGGCTTATGGCGCGCGGCGGATTCCAGCACCTGGCCGAACCCCGGTCGTCGCCGAACGCCATAGGCGGCAGCGAACCGACGACATTCGATGTCGCCAAGGGCGGCCTTTCCGCTTTTCGCGGACCGGGCAAAATCAAGCTTGGCGCGGACTACAATCTGACGCGCTACGACTATAACGAGACGCCGTCGTCGGCCGGTCCTATCGACCAAAGCGGTCGCGACCGCGCGGAACATGTGGCCGGAAGCCGGGTGACCTATGACCTGACGGAAAACTTTAAACCCTATCTGAGGGGCGCCTATAACTGGCGCAACTACGACCACAATGACGAGCACGAGTCGGAAGGGTATGAAGTCGCGGTCGGCACGACAGCCGATTTCGGCGGCATTACATCGGCGGATCTGTTTGTCGGCTGGATGTCTCAGGATTATGAAAATTTCGGCGCAAGCGAAATCAACGATGGCGTCAAGTTCGGCGGCCGATTTGAATGGAACATTACGGGTATGACTTCCCTTGTTCTTGAGATGGACCGCACGATCGAGGAAACGACCGGCAACGATTTCAACAGCTACAAGGTCACCGGCGGATCCGCGACGCTGACGCATGAATTGTTGCGCAATGTCTTGCTTGAAACCGATTTGTCCTTCTCGCGCGACGATTTTCAGGGCGTGACGGAACGGCAAGACGACGTCCTATCCGTGGGCGGAGGGGCGCGTTGGTACATCAACCGCAACCTTTATTCGGACTTTATCTATGACTGGACCGACCGCATGTCGGATCAGGAAGATGCGGGCTATAACAAGCATGTCGTCAGTCTGCGCGTTGGCGTGCAGATGTAAATTTTTTTTAGGGGTTAACCCCTTGGGTTTGCCTTGAGTGGCCCGAGACAAGCTTTCTTGATCCGTTGCGAACGGCGGTGGTGTTCAGCCGGAAACGGGAATTGACGATAGAACCGTCGGACGTAAAGAAAAGCGAAAGAGGACATTAGGGCGCCATGCAAAAGAGACTGTTTTTTTGTGTTGTCATTTTTTTGGCGGCATTGGGCTGGGCACTTACGGCAAAAGCGGCAGATAGCCGGGGAATGCCCCCGGCTCCGGCGCGCATGAACGCCACGGTGGCAGCCCGGGAAAATTCTTCGACATCGGGGTCCATGCCGGAGGGTGCCATGAAAATACCCCCTTCTTCGGCGCAGGAATATGTGCTCGGTACGGGCGACAGAATTCGCCTGACCGTTTATGGCGAAGACGATTTGTCGGGCGACTATGAGGTAAGCAGTACGGGCGTTGTGGCGCTGCCCCTGATCGGCGACGTCCATGCCGCCAAATTGACTGTGCGCGATTTCGAGGAATCCGTAAAAAATAAACTTGCAGCGGGGTATTTGCGCGATCCACGCGTCAGCGTTCAGGTTTCCAATTATCGGCCTTTTTTTATTCTCGGCGAAGTCAGCAAGCCAGGCAACTACGCTTACGTTAACGGCATGACGGTACTCAACGGCGTGGCGATGGCGGGCGGCTATACCTACCGCGCGGATTCAGGCGGGATAACCATCGTTCACGCCAGCGATCCCAGCAAAACGGAACAGCGCGTTCCGGAAGACGCCGCCGTTATGCCGGGGGATATTATTCGCGTTCCCGAACGTTTTTTCTAGGCCCGGAAGGACCCCCTGGCCCGGCTTGGCCAACAGGATAAATGTCTATGAT
>JAXGVG010000015.1:0-21112 GCA_040773965.1 Alphaproteobacteria bacterium | reverse complement strand
CAACGCCCGCTCAGCGCTCGCCACACTATGTTCGTCAATCCTACAAAATCCATCGAAGCCTCCCTGCGAATCAGTTGGCTCCTTTAGAATCTTAAATGCTTTTCAATACGTTAATGCGTCGTCAGGTGTAGGGTAGTGTGGCCAGAGATTGAACTTTTTTAAAGAAGCGGCCATTGAAACGTTGCGCACAGGCACAACGCCGGCTCTTTTCTGGGCCGCGGCCGCTGGCATCTGCGAAACCGTCGGGCGTTATGCGCTTGGTGATCCCCAGTTTGTAAAACGGGGAATTGAATTAGGCATTATTGTGGGGGTTGCAACAGTTCTTTGGGAATTGGTCAACGTCTACAAGAGAAGGGACTTCGAAGCCGCCCTCTACAACGATGCGATACGCGGCATCACCCGCTACAGCGAAATAAAGTACGAAGCTAAGCAAGATCAATTCAACAACGGCTGATAGCTTTTCACATTAAGCGATCCGTTATCGCTTCGTGCGAAATAGTATCGACCTGTTTGCCTGATGGGTCATCCCTAGATTCACCCCTTCTTCTCCCGCACCAGCATCCAGCCGATGACGGCCGGGTCTTCATCCGTACGGCCTGTCACTTTCAATTGCAAGGTGCGGCGAGGGGTCCCGCCGCCGCAGTAAACGCTGGACTCGAGGCTCAGTTCGCCGCCCATAATGCCGGATTCGATCCTAAATCGCCAGCCGAGCCCCGAAGGCGTCAACAATAAGGCCGCCTGTCCGCCCTGGACCAGCGAGGCCTGCACAGTCGGATGCAGATGCCAGCGGATCGTGTACTCCTGTCCCGGCGGGCCGGAGAGAAGGTCGCGGCCATGAAGTTCTTCGCCTTCCGCCGCGAGGCAAAGGGAGCGGTGGTGCGTGACATGGAAGCCGCTTTCGTAGCCGCCATGAGCCGTTTCGACGTAATGGGCGCCGTCCTGTTCGTAGCGCTGGGCGGCGACGGGCTTTGGCCGATGGCCGATGTGCCCTTCCGGCAGGACTTCGCACGCGTTGGTGTCGGCGAGAATCAGCGCGCTGTGCGCGGCCGTGGCGGCCGTCGCCGCGCGCCATTCCTCGTCGCCTTCGGGACCCGCGCCGCAGTTCACGATGAGCCGCTCGCGCCCGACGCTGAACTCGAAACTTAGCAAGCCCGCGTGGGCCGTTTTGTCGTGAGGCCACGGCGGCGGAACGCCGACGTCCACGAGCAAAAGCGCGCGTCCCGCCGTGACGCGCTCGTAGCCGGTTTGCGGCAGGCGGCGCAGCACGCGCCCGCGCGCCTCGGCCATGGACAAGACCGCTTCCATCTCAAGCCCGTTGTCCTGATGCCCGCCGTTGAAATGCGCGAGGCCTCCGTCGCCGTGGCGGAACAGCTTGAGCGCGGGGACCATCCGCTCGATGGCCGTGAGAAGCTCGGGCGGCGTTTCCTGCCCGGCGGCCCGCAAAGCCGCGCGGATGTCGATCAAATGATGGAGCATCTTCAATTGCGCGTCGGGATTGCGCGAGATATGGCCGCCGTCGGGCAAAATCTCGGCGGCCAGATGGCGCTGCAAAAGCTCAAGGCCGAGGCCGAGCGCTTTCCGGCCCTTGCTCAGGCTCAGATCCGCGACGATCAGGCCCTTAATGGCTTGCAGGCCTTCCGTGCCCGTCAGGGGGGCCGGCAAGACGCGGAGCAGATGGTTCCGCTGCCGCAGCAGGCTTGCGATAAGCCGTTCTTCCAGATCCTCGTCGGCGTGGACGGCGCAAAAATCATGAAACGAAATCCAGTTTGTCAGCCGCTCGCCCAGCACATCGGGCGCCCAGCTTTCCTCTTCCCAGTTGTCGCGATTGATCAGCCAGTCTTTCAAGAGCGCCCGCGCCTTGCGCTTGGCCGAATCCGTGCCCATCGCCTTCAGGTCGCGCAGCCATCCGTGCGCCAGAAGCGGTTTCCTTTTGGCGGGCGTGAGCGGCTGGGCCGGTTCGAACGGGCTGGAAGGGCTGGCGGCGATGGCTTGTCCCGCCTTGGCGTCGCCGGGCCATGAATCGTTCAGAATCAGATGAAGATGCGGCGGGTTTTTCCCCCGGCCAAGAAGCGCACGGTAAAACGGGCTGCCGTAAACGAGAGCCTGCGTTTTCTTTCTCAGGTAGCGAAGAACTCTCACGGGCTTTTTATCCCCACGCCGGTCGTCCTATCCGCGCAGCGCAAGTAGATTGTCTGCGTACGCCGAAGCGCCGCCCTTGAAGCTTGCCGTGCCCGCGACAAGAACGTCGGCCCCGGCGGCGACGGTTTTTTTGGCGGTTTCCGGCTTGATGCCGCCATCGACTTCCAGATCGATCGTTCGGCCGGAGGCGTCGATCATCTGTCGGAGAGTCCCGATTTTTTCAAGCTGGGAAGCGATAAACGTTTGCCCGCCGAAACCGGGATTGACCGTCATGACCAGGACAAGATCGATTTCGTTCAAAACGAATTCGACGGCGGAAACCGGCGTGGCGGGATTCAGCGCGACCCCCGCTTTTTTGCCATGCGCCTTTATCAGCTGAACGGTGCGGTGCAGGTGCGGCCCGGCTTCGGGGTGGACGGTGATGATGTCGGCTCCGGCTTTCGCGAAGTCTTCGATGTAGGGATCGGTCGGCGCGATCATCAAATGAACGTCGAAAGGCCTGGCGCTGAAGGGGCGCAGCGCTTTGACGACGGCCGGTCCGATAGTGATGTTCGGCACGAAGTGGCCGTCCATAACATCGACGTGGATGTAATCGGCGCCCGCTTCGTCGATAGCGCGCACCTCTTCGCCCAGACGGGCAAAATCGGCGGACAGGATCGACGGGGCAAGGCGGATCGGCTGCTGCATGGAATTAAAGTATCAAGTTCGGCGGCGGGGAGCAACCGGCGGCTTCAGGCGTTTTTCAACCTCGCCGCGTAAAAGCCATCGATTCCGCCGTGTTCGGGCCAATGGCAGGGCAGGCAGCGGAGGTCGCCCGCCGGCGTGATAAAGTCGGCGCAGCCTCCGATTTCTTCGGGAAGGACGGGTTGCCGGGATAGGGAGGGGTGGCGTTCGAGAAGCGCTTCGATTTGACGCTCGGCCTCTTCCGGCTGAAGCGAACAGACCGCGTAAACCAGTGTGCCGCCGGGGGCGAGAATCTTGTTGGCCGCGTGATCGAGAAGCTTGCCTTGCAGTTCCGCCATGCGCGCGGCGTCTTCGGGCTTTTTCAGGCGCAACACGTCCGGGTGGCGCCGGATGGTGCCGGTCGTCGAGCAGGGGGCGTCGATCAGCACGAAACCGGCTTTGGATTCCGGCACAAAAGCAAGCGCGTCTTTGCACACGACGTCGGCTTTCAGTTGGGCGCGCGAAAGGTTTTCGTTGAGTCGCTTCAGGCGGGCGGCCGAACGGTCGACGGCGGTCACATGCGCGCCCAGGGCGGCCAATTGCATCGTCTTTCCGCCCGGCGCGGCGCAGAGGTCGATAACTTTCCTGCCGCGGACATCGCCCATCAGCTTGACCGGCAAGGCCGCCGCCGCGTCCTGCACCCACCATGCGCCGTCCGCAAAACCCGGCAGTTCCGTCACGGGCGTCAGGCCGTCGAGCCGCAAGCTTCCGGTAGGAAGCAAACGCGCGCCGAGTTTTCTTGCCCATGACGCGGCGTCCGTTTTAACGCCAATGTCCGTGAGCGCCTCGCCAAGATGGGCTTCGGCAATTTTTCGGGCCTGGGCGACGCCATAGGCCTTCCGCCAGCTCAGCCACAGCCAGTCCGGCGTGTTGAGGCGCGCGGCGTCCTGTTTGGCGATAAGCCCCTTGCCTTCGCGCGTCAGCCGCCGCAAGACGGCGTTGATCAAGCCTTTGTAAGGCGCGGAAGCATTATCGCTGGCAGCCAGTTCCACGACGGTGTCCACGGCCGCGTGGGCGGGCGTATCCAGAAACAGAATCTGGGCCGCGCCAAGACGAAGCAAATCCTTCGCGATGGCCTTCAATTCCTGCGGCTTGTCGAGGCACGCCTTGATCGCGCCGTCAAGCTGGCCCAAACGGCGCAAAGACGTCGCCACCAGCATGTGCACGAACGCGCGGTCGCGCTTTTCCAGTTTGGCCAGGCCTTCGTGGCGTTCCAGAGCGTCGTCGAAGGCCTGGCGCTTGCGCACCACGGCTTGCAGCAGGTCGAGCGCGGCGGCGCGGGAAGAAAGAGCGGGTGAAGAAGCGTTTCTTTTCATGGCTCCTTCATAGCATTGCCGGGAGGGTCATGGATGCCTATATTTACAGGAAGGCATTTTAACCTTAACGGCGAGGTTTCCCATGAGCGTTCTTGGCTATATCATTCTGGCGTTGGCGCTTGCCGCCTTCTTTCTTGTCGTCATCTACAACCGTTTGGTGGCGCTGCGGCAGACAACGAAAAACGCCTTTGCCGATATCGACGTGCAGCTTAAACAGCGGCACGACCTGATTCCCAACCTTGTGGAGACGGTGAAGGGATACGCCAAACACGAAAGCGGCGTTTTCGAGAAGGTCGCTGAAACGCGCGCCTCGGCCATGCGCGCCAGTTCGTTGAAGGATCGCGGCCAGGCGGAGAGCGCGTTGACCGGCGCGTTGATGCAATTGATGGCCGTGGCGGAGAACTATCCGCAGTTGAAGGCCAACGAAAACTTCATACAGCTGCAGAAAGAGCTTTCGGATCTTGAGAACAAGATTGCCGCGGCGCGGCGTTTCTTCAACAATGCCGTTGCGGAATACAACACGGCCATTCAACAGTTTCCGGCGGCGCTCATCGCGGGATCCTTCGGCTTTAAGGAAGCCGAGATGTTCGCGCTCAACGGCGAGGAACGCGCGGCGGCCTCTATGCCGCCAAAAGTTTCTTTCGGCGGTTGAAGGCTATGCCTGCTCTCGGCCTTTCGACCTATCGCTGGAACAACAACCTGAAGTCGATGGCGTTGCTGGCGGCGTTTCCTTTGCTGTTGCTGGCGCTGCTGGGCGGGATTTTTTATCTCACGGGTCTGGCATACGCGGATGCGGGAGGCATGCTCGACCGAGGTATGTTGATGGGCTTTGGCGTCGCCGACCCCGGCGTCGCGACGCCATTTGATCTGGCGCGTTACGCCGTTTACGAATATTGGCCCATCGTGCTGGGCGTCGCGGTTGTGTGGGTTTTGCTCGGCTATCTTTTCAACGACGCCATGATCCGCGCTGCCACAGGAGCCAAACCGTTGGCGCGCAGCGAGGCGCCGGAGCCGTATAACCTACTGGAAAATCTATGCATTTCGCGTGGGATGAAGACGCCGAATCTTTACGTTATCGACACGCCTGTCATGAACGCCTACGCGAGCGGGATGAACGAGGGCAACTACAACGTGACCGTCACGCGCGGTTTGCTGGAGCGCCTCGACAGGGCCGAACTTGAAGCCGTTCTGGCGCATGAATTGACGCATATCATGAACCGCGACGTTCGGCTTTTGGTCGTGGCGGTCGTTTTTACGGGGATGATTTCCTTTTTGGCGCAGATGATGTGGCGCGGACTGCGTTATGCTTCTTACGGCCGCGGCGACCGCCGGGGACGTGGGACGGCCGTGTTGATGATCGTTGCGGCGGTTTTGCTGTGGGTAGGGTATGTGCTGGCGCTTGTGATACGTTTCGCGCTTTCGCGCAAGCGCGAGTACCTGGCCGACGCCGGATCGGTGGAGCTGACCAAAAATCCCGAAGCGATGATTTCGGCGCTGGAAAAAATTTCGGGCAACGCCATGCTGGGCGACGTGCCGTCCGAAGTGCGGCAGATGTTCGTCGAAAACCCGCCGTCCGCGTTCAGTCTTTTTGACACGCATCCACCCATCAAGGACCGCATTCGCATTCTGCGCGAGCTCGGCGGCTTGCCGCCGGAGGGAAAAAGCGTGATCCCGAGGGCGGGTTAACCTTTCCTGTCCACCACAAAGCGCGCGACGTCTTCGAGGTTTTTGGCGCGTCCGTCGAAAACGTTCAGGTGGCGTATGGCTTGCTCGGAAAGCAGTTCCGCCTGATGGCGGGCGCGTTCGAGGCCGAGGATCGTAACGAAGGTCGCCTTGCCCGCTTTAGCGTCGCGGCCGACGGATTTGCCGGTTTCTTTCTCCGTCCCTTCGGCGTCCAGAAGATCGTCGATGATCTGGAACGCGAGACCAAGATCATGGGCGTAGGCGCGAAGCGCGCTTAAATGCTGGGTCGAAGCCTTACCGAGAATGCCGCCCGCTTCGGCCGAAAAGGCGATCAGTTCGCCGGTTTTCATGCGCTGGAGGCGCGTGATGGCGCCGATGTCGAGTTCCGTCGTCTCGGCAACAAGGTCCAGCATCTGGCCGCCGACCATGCCGTTGGCGCCCGAAGCCTTGGCCAGCGCCGTTACCAGATTGCAGCGGACCTTCGGGTCTTCGTGCGTGCGCGGATCGGCCAGAATCTCAAAAGCGATCGTCAGCAGCGCGTCGCCGGCCAGAATTGCCGTCGCTTCGTCGAATTGTTTGTGCGCGGTCGGTTTGCCGCGGCGTAAGTCGGCATTGTCCATCGCGGGCAAATCGTCATGAACGAGAGAATAACAATGAACACACTCCACGGAGGCCGCCGCCCGCAAGGCGCAATCTTCGCGCACGCCGAACAATTGGGCCGAGTTCAGCACCAGAAAGGGGCGCAAACGTTTGCCGCCGCCCAAAGCGCCAAAGCGCATGGCATCGAAAAGTTTTCTTTCGGCAAAATCGGAATGAGGCAGAAGGCGTTCGAGGGCTTCGGTGACGGCCGTAGCAGCATGGGTCATCGCGGCGGCAAGGGAGGGGCTGACGGAGGGCATGGGATGGCTCGGACGGTTCAGGTTTTGAAAGGTGACGTTGAGGGACTTCCATTCGGATCGAGCGAAATCCGCTCGATTTTGGCCTGGGCTTCGCGAAGCTTGGTCTCGCAATGCCGTTTGAGAAGAGCGCCGCGTTCATACGCGCCGATGGCATCGTCGAGCTTGGCCTTGCCGTCTTCAAGTTGTTTGACGAGATTTTCAAGCTCAAGGAGCGCCTCCTCGAAGCTCAGTTTGGCAATATCGGGCGGCAAGGGCGTTTTAGCTTTGTCCATGGGCCGACTTTAGGCCAGAATGGGTTAACGGGGCAAGCCCGCAAGACGACGGTCAAGGAATGCCATACCGCAAGGACTTCAGCATTACGATCAGCCGGAGCGCCCGGCGTAGACGTACGGTAGCCTTACTGGTTCAGCCCGAAGGGGACGTGCGCGTCATGGCGCCTGTCCGGATGAGCCTGCGTGCGATCAAAAGGCTCGTTCGGCAAAAGGCCGGATGGATTAGAAAACGGCTGGAAAGTTTGCGCTTAAACCCGCCCCGAAGAAGCGTGCAAACTTTTGCGGATGGGGCGGAAGCGCCTTACCTCGGCAAGACCTATAAAGTGCGCCTAACGCAGAAGGAAGCGGCACAGACCGTGTGCATTGCGGCAGAGGGAGAAATGGCGATTAACGTTCCCGATGCCGGTCCGGAAGGCGCGGCGTTACGGGAAGCGGCGCGGCTGGAGTTGAAACTTTGGTACAAAAAACAGGCCCGGCGGGAATTCAGGGAACGTCTGGCCGTCTGGAGCGCGCGCCTGGGCGTGAAGCCCGGCCGCCTTATCGTGACAAGTCCCTTGAGGCGCTGGGGAAGCTGCAACAGCAAGAACGAAATTCGCGTCAACTATCGCCTGATCATGGCGTCGCCCGATGTGATCGATTACGTGCTGGCGCATGAACTGGCGCACATCCGCCACAAGAACCATGGTCGCGCCTTCTGGTGCTGCCTGGAAAAAGTCATGCCGGACCATAAGGAAAGACGACGGCAATTGAGGGCTTGGGAAAAGGCCGAATCCTGAAGCTTGCGCCTTGCACTGGACAGAACCGCCGTCACCTATTTAAATGCCTCCGTTCTTTGTCCCATTCCCAAACGACAGGTTGACCCGTGGCAGATTTTCTTACTCTCGACGATCTGAATGTTGGCGGCAAGGCCGTTCTTGTGCGTGCCGATCTCAATGTGCCGATGAAAGACGGCCGCGTGACGGACGCCACGCGCCTTGAGCGCCTTATCCCGACACTGAAGGATTTGGCCAGGGCGGGGGCGCGCATCGTTCTTTTGTCCCATTTCGGGCGTCCGAAAGGAAAGAAAAATCCGGACTATTCGCTGCGTCCCGTCGCGGCAAGGCTGGCGGATATCTGGGGCCAGCCCATCGGTTTTGCCGAGGATTGCATCGGACCGTCAGCCAGCGCCGCGATAGCAAAGCTTGAAAACGGCCAGATCGCCGTTCTGGAAAACACGCGCTTTTACCCGGGCGAAGAGGGAAACGATCCCGAATTCGCCAAGGCTCTGGCCGAGCTTGGCGACGTTTACGTCAACGATGCGTTTGCGGCGGCGCACCGTGCGCATGCCTCGACGACGGCGCTGGCGCAGCTTTTACCCGCAGGCGCAGGACGTTTGATGCAGGAGGAACTTGAAGCGCTAAGCAAGGCGCTGGAAAAACCCGAAAAACCTGTGGCGGCTCTGATCGGCGGCTCGAAGATTTCGACAAAACTCGACTTGCTGAACAATCTCATCAACAAGGTCGATATTCTGGTTCTTGGCGGCGGCATGGCGAACACTTTTATGGCGGCCAGGGGACTGGCCGTCGGGCAATCGCTCTTTGAGCCGGATATGCTTGAGACGGCGCGCGGAATCATGACGGAAGCCGAAAAGTGCGGATGCCACATTCTGTTGCCCAGGGATGTCATGGTGGCGGTCGAACTGAAAGCCGATGCTCCCGCGCAAACCGTGGCGGCGAATGCCGTTCCTGCGGATTTGAAGATTTTCGATCTCGGCCCGCAAACCGTGGCCGAAATCAAGGATAATCTCGCAATGTGCCGCACGGCCATCTGGAACGGGCCTCTTGGCGTGTTTGAGACGCCGCCGTTCGACCGTGCGACAAACGAGGTTGCTATCGGCGTGGCCGATCTGACCAAGCGCGGCAAACTTCTATCGGTGGCGGGCGGAGGCGATACCGTGGCGGCGCTGGCCAACGCGGGCGTGACGCATGGCATCAGCTATGTCTCGACGGCGGGCGGCGCGTTTCTGGAGTGGATGGAGGGCAAGGAACTGCCGGGCGTCGTGGCGCTGAAACAGGCCGTGCCGAAAAAGAAAATGGGCAAGGCGATTATTTAGTTTTCGGGACGATAGAGAGTGACAACTACGGACCAAATCCGGGCATCTTGACATGAAAGGCGCAACATGAAGCATCTATTCCAGTCAATCCTCTTCTTTTTCCTTGTTCTGGCTTTTGCCGGAGCGGGCCGACCGTGCCATGCCGAAATAACGAAGTTGACGGGCGAAGACCGGCGGAACATCCTCAACATAATCGACGTTCGCACAATCAAGACGGTCCGGGAGTTGCCCAAGCCAGTCGTTGATCTTTGCACGGATAGGAAAGGCAGGATGGTGGATCCTGCGGAAGAGTGGGGAGGCTTCGACGTCATGTTTGAAGGCTCGCGTCCGGCGATGCGTCTTATTTGGGCGGCGACGGGATCGGGGTATACCATTGTTCACTTTGAAAAAGGCGGATTGGCGCGCAGCCATCACATCCTTATCGCTGGCACCAACGAAACGGACAGCTCAACGTCTTTTATTTGGAAGGGGATCGGCGCAAAGTTCGCGAATTTTGAGGAGTTTATGCGCGCGTTTGAAAACAACGATCTGGACGATTCCTCCGATTATACACACTAAACGCGGTTATTAACCTTAACATACGCACTTTTTGCGCTTGACGCTGAGCGCGGCGCTGTGTTACTAATGTACTACCATAGTAGTACATTAGTATTATTCAAGGGCAAGATATGTCAACGGAACGCGTTCGAATCGCTCTGCAAAAAAGCGGCCGCATGGCCGACGATAGCCTCAATCTTCTGCGGAACTGCGGGTTGCATGTGGCGCGCAGCAAGGAACAATTATTGTGCCGGATCAAGGAGTTGCCCATCGACGTCCTTCTCGTGCGGGACGACGATATTCCGCATTTCGTCAGCAGCGGCATTTGCGACCTCGGCATCGTTGGCGAGAACGTGTTCGCCGAGGAAAAGAACGGCACGCCCGATTTCGGCGCGGTCATTCTGGAACGTCTTGGTTTTTCCGTTTGCCGTTTGGTTGTCGCGGTGCCCGAGAAAGGTCCCATTCAGACGATGGCCGACCTTGCAGGGACGACCATCGCCACATCCTATCCTCATCTGCTTCAGGTTTTTTTGCGGGAGCAGGGCATAACCGCCACGACGCTTGAAATGACGGGATCGGTTGAGGTGGCACCGCGTTTGAAGATTGTTGGCGCGATTTGCGACACCGTCGCCTCGGGGGCGACGCTGGCGGCAAATAACCTGCGCGAGTTGACGACGATCCTGTTCAGCGAAGCCCTGCTTATCCGCTCGTCGCGAAAGATTCCGGATGAAAAGGAAGCCATCATTCACCGTTTGCGCGCGCGGATGCTTGGCACGCTGCGGGCCGAAGACAGCAAGTACATTATGCTGCACGCGGACAACGAGAAGCTTGAGGATATTATCCGGCTTCTTCCTGGCGCGGAGTCGCCCACCATCGTGCCGTTGCAGGGCTTCAAGGATAAAGTGGCCGTTCATGCCGTGTGCCGGGAATCCGTTTTCTGGGAAACGATGGAGCAGTTGCAGGAAGCGGGGGCGAGTTCGATCCTCGTTTTGCCAATAGAAAAAATGATGGCGTAGGATTGTTGAAATGCAAATTTTTAATTGGCATGAGCTTGACGACATAAACCGGAATCGCGTATTGTCACGCGCGGCGATTGAAGCGGGCCGTGTTGCCGAAAGCGTCAAAAGCGTTGTCGATAAGGTGCGGTACGGTGGCGATGCGGCCTTGCGGGAGCTTTCGTCCACCTTTGACGGTTATGACGGGCCTCTCGCGCGTGTGCCTGGGGCAAAGCTGAAGGCGGCTGCGGACGCGTTGAGCCCCGAAATGCGCAAGGCGCTGGATGAGGCCATTGCCGCCATTACGGCCTTTCATCGCGCGCAGTTGCCTCAAGGTGTGCGGGTTGAGACCCGTCCGGGCGTTGTTTGTGAACAACTTTGGCGGCCGATCGAACGCGTGGGGCTTTATGTCCCCGGCGGGACGGCGCCCTATTTTTCGGCCGTGTTAATGCTGGCGATTCCCGCCCGGTTAGCGGGCTGCCGGACGCGCCTTCTTTGCACGCCGCCGGGAAAAGACGGCTCGATCAATCCTGTCATTCTGGCTGCTGCCGATATGTGCGGCGTCGATCAGGTTTGGCCCATTGGCGGCGCGCAGGCGGTTGCCGCTATGGCGTTCGGTACGGAAACAGTGCCGAAAGTCGATAAAATCTTTGGTCCCGGGAACGCATACGTGACCGAGGCCAAGCAGCAAGTAGCGCAAGCGCAGGACGGCGCGGCCATCGACATGCCTGCCGGACCCTCCGAAGTGATGGTTGTTGCCGACAGCACGGCTAACCCGGCTTGGGTTGCAGCCGATCTATTGGCGCAGGCAGAGCACAATCCGGATTCGCAGGCGCTTTGCGTGACGATGGACGAAAGAATCGCAGCGGCCGTTCAGGAGGAAACCGTGCGGCAAACGGCTTTGCTAAGCCGAAAGGAGTGTCTTCAAGGTTCCTTGCGATACAGCGCCATTCTTGTCGTGGATGATCTTGAAACGGCCTTGCTTGTTGTCAACCGCTATGCGCCGGAACATCTTATTTTGCAGATCGAAAAAGCCTTCTTCTTCGTCGAAAAAATCCAAAACGCCGGGTCAGTATTTATGGGGCCCTGGTCGCCGGAGACCGCCGGGGACTATGCCAGCGGCACCAATCATGTATTGCCGACGTACGGTTATGCGCGCGCCTATAGCGGCCTCAATGTGTTGAGTTTCATGAAAAGCATGACGGTGCAGTCCTTGACACGCGAGGGATTGGCTTCCCTTGCGCCTGCGCTTATGGAATTGGCTCAAGCTGAAGGATTTGACGGCCATGCCGCCGCCGTTTCAATCCGTCTCGAGGCGCCATGAACTGGCTCGCGAATATCATACGGCCCGATCTGCGCGCTTTTGCGGCGTACCGTTCGGCGCGCACGGAAACAAGCGGTGCTTTCGTCGGCGTGGTTCTGGATGCCAACGAAAATCCCTGGCCACCTTTTGGATTCCGGGCAATCGAAAGCGTATCAAACCGCTATCCCGAGCCGCAACCCGTCGAGCTTCGGCGGCGTTTGGCGATGCTTAATGGCATCGCGCCGGAACGATTGCTTATAGGCCGGGGCAGCGACGAGGGAATCGATCTGCTGATTCGCTTGTTGTGCCGTGCGGGCGAGGATGAGGTCATTATCTGTCCGCCGACCTACGGCATGTACGAAGTCAGCGCGCGCTTGCAGGGGGCGGCTGTCAAAGAGATTCCTCTCAGGTCCGAGGACGATTGGCAGCTTGATGTTCCGATGATTCTCGCGGCTTGCACGGACAGAACAAAGCTTATCTTTATTCCCTCGCCGAACGCGCCCATGGGGCATCTTATGCGCCGTAACGATATTCTGCGCCTGTGCGAAGAACGCGCGGGACGAAGCTTGATCGTCGTTGACGAGGCGTATGTCGAGTTTACGGAATCGCCCAAAGGCTTTGCGCCAACCCTGGAAGAACAGCCAAATCTGGTTTTATTGCGCACGTTGTCCAAGGCGTATGCGCTGGCCGGCGAACGCATCGGTTTGGTGTTTGGCGCGCCCGAACTGATCGGGGCATTGCGGAAGATTCAGGCCCCCTATTCCTTGACGCAAAGCAGCATCCGCGTGGCATTGGACGCTCTGGGACCGAATGGCCTGATTCAGAACCGTGAACGCTGCCGGTTGCTCGTCGCAGAGCGTAAAAGACTGGAAAGGCTTTTGCATCAGGCAAACGAAGTCAAAAAAATCTTTCCGAGCGTAACAAATTTTCTCCTGATGGAAGTTCGCGATCCGGTCAAGCTTATGGCCGATTTTACGCGGCTGGGCATTCGCATACGCAACCGAAGCAAGGAAATCCCGAATGCCGTCCGTTTATCGGTGGGAACGCCGGAAGATAATAATTTGGTTTTAGAGGCATTCGGCGTTTTTCTTCCTGAGGGAGAAAAAAAGCGTTCGCCTCGCTTCGCCGGGCTTCATCGGACGACAAAAGAAACGCGGATCGATCTTGTTGTCAATCTTGAAGAACCGGCATTTCTTCAGATTGAAACGGGAATCGGTTTTTTCGATCACATGCTGTGTCAGATAGCCCAACACGGCGGTTTCGGGCTTGCCCTGAGATGTGAAGGCGATCTTGCGGTTGACCGGCATCACACCATTGAAGATTGTGCTTTGGCGCTGGGCGAAGCTTTGCATAAGGCTTTGGGGAACAAACGCGGGCTGGCGCGTTTTGGTTTTACCGCGCCTCTGGATGAATCACTGGCGCGCGTGGCTGTGGATTTCTCAGGGCGTCCCCATTGCTCATTTGAAGGCCGGTTTCCCGCCAATAAGGCGGGGGATATGGACAGCGAAATGGTGCCGCACTTCTTTCGCTCGCTTGCCACGGCGTTGGGGGCGTCCATTCACATGGAGGTTCGCGGCGACAACACGCATCACATGATCGAGGCCTGCTTTAAGGCTTTTGGCAGGGCGTTGCGCGACGCGTTTAAACGCGAAGGGGATACGCTTCCATCGACAAAAGGTGTCTTGTGATAGCCGTCGTTGACAGCGGCGTCGCCAATTTGACGTCGGTAATGGCGGCCTTGCGGCGGCTTGGCGCTGAAGTCACGGTTACAACCAGCGCGCAAACGATCGTACAGGCCAGCCACGTCATATTGCCTGGCGTTGGCGCGGCGGCCGCAGCGATGGCCCGGCTTCGTCAAAAGGGCCTTGTCGATGTTTTGCGCGGTTTGACACAGCCCGTTCTAGGCATATGCCTGGGTATGCAGCTTTTGTTCGAAAAGTCGGAAGAAGGCGGAGATACGCCTTGTCTTGGGATTTTACCGGGGACGGCCGCTCTTTTGTCAACAGCGCCGTGCATGCCGGTGCCCCATATGGGATGGAATCAACTGCAGTTCCAAAAGGCCGATCATCCATTATTGCTTAACGTTGAGGATGGCCCTTGCGTCTATTTCGTTCATAGTTATGCTTTGCCAGTTACGGCGCTTACGGTGGCGAGCACCTGTTACACGTCCGAGTTCACGTCCATAGCCGCCGGACGCAACTTTGCCGGATGTCAGTTCCATCCGGAACGGTCGGGCGAAGTCGGCAGCCGTCTTCTTGGCAACTTTCTAGGGATGTGACGTCATGGAACTATTGCCCGCCATTGATCTGCAGAACGGCCAATGCGTCCGCTTGACGCAAGGCGACTTCAACGCCGCGACAGCTTATGAAGCGGATCCCCTTCGTCGGGCGCACAAATTTGCCGAAGCCGGAGCAAAATGGGCGCATGTGGTCGATCTTGACGGCGCACGGGCCGGTGAGATCAAACAGCTTAATATCATCGCAGCTCTTGCCCGCCAGAAGATGTTGAAGGTTCAGGTCGGCGGGGGCATTCGGGGCGAAGAAGATATCGAGCGTTTGTTGCTGGCCGGCGTGGCGAGGGTTGTCGTGGGAAGCCTGGCTATCCGAAACCCCTTGCAGGTTAGGGAAATCTTGAGCCGCTTCGGCTTTGACCGGATTGTGCTGGCTTTCGATGTGCGGCTGAACGAGCAAGGCGAACCGAATGTATTGACGCACGGTTGGCAGAAGAGCAGCGAAGTGTCCCTTTGGGATATTTTGTCGCTTTATTCCGAGAGCGACGCAAAGAACATATTGTGCACAGACGTTGGGCGCGACGGCATGCTTGAAGGGCCCAATTTATCGCTTTATAAAACGCTAAGGGAACGCTGGCCCCACTTTGACATCCAGGCTTCAGGCGGCGTGAAGGATCAGGCCGATTTGCAGGCTTTGGCCGGTCTTGGCGTTGCGGGTGTGATTGTCGGAAAAGCGATCTACGAGGGACATATTGACCTGGCGGAAGCGGTAAAAGCCCTCGCGGCATGAGGATTAAGCCAAGACATGTTGGCCAAGCGCATCATTCCTTGTCTCGATGTAAAAGACGGGCAAGTCGTTAAGGGCGTACAGTTTCGTCAACATGAAGTTGTCGGCGGCATTATCGCCCTGGCCCGGCATTATCGGAACGAGGGGGCTGACGAAATTGTCTTTTACGACATTACGGCAAGCAGCGACGGCCGGACGGTTGACCGTCAATGGGTCAAACGCTGTGCGGATGTTTTGGACATACCGTTTTGCGTTGCGGGAGGCATTCGTGCGGTCGACGACGCGCGCGCGCTTTTGGCCGGCGGGGCCGATAAAATATCCGTCAATTCTCCGGCGCTCGAAAATCCGGGTCTGATCGACGAGCTTGCCAAAGAATTCGGACGGCAGTGTGTCGTCGTCGGAATCGATAGCCGTGACGAAGAAGACGATTACTGGGTGTATCAATACACCGGCGACGAGCGCAGAACCGTGGCGACGTGCCGACGAACCCTCGATTGGGCGAAAGAAGCCGTTGCGCGCGGGGCAGGCGAAATCGTCCTTAACTGCATGAACCGGGATGGCATGAAAAAAGGCTATGACTGCCGCCAGCTTCGCGCCGTACGCGACCGGATCGATATCCCCCTTGTTGCCTCGGGCGGCGCGGGTGCGCTCAAACATTTCGAAGATGTTTTTCAGGAGGCGGATGTCGATGGAGCCTTGGCGGCGGGCGTTTTTCATAAACGGGTTTTAAGTGTCGTGGACGTTAAAAAACATTTACATGCGCAAGGCATAATGGTGCGGTTATGAAAAAAGAGAATATTAAGCGGAACAATTTTGACATAGAAACCGTCGACTGGACCAAGGGCGATGGGCTGGTTCCCGCCATCGTTCAAGATGCGTTTAGCCTGCGCGTTCTTATGTTGGGATATATGAACAAGGAAGCTTTGGCGGCCACGCTTGCGAGGGGCCTTGTGACCTTTTACGGCCGAAGCAAGAAGAGACTTTGGCAAAAAGGCGAAACGTCCGGCCATGTCCTGCATCTCCGGACCATAAAAAAAGATTGTGACGGCGATGCTTTGCTGCTGCAGGTAAAACCCGAAGGACCCGTTTGTCATAAAGGAACGCAAACATGTTTTGGCGGCGACGATATGGTGTCGTTGGCCGTTCTTGCGGACTTGGCTGAGGTCATAAAGGAAAGGCGTCTGGCGCCAAAGAAGAACAGCTATACCTCTCAACTGTTTGAAGCGGGAAAAGAACGCATTGCCCAAAAAGTGGGAGAAGAAGGCGTAGAAACAGTGTTGGCAGCGGCAACAAAAAGCCCAACCCTGCCTTCGGAGGCGGCTGATCTCCTTTATCACCTTTGGGTATTGTTGGAGGCTTGTGATATCAGCTGGCAGGATGTCCTGCGAGTTCTTCATGATCGGGCCAAACGTTGAGCGGCAAGACCATAAAAAAAGCCGCCTGAGAAAAGGCGGCGGCGCCAGTTATGGGGGATAAGCTCAAGCCAGCACGGTCTGGGGCACGCTTTTTACCGGCGGGCTTGCTTCTTTAGGAAGTTCGCCCGATTCCGTGAGCCCCACGCGCAGATAAGCGACGGACGCCGCGGAAGGGATTTGTGTTTGCAATTGGCCATCGGTGCCCAAATACTGCATGATTAAAACGCCCGCGACAGGATCCATGTTGATGACGGGCGAAATGGGTTTGACCTCCAAGACCCCCGTCAGTTCACTATTGAACGACGGCGAAACGGACGCAACCGAAGCCGCCCGGGCGGCGCTGCTACTAACCGCGGATCCAATTGCGCTAACTCCATCCGACATTTTTGCCTCTTAACAACACTTTACCGGAGTTGCCCGCCGCCAGGACGCCCTCCTGTCCTTGTGCATGGATTGCGAACCAACCCCATAAATCCATAAAAGAAAAACCGGCATCCCAACACAACCCCAGAAGATTATATAATAACCCAAAATTTTTTTCTTGACAAGAGAAACTTATTTGTTCTCGCCTAGGGAAAGCTTGTAAATGCAGACATTGTTTACCATGCATTGATGTTTTGTTAACACATTGTTAGTAATAAAAAGCGTTTTCTTAATTTTTCACAAAGAAAAGGTTTCTTTTGTGCGGCCCTCCTCGTTGGCCCTGACGTGGGCTCCATCCACGATTTCCGGCTACGGCATTTATGGCGTGCACATCGTTCTCCAATTCCTGAGGCGAGGGGGCGAAAAAATAATATGTACGCATCAGCCCGGGCCCGTGATGCTGCCGGCATTGACGCAAATACGGCTGAATCCCGTTCTTGACCTTGCCCGGAAAATTGCGGCAGTCATGCGCCAGAGCCCATCGGAAACCCTGGCCTTCAACCATGCCGTTTTGCACGCCGTGGGAAATGATTTTGCCGGATTCGAAGGGCAAGACCGCGTGTGGGGAAAGCCAAGCGTTGGATGCGCTGCCATTGAACATAAAATATTTAGCTCGCACGCCAGGGAAATTGCGCGCGGCTACGATAAATTGATCGCTATTTCACGGTGGAATGAACGCTTTTTGCGCGAACTTGATATAGGTCCCGTTCATTTATGCTACCAGGGCATCGATACAAGCTTGTTTTCTCCGGGACCTTCCACGGGTTTGTGGCGCGACAAATTTGTCGTATTTTCCGGGGGAAAATTCGAATTTCGCAAAGCACAAGACATTGTCGTGACGGCTTTCAAAGCCTTTCGGGAAAAACATCCCGAAGCCTTTCTTGTCACATGCTGGCAAAACCTTTTGCCGCTCGATCCGGTTCCTTTTCAGCTGGCCGGGCATTGCCATGATGTGCCACAAAACAACGGGAAAAGTATTGAAATATCGGCGTGGTTGCTTGCTCAGGGGTTGCCGCAAGAAAGTTTTATCGACTTGCCCTATACGCCCAACATGCTGATGCCTTTTGTGCTTCGGGAGTGCGATGTGGCTTTGTTTCCCAACCGCTGCGAAGGAGGCACCAATCTTGTTGCCATGGAGGCCATGGCCTGCGGTATTCCAACTTATGTGGCCAACAATACCGGCCAGCGCGATCTTGTCGATTTGCTGGGATGCGGCGCTTTCAACGTTCAAAAGCCCGTCAAACCATCGCCAAACATGGCCAGCACGGAAGACTGGGGCGAAACGGATGTAGATGAAGTTGTGGCGGTTCTCGAAAGAACATTCGAGCAGCGGGAAGAATCGCGCCGCAACGCTGCGGTAGTGGCAGAAAAAATAAAGGAGTGGGATTGGGGTTTGGTAAACGAAAAATTACTGCGTGTGGCTTGTTAACACGTTAATTTTGGTGCCCATTTCAATGACATATTGGAAGATTTTTTCGTAAAAAAAAACAACCCGGCAATTATTGCCGCGCAGAAAATACCCCCTGTCTATAAGTGCCCGGCAAAATTTGCCTGGCTGACTTCGGCCAGGGTCTCCGGAAGGCCTGTTTTCTTGATCTGGCTCAAGTGATTCGTGTGGCATGTTTTTCGCAAGGAATATCACGCCGTTAAGTGGATGTTCATTTTTGAGAATTATGGTTAACGGCACTTAACCTTGCGGAAGGAGTCCGCTTTCACTCTCGAAAGGAGTTCTTACTATGGCAATCGGTGATATTTCCCTAAGTTCGTCAGCTCGCGCAAACCTGCTGTCGCTGCAAAACACAGCAAGGCTGCTCGAAACGACGCAAGAAAGGCTTTCCACGGGTCTGAAGGTCAACTCGGCGCTCGATAACGCCACGTCGTACTTCGCCTCGCAAGGCTTCCTGAACAGCGCCAATGACTTGTCAAACTTGAAAGACAGCATGTCAACGGCTCTGCAGACTATTGAAGCGGCCTCGAATGCTATCGAGTCCATTCAAGAGGTTGTCACCCAAATGCAAGCCCTCGTTAACTCGGCACTGCAGACTTCGAATACGTCTTCGCGCGCATCTTACGCGACTCAATTCGACGCTCTCAGAACGCAGCTTGATGGGCTCGTCTCCGACTCGACGTTTAACGGCACCAACTTGCTGCAAAGCGTCTCGAACAGCTTGACAGTCTACTTCAACGCGGACAACACAACGTCCCTGACAATCTCGGGCGTGAACGTTACCAGTGCTGGCCTCGGTGTCGATGCGGCTCTCAATAGCTGGGCCGACGACAATGCCATCAAGACGGCGCAATCGTTGTTGCAAACAGCGTTGTCCACGTTGCGTACTGACGCGGCATCGTTTGGTAACAACAACACCTTGGTGCAGACTCGCCAAGACTATACGTCAAACATGATCAACACGTTACAGGCGGCCTCGGATAACCTGATCCTGGCGGATACCAACGAAGAAGGTGCGAACCTGCAAGCCCTGCAGGCCCGTAACCAGTTGGGTATAGTCGCTCTGGGTATTTCGGGCGATATGGCGCAAGCCATTCTGAGGTTGTTCTAGGCGATAGAGGGGGAGTGGGGGTGACCCCACTCCTTCTTTCTTCCGCTCAGGGCCGTGGCAACCGGGACACGGGTTAAAAATAGCGCCGGGGATTATCTCGAAGGAGTCGGGACATGCCATTAAAAATTCGCGTTAAGCCCGAAGGCAAAATATTCGCCGGAGGAGCCGTTCTCAAGAATGTTGGCCGACGTCCTGCCGATCTTCTTATCCTTTCCGACAGCCCCGTTCTTCGCGAAGACTATATGATGAACATTGACCGGAAGGATGAATCGGACGCCAGCAATATTTATTTTTTACTTCAGGTTATTTATTTGTTCAAAGGCAAGGGCGCGCCGCTCGATCAGCTGGTGGTTGAAACCATAAAAAGTTTTGGCTCTCTTTATCCCCATTTTAACGATTATGTGACACAAATCATCGCCCATTTGGAAGCTGGCGAACCCTTCAAGGCCTTGCGGCTCGGTCACAAACTGCTGGCGGAACATCGGGAAGAAGAAAAACCTGCTTTAAAACAGAACGCGACGGGAACGGTTAATCCGCCTTTATCTGTTCGAGAAGCGGTATCTTAAGGGAGGTTGTCATGAGTGCCCCAGGCAAGGATAAACTTAACAGCTACACGACTCATCAACGCAAAGATGAGACGGTACGCGAAACGGAAGCGCGCGCGTTGTTGAGTTGCGCAAGCCGCCTTGAGTCTGCCAGGAAGCCGGAAAGCAGCAAGGAAGACTATGCAAGCGCAATCAAGCATAATCAGCAACTCTGGACCATTTTCCAGGTTTGTCTATGCGAGCCCGAGAATAAATTGCCTCAAGACCTGAAACTTCTACTGCTGAACCTCAGCCGTTATGTCGATAAAATCAGCTTTCGCGCGCTGGGAGAGCATAGCCCGGACCTGCTTAAAAGTCTTATAGGGATCAACCGGAACATTGCGGCAGGCCTCAGCATGAACCCGCAGGCTACATCGGTAACCAGCGAGCGGCCGTTGCCTCCTGTTCCGCCGGAACAAACCCGGCCGGTAATGACCACGGCCTAGGCAAAACCGTCATTTTTTCACAACCTGTGAAAGCGGGCATTATAGCCAGAACAAAGCCCGGCAGGCCTGTGCAAGATGCGTTTTCCGGTTCAAGCGACACACAAATCAAGCTCCTCGTTTTTAATTTGTTTCATGCTCTCCTTTTCGGGCGGGTAGAGACGCGAAATTTCGACATTGGGTCTGTAGCATTGACCCGAGGGCGAAATCACGACGTTTTGCTCAAGAATTTTTTCAAAATGCCGAAAAAGAGCTTCTTCGTCTTCCGGAGAGAGGATCTCCTTCAGGCTGTCCGTCTCCATGACCAGCGAGCGAACCAGCTTGCCATACCGTTCGGCCACGTAACCTGTGCCGGGAGCGGTAAAGTCTATGATGCACCAGTCGATTCCCTGACGGGATTCCCAGCGGCGCGCGACAAAAATTTCCCTTCCATGGACGAGAAAGATACGTCCGCAAGGAGAAAGCGTGCCGTCAACCGTGACGACATCGGGATCGACAGACGTCAGGGCGGAAAAACTCAAAAACTTGTCCGGATCAAGCGTCGAAATATCCATCATCAATTTTCTCCGTTGAATATAGAGCCTTTTCCGATTAGGCTGGCCCGATTTAGGATTCCCAAATCAGTTGAAATGTGATTCACCATGAGGGCTGGGAAGGAGGCCAGCAAGGATGGCGAAACCGTATTCGGGGGATTTGAGGGAAAAAGTTGTCTT
>JAXGVG010000014.1:0-21483 GCA_040773965.1 Alphaproteobacteria bacterium | reverse complement strand
GTGATCAGAGGGAACCAAGCTCTCAATCGTTACCATCTCAAGCTCGGTTTGCTGGGCTGTTTGGCGTTTCAACATGCCCCATTGAATCAAAAAGCCCAGCTCTTCGCCAGGCTTTTCGACACTTTGTCAGCAGTCTGAAGGGCGCCCGGCAGGGGCGCCCTTGATGGTTAAATATTTTCTTCGTTAACCTTACGACGAATAATACATATCGTATTCAACCGGGTGCGGCGTCATGCGGACGCGGTCGTACTCCTCGCGTTTCAGGTCGAGGTAACTGTCGATCATGTCGTCGGTGAACACGCCGCCTCTTAGGAGAAAGGCGCGGTCGTTGTTCAGGTTCTTGATCGCCTGCGTGAGCGAGTTGCACACTGTCGGGATTTTCGCAAGTTCGCGCGGCGGCAGATGGTAAAGGTCCTTGTCCATCGCGTCGCCGGGATGGATTTTGTTTTTGATCCCGTCAAGCCCCGCCATGAGCATTCCCGCAAAAGCGAGGTAAGGATTGGCGCAAGGATCCGGGAAACGAATTTCCACGCGCTTGCCGTTCGGGCCGCTGCAGTGCGGGATGCGGCAGGATGCCGAGCGGTTGCGCGCCGAATAAGCGAGCAACACCGGCGCTTCATAACCCGGCACCAAACGTTTGTAGCTGTTCGTCGTCGGGTTGGTCAGCGCGTTGAGCGCCCGTGCGTGCTTGATGATTCCGCCGATGTAGTACAGCGCCGCATCCGAAAGCCCCGCGTACTTTTTGCCTGCGAACAGCGGTTTGCTGCCTTTCCAGAGCGACTGGTGCGTGTGCATGCCCGAACCGTTATCGCCCAGCATCGGCTTCGGCATAAACGTGGCCGTCTTGCCATAGGTGTGCGCGACGTTGTGCACGACGTATTTGTAAAGCTGCGTGTTGTCGGCGCTGTGGACCAGCGGCGCATACTTTATGCCAAGCTCGTGCTGGGCGGTGGCCACTTCGTGATGGTGCTTTTCGACTTCCACACCCATTTGCTGGAGGATGACCATCATTTCCGTTCGTAAATCCTGCGCCGAATCGACGGGATTGACGGGAAAGTAGCCGCCTTTGACCCGCGGACGGTGGCCAAGATTGCCATCCGCGTATTCGCGGCCCGTATTCTGCGGCGCCTCGGATGAATCCAGTTTGAAAAACGTGTGGTGCGAGTCGACGCTGAACCTTACGTCGTCGAAAACGAAGAACTCGGCCTCAGGTCCGAAATAGGCGGTATCGCCGATGCCCGTCGAACGTAGATATTTTTCGGCCTTTTTGGCAATCGAGCGAGGGCAACGATTGTAGGGTTTGCCGGAAACCGGCTCGTAAACGTCGCAGAACAGCGTCAGGGTCGGTTCCGCATAAAAGGGATCGATGACGGCCGTTCCGGCGTCGGGGATTAGCGCCATATCGGATTCGTTGATCGCGCGCCATCCGGCGATGGAGGAGCCGTCGAACATAACGCCGGTCTTGAAGGCATCTTCGTCGAGCGTGCCAAGGTGCTGGGTCAAGTGCTGCAACTTGCCGCGGGGGTCGGTGAAGCGCAGGTCGACGTATTTGACGTTATGCTTTTTGATCAGGTCGAGAACGGCTTTTGGCATAGACATGGGGACATCCCTTGGGTTTGAAGGTTGAAAACAACGGCAAAAAACGAATCAGTGGCCTGAACCTGGCAAGCCCTATGACAGCACTTTAAGCACTTGACAACTTTGCCAATTTGGGTTTAGGATGCACATCCGTAAAGCTGTCCACTCCCATTCGGCGCTTTACGAAAAAGTGTCGCTCGGCAACCTTGAGGGCCGGGCTTTTTTGTTTGTAGTGTATGCGCGTGTGGCGGCCGTAGCTCAGTTGGTAGAGCCCTCGGTTGTGGTCCGAGTTGTCGCGGGTTCAAGTCCCGTCGGTCGCCCCATCAAGCTTCGGAATAAAGTTATCAAAAGACGGCATATGAACAAGCTGCAGCCATGGGTACGCGTTGGCGCAGGCCTTTTTCTGGGGCTGGTGCTTTGCGTCGCGCTTATCCTGCATCTTGATGTCCGTGAGGCTGATTGGGCGCGTTTACTGCAAGGCCTTTCGTGGCCCTGGATCATCGTCGTTGTCCTTCTCACCATCGCCTTGTGGGGAAGCGGCGCGCGCAAATGGGCGCTATGGGCCGAAGCGCTGCATGGCGAGGCAGGCAAAGAACCGGCGCCCGGTTTTTTCTTTCGGCACTTCGCATGGCAGAACTGGTTCGGGCAATTCGTGCCGCCGTCGCTTGCGATCATTCTTGGGCGAAGCTGGGCGTCGCGTCACATGCCGGGCGTAAACTGGCGCGAAGGAGCGGGCAACGCATTCTATGACCAGTTGATGGAATTTGTTTTACTCGCGGCGTTTTTGCCTGCGGCGGTTCTCATTCTTTGGTATCAGGCCGTTGTGCAGGTTTGGGCGCCCGTGGCGTTGGCTGGCCTGTTGGCCGTTGGCGGGATCGTTCTCTTGCTGGGAAGGCTTTTTCCTCGCGTTCCCCGCCGTTTTCTCATGCCGTTGCTTCTGTGGTCGGCGTTACGCGTTCTCTTAACCATCGCACGGCTCATCGTTGGCGCTCCGGCGCTGGGGCTGTTGATCGATCCTGTTGCGATCGCAGCCGCCGCGCCGGTTGTGGCGCTGTTGTTTCTGATCCCGCTGACCCCGGGCAATTTGGGCGTTGCGGAATGGGGATGGGCAGGCGTTCTCACCTTTGCCGGGACGGAGCCTGTCAGCGCGGGGCTTCTGGCCGTAGGGTTTCGTCTGTTGATGTTCGTAGTGCAAACCGTGCTTATATTAGGCATTATTGTGCGGGGAAAACCATCCATACCGCCCATCGTTTCTGGCCGGGAATGAATTTGGGCCAAGCGTCGTTTGATTTTCGGGTAGCAGGAGCGTCTTTCAACGCGCAAGAATCTTTCTTAGAATAAGACTTACAACATTAACTTGCCAATACGATGGAATGCCATTACGTTCTCCCGTTCCCACGCCATATCCCGCGCTGTGAATGCCAAATAATCCCCGGTTCCGCAGCGGCGAATGAGTCTTCCGGAAAAGGCCAACTCAGATTTCAAGGAGAATAACCATGGAAAACCTCGCGCATCGGTTGGAGGCAGACGCCATCATGGCTGCTCAGTGCGTTGGCATGCCTTTCGAGTTCAGAAACACGCAGGAGTTTGTCGGCCGCGAAGGCTTTCGCCTTTTTTACGATTTTGTTTATTCGGACCTTATGACAAACGGCGGGTATGTGTCCGTGGCCAATTTTGATGAACGTCTGTTTTGCGATTATTACGGCGAAGAGCCAAAGTCGAACAGGCATATCGCGCGCATGAACGATATGATCCGGCTGCGCGACGAATCTTACTGCATGAATTTGCTGGTCTGCGAGGGGGGAGGAGCATTACATAGCAAGAGGCTATCCCAAATACCGCTGGATCAAAAAGCAGCAATTTACGCCGGCCTGTTATTACGTTTTCAACAACAATCTGGCCCTTCTTAACCTCGAAAGGTCGTCGGAGCCTCATGTCGTTGTGATTAAGTCGAAGCCTTTTGCGGACACATACCACCAATTGTTCCAGAACGCCTGGGAAGCGTCCATTCTTCCGCCCGCAGCCTTCGGCGAGGAGCCACGCAATCCCGTGGCGTTTCCTTAATAGCCGCGTTCGCCATTTGCGGCGGCCCCGTTTTGGCCTAAGATACATGGCTTTGTTTCAGGAGCCGCGAGCGCCGGATGACGGCTTTTGACCTCTTTCCCCACTGGGACCGCCATGCGCTTTTAACGTGCGGCGAAATGCGCCGCGCCGAAGAGGCCTGTTGCGCGCGCGGGCCGTTGGTTTTCTACGATTTGATGCAAAACGCCGGGCAAGCCGTCGCGCGGATCATTCAGGAGCGCTGGGCGCCTTGCCCCGTTCTTGCGATGTGCGGTCCCGGCAACAACGGCGGCGATGGCTACGTGGCGGCGGAGGCGTTGCGCCGCGCCGGATGGCCTGTGGTGATCGGCGCAATGAACACACTAACGCAATCGCCCGATGCCGCCAAAGCCGCGCGGGCATGGAAAGGCGAAACAAAGCCACTTGCCGCCGCTCTGCTCAATGAAGCCGAGCTTGTGATCGACGCGCTCTTTGGCACGGGCTTGCAGCGTCCGCTTGAAGGCGATGTGGCTCAAATCATCGAGGCCGTCAATGCGCGACGGCTGCCGGTTGTCGCCGCCGATTTTCCCAGCGGACTCGATGGCGACACGGGCCGCATTCTGGGCGTGGCAACCGCGCCAAAGATTACGGTTACGTGGTTTCGCAAGAAACGCGGTCATGCGCTTTTGCCAGGCGCGTCCCGTTGCGGCGAGATCGTCGTCGTAGATGTGGGCATGAAGACCGAGGATTTAAAGACAATCCGCCCATCCGTTGCCGAAAACCACCCGGACTTATGGTTTTCGCAATTTCCGTTTCCGCAACCCGAGGGACATAAATATACGCGGGGGCATGCGTTGCTGGCGGGCGGACCCGTCATGACGGGCGCGTCGCGGCTGGCCGCGCGCGCGGCGCAGCGCATGGGCGCAGGGCTTGTAACCTTGGCGGCGCCCGAAGCGGCCTTGCCGATTTATGCCGGGGCGCTGGAGAGCGTCATTGTTCAGCGGGCCGAGACGGTAAACGAATGGCAGCGGCTTTTGGACGACCCCAAGCGCAACGCGGTGCTTGCCGGGCCCGGATTGGGCGTGAACGCCCGAACGATAGATTTCGTCCGCGCCGCGCTGGCGACGCGCAAGCCATGCGTGCTGGATGCCGATGCCTTGACGTCTTTTGCCGATGAGCCGGACGAACTTTTTGCGCACCTGCATCCGTCGTGCGTTTTAACGCCGCATGAGGGCGAGTTTGCGCGCCTCTTTAAAACCGTCGAAGGAGCCGATAAAATCACGCGCGCGCAAAAAGCGGCGGAGAAAGCCGGATGCATCGTTCTTCTCAAAGGCGCGGATACGGTCATCGCAACCCCGGAAGGCTTCAGCGTGGTTAACGGGAACGCCCCCCCCTGTCTGGCGACAGGCGGCGCGGGGGACGTGCTGGCCGGGATGATGTTGGGCCTGTTATCGCCGGGCATGCCGGTTTTCGGAGCGGCGGCGGCGGCGGCGTGGCTTCATGGCCGGGTGGCCGACCTATTGGGACCGGGACTTATTGCGGAAGATATCGTTAACGGTCTTCCCCATGCGCTTAAAGACTTGTCAGCCGCTGCCGGAAAGACCATAGTTGGCCCGTAGCTTAGTGTTTTTAGCCGACGTCGTTTCGCACAAGGAACAATTTGGGGCGGCGTGCGAAGGTCAAGAGAATGATCCTTAACGCTCTTTCCTATCGCGACACGGAGGTCGTCAAGATTGGCGCCGCCTACCGGCGCCGCGGCACAGGCGCGGTGGTTGAAATCGCCTATGTGACGGAAGTGGCCAACGACAAAATGGGCATTCCACACGTGCGATACCAGCTTCAGGTGGCCCGCGGCTCGGGGATGCCGACGGTGGAGAACCGGACGCTGGCGCTGGAGGTGTTTCAGACGCGTTACCGCGAGCGGCTGACGGAAGACGGCGATACGGCCCGGGGGACCCGATAAGTTGTTTCCCTCTTACCGGACTTCTGGTAGGTGTCTTCCGCTTTTGGCCGCGCGGGTGTGGCGGAATTGGTAGACGCGCCAGGTTTAGGTCCTGGTGGTTTAGGCCGTAGGGGTTCAAGTCCCTTCACCCGCACCATTAGATTTTCTTGCGCGTGAAACGCGCTTAGAAAATCTTATGTCCCCCGAAGCTTTAGCGAAGGGGGACGAGTGCAATTTAGACAAACAGAACTTACAGGAAAAACCATGATTCAAGTCGAAGAAACCGTCAACGAAGGATTAAAGCGCGAATTTAACATCAAGATTCCGCTGGCGATGGTCGAGAAATCGCTGACCGAGCGCTTACAGGAAATCGGCAAGACCGCCAAGATTCAGGGCTTTCGTCCCGGCAAGGCGCCCTTGAACGTTCTTCGCCAGCGGTTCGGCGACAATGTGCGCGCCGATGTGCTCGAGAAAGCCGTCGCGGACAGCACGCAGAAAACGCTGAACGAACGCAAACTTCGTCCCGCCCTCCAGCCGAAAGTCGAAATGATCGGCTATGCGGAAGGGAAGGATGTCGAATTCAAGCTCGCGGTCGAGGTGCTGCCGGAAATCAAGCCGGTCGATTTCACATCGTTGCGTTTTGAGCGTCCGATGGCCGAGGTCGAAGACAAGACCGTCGATGAAGCCGTCATGCGGCTGGCCAGATCGATGAAGGAACCGGAGCTTGTCGAGGAAGTCCGCGCGGCCATGAAGGGCGATACGCTCGTGATCGACTTCGACGGCTCTGTCGACGGCACGCCCTATCCCGGCATGAAGGCCGAAAACCACAAGATCGAATTGGGTTCGGGTTTTTTCGTTGGCACGTTCGAGGACCAGCTTGTGGGTTTGAAAGCGGGAGACAGCAAAAAAATCACGGTTCAATTCCCGGCCGATTATCACGCGGGGCATCTGGCCGGAAAGACGGCTGATTTTGCCGTGACCGTGAAGGAACTGAGGGAATGGAAAGAGATTGCGGCGGATGACGCCATGGCAAAAGAGGCCGGATTTCCAAGCCTCGCCGCGTTGCGCGAACGCATTGCGGATGACGTAAAAGCCAATTACGGACGGATCACACGCGCCGTGCTGAAACGCCAATTGATGGATCAACTGGCGGAAAAACACGACTTTGCGATACCGCCCGGCATGGCCGATTCCGAGTTTGACGCCATTTGGCAGCAGGTGCAGAAAGATAAGGTCGCCGGCAGGCTGGATGAGGAAGATAAAAAGAAAAGCGACGACACGCTGAAAAAGGAATATCGCGCGATTGCCGAACGTCGCATCCGGCTTGGCTTGCTGTTGGCCGAAGTGGCGCAAAAGCACAAGATCGAGGTCAGCTCGAACGACTTGCGAAACGCGATGATCGCCGAGGCGCGCCGTTTCCCCGGTCAGGAAAAGGCGGTTATCGACTATTACTCAAAGACCGAGGGCGCGATGGAACGCCTGCGCGCCCCGATCCTCGAAGAAAAGGTGGTGGACTTCATTCTGGCCCAAGCCAGGATCGAGGACAAAAAAGTCACCGCCGACGAACTGATGAAGATGCCGGACGAGATGGACTGAGAAGCCGGAATAAACGGCCCATAATGGTTTGTGGCCCAGGTTTTGTCATAAATCGTAATTAATGACATTTTTACGTTTTTGTGCCATACCGGTTTCGCCAGCCAAGGGGAACCCATGCCGAAACATCGCACAACGATTCAAGAGGGCGGACGCGTCGTCATCCCCGCCGCCTATCGCCGCGCTTTGAACATCAAGCCGGGCGAAGACGTCATCCTTCGCCTTAAGGACGACGAACTGCATCTTTTTCCTGTGCGGCAAGCTGTCAACCGGGCCCGGCGGCTTGTGCGCAAGTATGTCACACGCAAAACGCTTGTGGGCGAACTCTTGACTGAAAGACGCAAGGAAGCCGAACGTGAATAAATATATTCTCGACAGCTCGGCCGTTCTCGCGCTGATCAACGAGGAAACGGGAGCCTCGGCGGTTGAAAAACTTTTGTCTCAATCTAGCATATCGTCGGTCAATCTGGCGGAAGTGATCGCCAGGCTGGCCCTGGAGGGGGTTCCGGCGAGAGATGCCTTTCAAGCCGTTTCCGATCTGGTTCAGGAAGTCGTCTCTTTTGAGGCCGAAGATGCTCAAGGGGCAGGGGCCCTGGCTTTCGTCACAAGGCCGCATGGTCTTTCCTTGGGCGACAGGGCCTGTCTGGCCACGGCTGCGCGCCTTCGGCTTGAAGCCGTTACGGCGGACAGGGCGTGGGGCAAACTGAAACTTCCCATTAAAATCAAAATCATTCGTTAAGACATGCCTTTTTTATATCGTTTGCTTGCCATTCCCGCCTGATGCGCTAATTTAGGGTTCCCGCCGCTGCTTTAACCCGCAAGCCTTCGAGGAGCTCATACGTCATGTCAATTACGGACCGCGATCCTGTTGAAACACTCGCCAACCTCGTCCCCATCGTGGTCGAGCAAACCTCGCGCGGCGAACGCTCGTACGACATCTATTCGCGTCTTCTGAAGGAACGCATCATTTTCATGGTGGGACAGGTGGACGACCATATGTCCAGCCTTGTCTGCGCCCAGCTTTTGTTCCTTGAGTCGGAAAATCCGAAAAAGGAAATTTCGCTTTATATCAATTCGCCGGGCGGCGTTGTGTCGTCGGGCCTTGCGATGTACGATACCATGCAATACATCAAATCGCCGGTATCGACGGTATGCATCGGTCAGGCCTGTTCGATGGGCTCGCTGCTGCTGGCCGCCGGGGCCAAAGGCAAGCGCTTTTCGCTGCCGAACAGCCGGATTATGATCCACCAACCCTCCGGCGGCGCGCAGGGGCAGGCGGCGGACATCGAAATTCAGGCCCGCGAGATTCTCAAGCTGCGCACGCGGCTTAACGAGATTTACGTCCGTCATACGGGCCAAGCTCTTGATAAAATTGCCGCGGCGGTCGATCGCGACAATTTCATGTCGGCCGAAGAAGCCAAGGCCTTCGGCCTCATCGACGAAGTCGTCACCAATCGCCCCGAAGGGAGCGAGACGGACAAAAAGGCGGCTTGAGGCGGAAACGAGGTTAATAATCCGGTAACCAGCGCCGGAATAGGCTGTTGAAAGAATCTGCCGTTGAGGGATGCGTTCGCCCGTTTCTCGCCGACGACATGGACAAAAGGCAAAGGGCCGCGATGAGTAAAACCAGCAGCAGCGAATCGAAGAACACGCTTTACTGTTCCTTCTGCGGCAAAAGCCAGCACGAAGTGCGCAAGCTTATTGCCGGGCCGACGGTGTTCATCTGCGATGAATGCGTCGAATTGTGCATGGACATCATTCGCGAAGAAAGCAAGACGACGCTCGTCAAATCGCGCGACGGCGTGCCGGTGCCGCGCGACATCAAGGCGGTGCTGGACGATTATGTGATCGGACAGGAGCACGCCAAGCGCGTGCTCTCCGTGGCGGTCCATAACCACTACAAGCGGCTTGCGCACGGCGCGCGCAATTCGGACGTCGAATTGGCGAAGTCCAACATTCTTTTGCTGGGCCCCACGGGTTGCGGCAAAACGCTTTTGGCGCAGACGCTGGCGCGCATCATCGATGTGCCGTTCACCATGGCGGACGCCACGACGCTTACCGAGGCGGGTTACGTCGGCGAAGACGTCGAGAACATCATCCTCAAGCTGCTGCAGGCGGCCGACTATAACGTCGAACGCGCCCAGCGAGGCATCGTCTACATCGACGAAATCGACAAGATCAGCCGCAAATCGGACAATCCGTCCATCACACGCGACGTGTCGGGCGAAGGCGTGCAACAGGCGCTCCTCAAGATTATGGAAGGAACGGTGGCTTCCGTGCCCCCGCAAGGCGGACGCAAGCATCCGCAGCAGGAATTTTTGCAGGTAGACACGACGAACATTCTGTTTATCTGTGGCGGCGCGTTTGCGGGACTGGACAAGATTATTGCGGCGCGCGGCCGGGGCTCGTCAATCGGCTTTAACGCCGATGTGCGCGGACCGGATGATCGCCGCGTGGGCGACGTTCTGCGCGACGTCGAACCGGACGACTTGCTTAAATTCGGCTTGATTCCCGAGTTTATCGGTCGTTTACCGGTTGTGGCGACGCTTTCCGATCTTGATGAATCCGCTCTGATCGACATTCTGACAAAGCCAAAGAACGCCCTTGTCAAACAGTTCCAGCGTTTGTTCGAAATGGAAAACGTGGCGCTGGAAGTCACCGAAGACGCCCTCAGCGCCATCGCGCAAAAAGCCATCGCCCGCAAGACGGGCGCGCGGGGCTTGCGGTCGATCATGGAAGGCGTGCTGCTCGAATCCATGTTCGATTTGCCGGGCAAGGCCGATGTGGAAAAAGCCGTCGTTAACAGGGACGTCGTTGAGGGCAAGGCCCAGCCTATGCTGGTGCACGGCGCGCCGCGCGCGACGGCTGAAGCCGGGACGAAAGCTTAACCTTATAACACTTCAAAATATCGAACCCGAAACGAAAGGGGTTATAAAAATCAACCCCTGTCTTGAAATTTTATACATACACCCAATCTGTTAACCAATCGAATGCTAAATTTTCGCTGTTTTCCGATTCGGAAATGTCGCATTCTGCCCAGTGTAAACCGGGATCCCTGAGGGATCGTGAAAGGACGAAATATGGTTGTGCAAGCCTCCAATGGCGCTCTTTACCCCGTGCTGCCTTTACGCGATATCGTCGTTTTTCCGCACAAGATCGTGCCGTTGTTCGTGGGCCGCGAGAAGTCGGTGCGCGCGCTTGAAGACGTGATGCAGGACGACAAGCATATTCTGCTGCTGACCCAGAAAAACGCGTCGCAGGACGATCCAGGCAAGGACGATCTTTACACGCTGGGCACCGTGGGAACGGTTCTTCAGCTCCTCAAGCTGCCGGACGGCACGGTGAAAGTGCTGGTTGAAGGAAGTCACCGTGCCAAAGTCGTGCGGTTTGCCGACAACAACGAATTTTTCCAGGCCTTTGCCGAGCCTATCGACGAATTTCAGGGCGACAAGGGCGAACTGGAAGCGCTGGCGCGCGCCGTCGTGGGGCAGTTTGAACAATACATCAAGCTCAACAAAAAAATTCCGCCGGAAGTCATGGTTTCCGTCAACCAGATCGACGAACCCGCCAAGCTGGCCGACACGGTGGCCTCGCATCTTGCCCTCAAAATCGCGGATAAGCAGCAACTGCTGGAAATCGCTTCGGTCAACGAAAGGCTTGAGAAAATTTTCGGCCACATGGAAGGCGAAATCGGCGTCTTGCAGGTCGAAAAGAGAATCCGCACGCGCGTCAAAAAGCAAATGGAGCGGACGCAGCGCGAGTATTATCTGAACGAGCAAATGAAGGCGATCCAGAAGGAGCTGGGCGAAGGGGAGGACGGGCGCGACGAAAACGCCGAAATGGAGTCGCGCATCAACGCCACCAAAATGAGCAAGGAAGCGCGCGAAAAAGCGCTGGCCGAGCTCAAGAAACTGCGCACGATGAGCCCCATGTCGGCGGAAGCCACGGTGGTGCGCAACTACCTCGACTGGATGCTGTCGATTCCCTGGCAAAAACGGACGAAGACGCGCCGCAACATAAAAGAAGCGCAAAAAATTCTCGACGTCGATCATTACGGGCTTGAGAAGGTCAAGGAACGCATCCTTGAGTATCTGGCGGTGCAACAGCGGCATAGCAAGCTTAAGGGCCCTATCCTTTGTCTCGTCGGCCCGCCGGGCGTCGGCAAGACGTCGCTGGGCAAATCCATCGCGCGGGCGACGGGACGCAATTTCGTGCGAATGTCGCTGGGCGGAATCCGGGACGAAGCCGAGATTCGCGGCCACCGGCGCACGTACATCGGTTCTATGCCCGGCAAGGTTATTCAGGGCATGAAGAAAGCGAAATCGTCGAATCCCCTGTTTCTTCTGGACGAGGTGGACAAGCTCGGTTCCGACTGGCGCGGCGATCCGACGTCGGCGCTGCTTGAGGTGCTCGACCCCGAACAGAACAACACCTTCAACGACCATTATCTGGAAGTCGATTACGATCTTTCGGACGTGATGTTCGTTTGCACGGCAAACACGCTGCGCATGCCCCAGCCGTTGCTGGACCGCATGGAGATCATCCGGATTGCCGGGTACACGGAAGACGAAAAGATCGAAATCGCCAAACGGCACCTGATCCCGAAAGCCGTCAAGGAACATGGCCTGAAAAAGACCGAGTTTTCCATGTCCGAAGACGCGTTGCGCGACATTATACGCTACTACACACGCGAAGCCGGCGTGCGCAACGTGGAGCGCGAAATTGCCAATCTGGCGCGCAAGTCGATCAAGGAAATTCTGGTCAAAAGCCTCAAGTCCATCCATGTCACGCGGCGCAATCTCGAAAAGTTCGCGGGCGTGAAGAAGTTCCGTTTTGGCGAGGTCGAGGCCGAAGATCTGGTCGGCGTGACGACGGGGCTGGCATGGACGGAAGTTGGCGGCGAGCTGCTGTCCATCGAGGCGGTGGCGCTGCCCGGCAAGGGCAAAATCACCATTACCGGCAAGCTGGGCGACGTCATGCGCGAGTCGGTTCAGGCGGCGGAAAGCTACGTCAAGGCGCGCGCCGTGGCCTTCGGGATCAAGCCCACTCTTATCGAAAAAAGGGACATTCACGTTCACGTGCCGGAAGGCGCGACGCCCAAGGATGGCCCCAGCGCGGGCGTGGCTATGGTGACCTCTATCGTCTCGGTTTTAACGGGAATTCCCGTTCACAAAGACGTGGCGATGACGGGCGAAATAACCCTCAGGGGCAGGATCTTACCCATTGGCGGTCTCAAAGAAAAACTTTTAGCGGCTTTGCGCGGCGGCCTTACAACCGTTCTCATTCCGAAAGAGAACGAAAAAGATCTCACGGAAATTCCCGACAACGTCAAAAAGGGACTTAAAATTATCTTTATCAACACGGTCGATGAGGTTCTAAAATTCGCGCTGACGCAACCGCTTACGCCGATTGAGTGGGATGAAGCGGCGCAATTGGCAGCGGACAAGGCGCGTCCGGGCGATGCGGAGCAAGCGGAAGAAAGCCTTCGGCATTAACGACTTCATTTACCGAAAAAGCGCGTTCGCAAAATTCACGCGTCGAAAACGTTAACGCGAATCCCTCTAAAACCCGCAGAAATCCACACTTTTTTCGTGTTCGTGGATTGACAGGCTATTACATCGATGCCACCATCGGTTTTGTCGCTTGTGGGTCCGCGAGAAGGCGGATCGACGACAGGCCCCGCACTCAAACGTAGGGAGATTCTCCGTGAACAAGAACGAATTTATCGCCGCTGTCGCCGACAGCAAATCGCTGGCGAAACTTGATCTTTCAAAGGCTGCCATTGCAACGATTGTCGATACCGTGCTGAATACGATTGAAAGCAGCCTGAAGAAAGGCGAAGAAGTTCGCCTCGTCGGTTTCGGCAATTTCTATGTGTCGAAGCGCGCCGCCGCGAAAGGACGCAACCCGCGCACGGGCGAAGTCATCAGCATCAAAGCTTCCCGGCTGCCGAAGTTCCGCGCCGGCAAGCAGCTTAAGGAACAGGTCAACACGGGAGCGACAGGAAAGAAATAAGCGACTTCGTTTCCAACGACTGAAAGAACATCGGGTCGGCGGGACACTCCCCCGGCCCGATTCAGTTGTCAGAGGACAGCGATCAGAAATCAGAAAAAACATGTTTTGTGGATATTGCCGAAATCCATTGACTTCTGATTGCTGATCACTGATCACTGTTTCCTGACCGGGCGGTTAGCTCAGCGGTAGAGCATCTCGTTTACACCGAGAGGGCCGGGAGTTCGAAACTCTCACCGCCCACCATTAGATTTTCTTAACGAGCGTAGCGAGTTTAGAAAATCTTATGTCCGCCGAAGCTCGAAGAGCGAAGGCGGGCAGGTTTAAAAATTCGATTTCCATATGGCGGCATAGCCGCTTTTCTACACAAACCCCCGAAAATATGGTAAATTCGATCTTGTCGCCTGTCGGCATTGACACCAAGCCCCCGGGTGGCCTAAAGGTTGCGGCTTGCCGCTTGGGGCCAAAAGCGGGTGTAGCTCAGTTGGTTAGAGCGTCGGCCTGTCACGCCGAAGGTCGCGGGTTCAAGTCCCGTCACTCGCGCCAGTTTTCCTGGCTCTGGCGCCGCTTGCGGTATTTTTATTTGCGCTCTATCCCGCACCCCTGATCGAAGGCGCGCTGGAGACGGCGCAAAGCCTGTGGAACGCATGATCCCTTCCTTTTTCAGATTGAAACAGGCGCCGGAGACGGCCAGCACGAACGACGATGTCAAACACGCGGCGGAAGCGGGTGAAGCCGAAGGACTGGTCGTTCAGGCGCTTCGCCAAACGGCAGGGAAGGGGAGATGGGGCCGCGCGTGGGAATCGCCGGAAGGCAATCTTTATGCCTCGCTTTTGCTTCGTCCGCGTTGCCCGCCGCAGGAAGCGGGGTTTTACACGTTCGTGACGGCGTTGGCGGTTGCGGATACGGTGCGGCGTTTTCTTTCTGAAACTTCTATCGAGCTGAAGTGGCCCAACGATGTCCTTGTGGAAGGCAAAAAAATAAGCGGCATTCTTCTTGAAGCAGGCCCATCCGCGGAAAATTCGGTCGAGTGGCTTGTGATCGGCGTTGGAATCAATATAAAACGCCACCCTGACGAAGGTCTTTTCGCGGCCACATCGCTGGACGCCGAGGGCGCCTCCCGCGTTCATGCAGGTGAGGCTCTGGAAACGTTTCTGGCGTGTTTTTTTCACTGGCGAGGGGTTTTGCTTGCCGGAGGATTCGCGCCTCTGCGCGACGCATGGCTGGCGCAGGCTAAAAAGGGAGCAATGACAGTTCGGCTTTCGCATGAGACGTTCGAGGGCGCGTTCGCGGGCCTTGACGAACAAGGCCGTCTTATCCTCCGTTTGCCCGATGGTCAGGAAAGGGCTATGACGGTGGGCGATGTTTTCTTTGCGGGTTAGGAATTAACGATGCTTCTCGCCATCGACGCCGGAAATACCAACACCGTTTTCGCCCTGTTCGATGGCGAAACGGTGGCGGGCGTGTGGCGGATGACGACGAACGCCCAGCGCACGACGGACGAATACGCGGCCTTTTTGAAACCTCTGCTGGCCGAGGCGGGACGCAAGCCCGAGGCTGTCACGGCGGCTATTCTGGGCAGCGTGGTGCCGGACGCCAATCTGCATTTGCTCAAGCTCTGCCGCCAGCATTTCAACTGCGATCCCCTTGTGGTGGGCGCGCCGGGCGTCGATCTCGGCATACAAGTCAACATCGACCGGCCTGAAGAAGTCGGCGCGGACCGCCTGATCAACGCCATCGCGGGCAAGATCGTTCACAAACCGCCGCTGCTGCTGATCGACTTCGGCACCGCGACGACGTTCGACGTAGTGGACGGCGAAGGGAATTACTGCGGCGGCTCGATCGCGCCGGGCATCAACCTTTCGCTACAGGCGCTGCACATGGCGGCGGCGAAACTGCCGCGCGTCGGCGTGGCGAAGCCGAAAAAAATCATCGGCACGAACACGGTCGAGGCCATCAAATCCGGCACGTTCTGGGGCTATGTGGGGCTGATCGAGGGCCTTATCGCGCGCATCTGCGGCGAATACGGGAAAGCCATGACGGTCGTGGCCACGGGCGGCCTCGCGCCGTTGTTCAAGGAAGCCGTTCCCGCCATCGAACATATCGACGCCGACCTGACCCTGCGCGGGCTTTACGCGATTTATGAGCGGAACAAAAAAGAATAACGCTTATTTCAGCGCGGGCTTGACGTGTTTGAAATAGCCGAATCTCATTCCTGATCGGACTGGTTTCGTCAGAAGCGCTTTATTGATGCGCCGGGACTCGGCGTCCGCGATTTTTTCGAACGATAGGTCCTGCACGCGCGGGAAAACGTTTGCCACATGAAACATGTCGAACATGTTTTCAAGATACTGGCCCAATGTGCCAAACGTAACCTTGCCGTTGAGAAGAAGCTGCGGCTTGCGCCCGCGCGCCTGGCCGGGTTTTTTGGCAAGAAGACCGATTTTTCCGGCTTGCCCGGCGTTCAGGATAAATTTCCGTCTTTTGAACTCGCCATTTTTCTGTTCCTGAACGGCGGTTACCAGATATAAAGGCTTGTCCCTGAAAAGGGGGTCTTTGGCTAAAAGCACCCATTGTTTCGGATGGACGTTGTGGGGATTAACAAGCTCATACGACGTGATGTAAAAATCCGCATAGGTATCGGCTTTCTTCTCAACGCTCGCAAACAAGCCGATAAGCTCGGCCATGCGCACGGCATAGGCCCTGTTTTCATCAATCCATTTCTGGATTTTTTCGGGAAAGCCTTTCTTTTCGACAAGGCGTAAAAGCTCGGTTGTGAAAGCGCTCATGGGATAAACCCGAAAATATGAATGTTTTGCAATCCTGCTTGTTGTGAATTATACCCCGTGGACCGGAAAGTCTCCAGCCTTTATAATACTTTCTTTAGGTTCAGGAAGAATGAAAAACCGGAAAAGATTGGTTAACACGGGATAACCGAAGTTTGATTGGGAACGTTTTTTCATGACCTTACGTAAAAAAGACCCCTATCGTCCTCCGGACGATGCGCTGTGGTTCCTGCCCCTGGGCGGTTCCGGCGAAATCGGGATGAACCTTTATCTTTACGGCACCGAAGGCCAGTGGCTGATGGTCGATTGCGGCGTGTCGTTTCCGGACGAAACCACACCGGGCATCGAGGTCATCATGCCCGACATTTCGTTCATCGTGGAACGGCGCGACGCGCTATTGGGCATGGTTATCACGCACGGGCACGAAGACCATCTGGGCGGCATCGAACATTTATGGCCGCATCTGCGGTGCCCGGTTTACGCCACGCCGTTCACGCTGGAGATGATCCGTTCCAGGCTGGCGGAAGCGGGCCTGAAGGGTCAGGTCAATTTGATCGAGCTGCCCATCAACGGCACGTTCGAACTGGGGCCCTTCAAGGGCGAGATGATCCACGTGACGCATTCGATCCCGGAAACGCACATGGTCGCGCTGACGACGAAACACGGCACGGTGCTGCACACGGGCGACTGGAAGTTCGATCCCGATCCCATCGTCGGCGACCTGACGAACGAAAGACGCCTTAAGGAACTGGGGCGCCATAAACTCATGGCGCTTGTGGGCGATTCCACCAACGCGCTGGAGCCGGGGTTCTCGGATTCGGAACTCACGGCGCAAAAAGGCCTGTGCGACGTCTTCGGGCGCTTCCGCCACCGCATCGCCGTAACCTGTTTTTCCCGAAGCATCGCGCGCCTGAAATCCGTAGCCGTGGCGGCGCAAAAGCATGGCCGGTATGTAGGCCTGGTCGGGCGTTCGTTGTGGCGCAACGCGGAGATTGCCGAATCCTGCGGCTATCTACCGGAGTTCAGCCGGTTTCTGAGCGAGCACGAAGCCATGCAGGCGCCGCGCGATAAAATCGTCCTCATCTGCACCGGTTGCCAGGGCGAGCCGCGCTCGGCGCTGTCCCGAATTGCGTCGTTCGATCACCCGGCGGTCGAGCTTGATACGGGCGACACGGTCATCTTTTCGTCCAGCGACATTCCCGGCAACGAAAAGGCGATCGGACGCGTGCAAAACCTTCTGCTCCGTCAAGGCATCGAAGTGGTGACCGAACGCCAGGCGCCCGTGCATGCCTCTGGCCACGCCAAGGCGGGCGACATGGCCCGGCTTATCGCGTGGACGCGGCCCAAACTCGTGGTGCCGGTGCACGGCGAATTGCGGCACCAAACGGCGCTGGCGAAAATTGCGGGCGAATCCGGCGTCCCGGCCTCGATCGTTCCAGAGGACGGCCAGCTCATCCGGCTCGGCCCCGGCATCCATGAAACGGTGGCGGAAGTCCCGGCGGGAAGGATCGGGCTGGACGGCAAAATCCTGCGGCGGCTGGACCGCGAAACGGTCAAGCACCGCCGCAAGCTCGGCTACAACGGCGCGGCGGTGGTTACGCTTGTACTGGATCAGCGCGGACGGCTGATGAGCGACGCGCAGGTAACGCTTCTGGGCATCGAGGACGAGCAATACGTCAAGCCCCTGCGCGAAGACATGATTCATGCCGTCATGGACGCGGTGGAAGGGATGTCGAAAGCTTCGCGTACGGACGATGGCGCGGTCCAAAGCGCGATCCGGCAAGCCGCGCGCCGGTTCCTCCACGAATCCCACGGCAAAAAACCCGTCATCGAGGCGCATGTGGTGAGGGTTTAATGTCCTGGTACTGCGCCTATGCGAAAGACAAGCCGCTGCACGCCCGTTATCACGATACCGAGCACGGCTTTCCGCTGACGAACGAACGGCTGCTTTTCGAGCGTTTGGCGATGGAGATCATGCAGGCCGGGCTGTCGTGGACGATCGTCCTGAAAAAGCGCAGGGCGCTGAACAAGGCGTTCGACCGTTTTTCCGTGACCAAAGTCGCGGCCTATAAAGAGCGCGACATCAAGCGCCTTCTGGCCGACTCGTCCATCATCCGCAACCGCCGCAAGATCGAGGCGATTACCGAAAACGCGAACCGGCTTCTGCAAATCCGCCGGACGCATAAAAACCTTGCGGGCTGGCTGGCGGCGCATCACCCGCGAAGCAAGGCCGAATGGGTCAAGCTCTTCCGCGCGACGTTCGTCTTCATGGGGGAGGAAATCGTGAACGAGTTTCTGATGGGCATCAATTTGCTTCCCGGTGCGCACCGAAAGGATTGCCCAATTTATAAGCAAATTCAAAAGGTTATGCGCTTCGGAAAAGAGGGGAGAACTTAAGCCCGGCCGACTTGCTGGGCGATGGTGGCGACGCGCTGGCGCAGGTGCTCGACGGCGGCGACCATAAGATCCTCTTCGGCGCGCTGGCTGCGGGCCATCCGCCGCCGCGTTTCGATAAGCTCGTCGGCCAACATGAGGCAGGTCAGCATGAACAGGCGGGATTCGGTAATGCTGCCGCCGCGTTCCGCCACTTCCTCCAGCTTGCTGTCCACAAGCTTGATGATTTCCTGAAGCCGGAGTTCCTCGCCCGCGTCGCAGGTTACAAAATACTCGCGGCCGTGAAGGGTAATGGCAACCTTGGTGGCGCCATAGACGGGGACGGTAGCGGTTTTTGCCATGGCTAGTTCCTTATGATGCGTTCGACATGTTCGATCGTCTGATCGAGGCGGGTGGCGACTTTTTGCGCGACGGCCAAAACCCCGGCTTCCCTCGCGCGGCTGAGCTTCAATTGTTCGGATTGTTTCTTTTGCGCTTCCTGGCGCGCGGCGGCATCAAGGCCGATCCGGTCCTCAAGCGCGGAAATCATTTCATCCAACTGCTCAAGTGCGGTTTTAAGGCGTTGCATGGAGCGTCTCCCGAATCTGGTCTTGAGTAAAACACTAACCTCGAAGAAAGAGGGCGTCAATTGTTATGGGCGCGTAAAGATTGGCTCTTTTGTTGGTGCGGCCACGAAAAGCCGCCAGTGCTGCAAGCCCCGCAAACGTTCCTCAAAGCTCGCTTCCGGGCCAAAAAGTTGATCCAGCGTTTCCTTGTCGCAACCGGGGCCGAAGCAAACGTTATAGATCGTACGGTCCGTCTCCCGCGCAAGAGCCCAAAGCCGGGCGGCATTCGCGGGTTCAAGGGGCTCCGTGAACACCACAAGCTGGTTGCGGGGCGCGAAAAGCGAATAGTTGTAGTAGCCGCCCCACGTCGAGAAATTGACCAGCGACCGGGAGGGCGGGACTTCCTCCGCAAGGTATTGAAGAATCGCGTCGCGTTCGGGGGCGCTGGCGACGGCGATGGGCTGCTGGGTAGACGCGAGCGCGGCAAAGGCGTTGAGGAAAAGGAAAAAGAACCCGGCTCCCAGAAGCTTCGCGGGTTTCAGCGCGCCCATGAAATCAACCACAAGCATCATGAGGGGAACCCAGAAGAATACGAAATGATGCCCGGCCCAAACGTTGCCCGAGACAAGGAAAACGATGGCAAGAGAGCAAAAACTGGCCAAAAGCAAGGCGGCGCGGGGCTTCAAAAGACGTTTCAAAAGCCCCGCTTTATGCGCGGTCAGGAAGGCATAGACGAAGAACCCGAGGGTCAGCAGCGACCCCAGAATAACGGAGACGCTGAACATGTCGAAAATAAAGATAAAGTGGGCGTAACCCGCCCAAAAGAATGTATAAAAGAAATAACTTTGCATAAGTGTCCAGAATCCGAAGCGTTGCTTGGCGAAATCGCGGAGCCAGAACAGGTAAAGTTCCCGCATGTCGTCGTGCTCGAGGGAAGAAAACAGCAGGACGAAAACGGCCAGAACCAGAAGAGCGCCGATAAGAACGAACGCAGGCAGGGCGCGGCGCAAGCGGCTACTCAGTCCCTGCCAATTGGCTTCGCCAAGAAGCGCAAGGCAGAAAAAGCCGATGGCGGGAAGAAGATGAAGGACGAAAATCTTGTTCTCGATGCCAGCCAGCAAAAGAAGCGCGAGAAGAAAAGCCAGCGCATATTGCCTCGGCTTCTCCGCTGCCGTCATGCGTCTGAACAAAAGCGCCGCGAGCGGGAAGAGCAAAAGGCTGAACTTGCTTACGCCCTCGTCGTGGACGAACTGGAACAGGAAGGGAAAGAAAGCGAGAAAAAGCGGAAGGCTCAAACGCGGCTTGGCCGTAAAGCGGCTCATCGTAACGGCGAAAAGAACGAAACACCCAAGCCCGAACCAGTACAGCGACGACGGCGACGTAGGCGCAAGATAATAAAATGGCGCGTAGAGAAAAGAGGAAAGCATCCCCAGATAGGGATACGACCGCGCCATATAGAAACCGAACGGCGTGACTATGCTGTAATGGCCGGGGAAACAGCCTTCCCGGAAAACGTGCAGCGCGGATATGGGGTGCGACTGGCAGGCGAGAAGGTGGTAAGGGCTCGCCTCGTCCATGTTCATGGGCACGAAGAAAATGGCCCAGACGCAAACGGCGGCGAACAAAAGCCACCCGCAAAGGGCAATCAGGCGTTCGGTGGCGGCGGCGGGCGAGTCGTCGGCGGGGGCGAAAAAGGAAGGAAACATGGCGGAAAAACACCGTTTTTCACGAACGTCGGGACAGGTTTAAACGGTTTACCGTTGAATTGTCAAAGATTCGCCTGTTGGGGCGTTTCTTGGTTGCGCCGGGGCCTCATTTTCGGCATTTTCCCGCCAAGGAAAAGTCACCCATATTCGAGATATAAATATGCCAGTTTCCCCTGTTGCCGCCGTGCCGTCCAAAAGCGCCGCCGACCCGATGCACACCCGAATGGCCAACGCGCTGCGCGTCCTTTCCATGGACGCGGTCGAAAAGGCGAAGTCGGGCCACCCGGGGATGCCCATGGGCATGGCGGACGTCGCGACGGTCCTTTGGCGCCGGTTTTTGCGTTTCGATCCCGCATGCCCCAACTGGCCGGACCGCGACCGGTTCATTCTCTCGGCGGGACACGGCTCGATGCTGCTTTACGCGCTGGCGCATCTGGCCGGTTACCCGAAGATGACGATGGACGAAATCAAAAACTTCCGCCAGCTCGACAGTCATACGCCCGGCCATCCGGAACACGACGTCACCATCGGCGTCGAAATGACGACGGGGCCGTTGGGGCAAGGGTTTGCGGCAAGCGTCGGCTTTGCCCTGGCCGAAAGGAACATGAACGCGCGTTTCGGGGACGATCTTGTGGATCACCGCACGTTCGTGATCGCGTCGGACGGCGACCTGATGGAAGGCATCAGCCACGAAGCGGCGTCGCTGGCCGGACACCTCAAGCTGGGGCGTCTCATCGTCTATTACGACGACAACAGGATATCGATCGACGGCCCCACGTCGCTCGCCTTTACCGAGAACGTGCAGGAACGCTTCCGGGCCTACGGCTGGCACGTCCAGGCCATCGACGGCCACGATCCGGAGGCTATCGCCCACGCCACCGAAGCGG
>JAXGVG010000013.1:0-21530 GCA_040773965.1 Alphaproteobacteria bacterium | reverse complement strand
GTCTCGGACGCCGCCATGAAACGGAGCATAAACAGGCCGCCCGAGAACAACAAAACGCCGGCGGGCAAAAGGACATAGCCCAAAGCGCTTCCTCCGGTTAAATCGGCGGCGCTCGGATTGACGGCAATAAGCACGCCTGCAAACCCCGCCAGAATGGCCAAAACCTGACGCAAGGATAAAGGTTCGCGCAAAAAGACGGCCGCAAGAATTGAAATGATCATGGGGCCGAGAAACCCGGCCGAATAGACGGTCGTCAAGGGAAGATGGGTAAAAATAACGACCGCCGAGAAAATATAAGCGACCCTCAACAGGCCGCGAAAAATTTCCCATTTGATCCTGTTCGGCTTCATCAGGGATAACCGCCCGCGCAAGGCCGCGATCAACAGAAACAAAACGACGGCCGTAAGGCTGGACAAAAAACCGAATTGATGGATGGGCAAGCGGGATTGCCCCGCCAGTTTCATGCAAACGTCGCAGCCGACCCAAACCGAAAACCCGAGAAGGGCGTACCCGATCGCCTGCAGATACGAAACCGAAACCTTCATAACAACCCCTCCGCCGCGCCCCCAACCCTTACCGGCCTTTCGGCGAACGCGCCGAGGCTGATCATGCGGTCATAGATCACAAGCGCCCCGGCCACGCCGACGTTGACGCAAAACTTCGTCGGGATTTTCACAACGTGCGCGCAACGCGCGACAAGCTCCGGCGACAAACTTCCCTTCTCCGGCCCCAACACATATGCCGCGCGCAACGGATGGCGAAAGCTCGGCAGATCCACGGCACCATCCATCAATTCAACCCCGACGAGCGTGCAGTCTTTCGGCAACTCGAGCGCCGCCACGCTTTCGTAGTCGTAATAAGGCATATGAATATCCGCGTGCGACGTGTCCGAAGCCTTGATTTCGGCGTAATTCACGGACGCGTTAATGGTAAAGAAAAAGCTCGCGCCGAAGGCGTGCGACGTGCGCACCAGATTGCCCAGATTGAAGCCCTTGCTGATCGACTCGACGCCGACGCCGAAATAACCGCGCATTTTTCCGCTCCGCTTTTCACAACTTGAACAAATACCAAAAGGGTGTATGTAATCGGCACCGCATTACGCCCCAGGGAAAACCATGTCTCCCCATCAGGAATTCAACGCCGACGACACCCACCGTTTCGACAAAGCCCGCTACAAGCACTGGATCGACGAGCACGTCCGCTTCAGCGACCTCGACGCGCTCGGCCACGTCAACAACAACTCCATCGGCGAATACTTTGAAAACGCCCGCGCCGCCCTCTTCGCCATTCTTACCCCGAACTGGCCGTGGCGGCCAGAAATTTTCGTCCTCGCGCATTCGCGCATCGATTTCCGGCACGAGCTTCGCCTGCCCGCGCACATGCGCATCGGTTCGTGCATCACGACCATCGGCCGCACCTCGGTGGGCATCGTGAACGCGCTTTTCCACGCCGACGGGCGCGGGCTGGCGTATTGCGAAAACGTTTCGGTGCTGATCGACAGGGAAAAGCGCACGCCCGTCGAGCTTCCGCCGGACCTGCGCGACGTTCTCCTTCAATTCCGCGACGGCACGCTTGAAAAAGCCGCTTGAACTGACTATCGACGACCTTGGCGCGCAAGGCGACGGCGTCGCGCATCACGACGGCAAAACCTTTTTTGTCTCCGGCGCGTTGCCCGGCGAACGCGTCCGCGTGGAAACCGCCGATTTGGCCGCGAACAATCGGCGACTCGCGCCCATGGAAATCCTTACCGCCAGCCCGGAGCGCATCGCGCCGCCCTGCCCGCACTTTCCGCAATGCGGCGGCTGCCGTCTTCAGCACATGGATCCCGCCGGAGCGGCCGCGTGGAAAATCAAGCCGCTGCAGTATTTTCTCGAAAAGGAAGGCTTGCACAAAACGGCGCTGTTGCCGCCCGCCGTCACCGCGCCCGGCACGCGGCGGCGCGCGCGCCTTGCCGCGCAACACCGGAACGGCGCCGTCACGCTTGGCTTCAACGCATGGCGCAGCCACCACGTCGTCGATCTGGCGTCGTGCGCCGTCCTTCTGCCCGCGCTGGCGGCGTTTGTGCAAGCCTTGCGCGGCAAGCTCTCGCGCTGGCTGCCCGAAGGCCACGTGTGCGACGTGCAAATCACGGCGCTGCCGGACGGCCTCGACGCCGTGTTCATCGGCGGCCCGGACCTCGAGCTGGAGGAGCGTGAAGAACTGGCCCTCATTGCGGGCGATCTCGGCGTCGCGCAGCTGTCGTGGCGCAAATGGGACCGCAGCCCCGTCGAGCCCGTCGCGCACCGGCGGCCCCTGCACATGACGTTCGGCGCGGCAACCGTGCCTTTCCCGCCCGGCTCTTTTCTCCAGGCGACGGAAACCGGGGAAAACGCGCTGATCGATTTCGCGCGCAAGGCCGTGGGCCAAAGCGCGCGCGTGCTCGATCTCTATTGCGGCCTCGGCGGTTTCGGCCTGTCGTGCGGCGCGGCGAAAGACGTTTGCTTCGCCGATCTCGACGGCCCGGCCACTGCGGCTTTATCAAAAGCGATCAAGGACAAACCGAATGCCCGCGTGCTGGAACGCAACCTGATCCGCGAACCGTTCACCGCGCCCGAATGCGACGCTTTTGATGCCGTGATTTTCGATCCGCCGCGCGGCGGCGCGAAGGCGCAGGCGATCCATCTGGCGAAAAGCGGCGTGCCGAACATCGTGGCGATCAGCTGCGACGCCGCCAGCTTCATGCGCGACGCGAAAATCCTGGTCAACGGCGGCTATAAACTGAAGTCGATCCTGCCCGTCGACCAGTTCCTCTGGTCCACGCACATCGAACTCGCCGCCCACTTCGTGCGGTGAATTTTCGGCGGTCAGCATTCAGCCACCCTCTCCCTGCGGGAGGGGTCGTCTTGCCGCCAAACCGGCACGCAAACGCGCCAAAACGCGTCCGAACCGGCACGCAACCCGTCCAGAACAGCCCCCAAAACAGGGCCGAACGGGCACGCAAACGCGCGATGGGGAGTTTACCGCTCATTCGCCGCCTATTGTTTTCATCGCAATCGGCTGCGTAAATTGCAGCTCGACATCCCACGGAAAGTAAATCCACGTGTCCTGGCTGACTCCCGTCACGAACGTATCGACAAGAGGCCGCCCCAAAGGTTTCGCATAAACAGTGGCATAGTGCGCTTTGGGTAAGATTTTGCGCAAAACCTCGGCCGTCCGGCCCGTATCGACCAAATCGTCGACGACCAGCCATCCCTCGCCGTCGCCCACATTCGCCGGTGTTTTGAGAACCCTGGCCTCCGGCGCCTGTTGCGGCTTCGTATCGTCGGGCTCATAAGCGACGATAGAAACCGTTTCGATAACCCGGATATCAAGCTCCCGCGCAACGACAGCCGCCGGAACCATCCCGCCGCGCGTGATCGCCACAATGCCTTTCCACGGGCCGAGGTCCAAAAGCCGCCACGCCAGAGCCTTGGAATTCCGGTGCAATTCCTCCCAGCTGACCGGGAAAAACTTGTTAACGTTCGTTTCCGCCATCTTTAACCACTCCCCATAAAGACCTTTTTTTATAGCGAAACGCATGCCCTTGCGGCAATGCGCGAAATGCCGTCTTGGTTAACGTCCTGAAAATATATAGCCGCTTTTACCTCCGTCCTTAACTCTGCTAGAGTTTCCCGGATAGTGGAGGATGAATAAGTGAAACCCTTTTTTCGCATTGCCGGGGATTTCCTGACCCGCCCCCTTAAAAACGTTGCGCAAGCGTTCAAGGCGGTCGCCATCCTGTTGCTCATGGGCGCAACCCTTGGCTGTTTTGCGCCAAGACATGTGATTGTAAGCGACCCTGCGCTTGTCAGAGGCGACCCGGTCTATCACCAGGAACGGCTGAATAATTACCTTGCCGCCGAAGCAGGCGTGCTCGCAAAGGGAGGATATGCCCCACTGCCCTACCCCTATTCAAACATTTATTTTTCTGAAAGCAGGCAGGGCCTTGGAGGAAGAGGCAACCTTTATTTTCGCGGCCAACTTGGAGGAAGCGCCCACAGAGACCCTTCCCGCCCTTTCGAGGGTTTTAAAAATTCCAGGGGTGTTAAAGATAACGTTCGTTAGAATCAGGAGCTATCCATGAAAAACTTGTTCAACTCCGCCGCCGAAACAATGACCCGATGGAAAAGGTCCTCGGCCTCGACGCTAAAGCTGTTCGGCCTTGTGGGCGTCGCGTCGGCGCTCCTGAACGGCTGCGTCGCCATTCCCGTCGACGATGTGCGTTACCGTCATATTCCGCGCGCCTATTCCACGACGCTGGGCGCTCCCTATGTTTACGAAAGCGTTTACTATATTCACCCCTCCAGAAGGGGATATTTATACGAGGAATTCTATGACTGCAGGGGTCTTTTCTGCGTTTATGGGGGCGTTCGCGATCATTATGTGCCCGGCGTTCGACTTCGCACAGGCGTTGTTTATCTTCCGTCCATGAAGAAAGAAGTTCACATTTACCATTACAGGGACAGAGCCAGCCGCCATAAATATATGCTCAAACGTCATGGCCATGGACACCCGGGCGGCAGTCACAAAGACAGAGATGGCAGCAGCTATCGCCGGAGAAGCGAATCCCATTACCGGCCGGGACAACCGCCCGGATCGGGAACGGGAGGAACGTTCCACCGAAAACCTCGTAATTATGAAGAATCTAAGAGGTCTCCCGAAAGGCCCGAGGACTATCCAGGCCGGCAAGAACACAGATTCCAGGGCCCCGGCGGTCGGAATTAAACCGGCCTTGACCGCCGAATGGCCTGTTGAACCGTTTCACCGTCCGGCGTTATAAAAAATGCCATGAACCGCGCTTCTTCCCGGAATCCGCCGCAAAAAAAGCGCCGCGCGCGCTTTCGCATCCCAACGCCCGACAATCTGGCGAACGTAGCCTTGTATTATCTCGGCCGTTTCGCCGCCTCCGAAGGCAGCCTTCGGCGCGTGCTGGAAAACCGCGTCCGCCGCGCGGCGATGGTTCACCCCGATTTCGCCGCCGATTCCGCGGGACAGGAAAAGCTTCGCGAGGCTATCGGCCGGATTATTGCGCAGCATAAAAAATCCGGCGCGTTGAACGACGCCGCCTTCGCCGACATGAAAGCGAACAGTTTGCGCCGCGCCGGACGCAGCCAACGCCGCATCGCGCAACAGCTCCGGCACAAGGGCATAGCGAAAGATCTGATCGAGCGGGCGCTGAGCCCGGAAGATGGCGAAGATCCCGAATCCGCCGAGAAAAAAGCGGCCCTTGTCTTTGCCCGGCGGCGAAAGCTTGGCCCCTATCGCAAGGAGCCGTCGTCCGCCGATCAGCGGCGGAAGGACCTCGCCGTCATGGGACGCGCCGGTTTTACGTACGATATTGTCAGGCAGGTATTGGGGGAAGACACGGACGATTGCGATTAAATCCGGCCCCTAACGGGCATCGTCGTCGCCGGTCTCGACCTCGACCACTTCCTCGACGTTGACATCGTCGCCAAGCTCGTCGGCATCTTCGATGACCGCATCTTCGGGCTCACCGCCCTCCACAAGAGGAATTTCCTCAATGACTTCCGGCACAGGCGCGGCCTTTCGGTTTTTCTCTTCGACGGCGGCGCGTCCACGCCGGGATTTCATCAGCGTCTCGGGATCGAACACGACTCCGCAGCTCGGGCATACCGGCGGACGCTTCTTCATATCGTAATAGCGCGTATTGCATTGCGGACAGATACGCTTCAAGCCCCATTCAGCCTTGGACACCGTTACCTCCCGAGCCGTTCGCCTCCCCCTCATCCAGGGGGCGCAGTCCTCTGCCATGAAACAGGGTTTCTGTCAACGAAACGGTGAAGCCCCTGTTTGTTTTCTTTGATGAAGGGCCCCGGGGATCGGCCCCCCCCGGGAAACCATCGTTCCTGAAAGGCTCTTTTATATGGCCCCGGAAGGTTGCGCCGGGCTATAAAGTTCATATGAATAGCCCTGCGCAACCCCTCGTTTCCCGCCAAAGCCGATCCCTATACGGCACGGTCACGCCCCCGGGCGACAAAAGCATCTCCCACCGCGCCGTCATGCTGGGCGGCATCGCCGAGGGCGTTACAACGGTCAAAGGCCTGCTGGAAGGCGAAGACGTGTTCCGGACCGTGGAAGCCCTCCGGGCCACCGGCGCCGCCATAGAAAAACAAGACGGCGTCTGGCGCATCGAGTGCACAGGCCTTGACCATATGAAGGAGCCAACCCGCGTCCTGGACATGGGCAACAGCGGCACATCGACCCGCCTCCTGATGGGCTTGCTTGGCGGACGTCCGTTTACAAGCTCTTTCACAGGCGATTCCTCGCTCTGCAAGCGCCCCATGAATCGCGTCATCGAACCGCTTGAGCTGATGGGCATGCGCTTTAAATACGAAGCTGGGGGCCGTCTGCCCCTGACGGTTACAGGAACCGGCAAACTCGTCCCGATCGCTTACCGCTTACCGGTCGCCTCGGCCCAAGTAAAGTCCGCCATCCTTTTGGCGGGATTAAGCGCAAACGGCGTTACAACCCTTATTGAATCCATACCTTCGCGCGATCACACCGAACGCATGCTCAAGCATTTCGGAGCGGATATAACGATCAAGACGTCGCCCGATTTTCCGGAACACATATCCATCAAAGGGCCCGCTTCGCTGAAAGGACAGGACATCACGGTGCCTTCGGACATAAGCTCGGCCGCTTTTTTGATCGTGGCGGCAACGTTACGCCCCGGATCCTCGCTGACTCTTCACAATGTGGGCGTAAACCCGCGCCGCGACGGCTTGTTACGGACGCTAAAGGAAATGGGGGCCGATATTAAACTGACAAACCCGGGCATATCATGCGGCGAACCGGTAGCTGATCTTGTCGTTCAGTCGGCGGGACTTAAAGGCGTCACGGTTCCGGCGGACCGCGCGCCAAGCATGATCGACGAATACCCGATTTTGGCCATGGCGGCGGCCTGCGCCGAGGGTACGACAAGGATGTGCGGCCTTGGCGAATTGCGCGTGAAGGAAAGCGACCGGCTGACGCTCGTCGCCGAGGGACTGAAAGCCTGCGGTGCGCATGTTGAAATCGTCGGCGACGATCTGATCGTTTATGGCGCGGGCCAACCGCCCAAAGGGGGCGCCCCGATCCAGACCGCGATGGATCATCGCATAGCCATGAGCTTCCTTGTCCTCGGCATGGCGACGGCCGAGCCCGTAGGCATCGACGACGGCCGCATGATCGCCACAAGCTTCCCCGGCTTTGTGGACATGATGAACGGCGTGGGGGCGAAGATAGAACCCCAATAAGAACGGCGTCATCCCCGTGCAAACGGGGATGACATGCCCGTTTTCTTAAGTCTTCCTACCCCACCCTTGGCAGCTTCGTTCCCGCCGCCGCGCGTTCGCGCAAGACCTCGCGGCGGAAAGCGAACAGTTTTGCCGGGCGTCCGCGCTTCTCGATAAGGTATTCGCCCGTTTCCTCGACAAGGCCCTGCCCCTGCACCAAACGGCGAAAATTCTGCTTATGCAGGCGCAATCCCGCGAGCGCCTCCACCGTGCTTTGAAGCTGCAAGAGCGTGAACCGGTCCGGCATCAGTTCGAACACGACCGGACGGTATTTGATCTTCGCGCGAAGCCGCGCCATGCCCGTCGCCAGAATGCGCCGGTGATCGTGAGGCATCGGCACGCCTAAAGCCCCCGCCATTTTTCCTCCTTTTCCCGGCGCCGCTTCCTTGATCAGGCCCGCTTCCCACAACAATTCATAGCGCTGCAGCACAAGCTCTTCGTTCCACCGGCGCGGGTCTTTTGGAAAATCGACGGCAATGCGCTCTTCGCGTTCGCGGCGCGTGGGGACATCGGGCGCTTTTTTCTTCCATCCTTCAAGCCCCTCCATGATGCGCGCCATCAGCGGCTGCGGCACGCCTTTGCGGTGATCTTCCCACGGAAAAAAGTCATACCACGGCATGGCATTGTGCAAGGCCATGCGGGTCAAGGCCAAATAGCCGATCGAGACAACGCGCCGCCTGTCCGCCGTGCGATCCCTGTCCGCGAAGGTATAGAGCTGTTCGACATAGCCGAGTTTCAGGCCGCTTTGTTCCTCGACCCATGCGCGCAACCCTTGCTGGAGCGTGCGGTGCCCGGCGCCCAGCGGCCCCGAAGGCAGCGACTTGTCCGGCATGACCATGACAAACGGCGTTTGATTCGCCACGGACACGGCAACGGCCTGGAGTTCGACAACCACATTTTGACGGCGCTTGGGAACCATTGGCGTTTTTTGTAACCTTCTTGACTTTCTTTATGCTCAGTATGATCATATTTTCCGGTGCCCGCAAGCGGCGCTCTTTTTATACCCGTTTAATGCTCATGTGGAGCATAAATATGGAAGGTTCCTTTTTATCCGCCGGCGAAGCGTTGAAGGCAACGGCCCCGCTGTATGAGAAAGTCAAGAACGTCATCCCGCCGGAAGAATGGGCCGGGTTTGCCGCCGACATTTTGGCCATCCAAACCCTGAAAAAACAACGTCATGCCATCATTCTTGCCCATAATTATCAAACGCCGGAAATCTTTTATGGCGTCGCGGACATTACGGGAGATTCCCTTGTCCTTGCCCGCGAAGCCGCCAGGGCGGATGCCGCCGTTATCGTTGTGGCAGGGGTGCATTTCATGGCCGAAACGGCGAAGCTCCTGAACCCGTCCCGCAAGGTCCTGACACCCGATCCGGCCGCGGGATGCTCGCTTTCGGAATCCATTACGGCGGAGGACGTGCGGCAACTGCGCCAACGCCACCCCGGCGTGCCGGTCGTCACTTATGTGAACACGTCCGCCGCCGTGAAAGCGGAATCCGACATCTGCTGCACGTCCGGCAACGCGAAAAAGATCGTTGAATCGCTCGGCGTCCCCGAAGTCATCATGCTTCCGGACGAATACCTCGCCCAAAACGTGGCAGCGGAAACGAAAGTGAAAATCGTCACGTGGCAAGGCCATTGCGAAGTGCATGAGCGTTTCACGCCGGAAGACATTCGCGCTTTCCGGGACCAGACCCCGGGCCTTACCGTTCTGGCGCATCCCGAATGCCCGCCCGGCGTCGTAGCGGAAGCCGATTTTGCCGGATCGACCGCGCGCATGAGCGAATGGGTTGCCGCCAACCGGCCTTCTTCCGTCATGCTCGTGACGGAATGTTCGATGAGCGACAACCTCGCTGTGCAATACCCGGACCTTTCTTTCGTGCGCCCCTGCCAAATGTGCCCGCACATGAAGCGCATCACGCTTAAGAACATTCGTCATTCTCTTGAGAATCTGACGCATGAGGTCGTCATTCCCGCCGCCATTGCCCAACGCGCCCGCGAGTCGGTCGAGCGCATGATCGCGGTGACCTGAAAAATGAGCGCGCAACCCCTTATCATCGGTTCGGGACTTGCTGGCCTGACGGTCGCGCTCACGCTTGCGCCCATGCCCGTCACCGTTCTTGTCCGCAAGACGCCGGGCGAATGGACGAGCAGCGGCTGGGCGCAAGGCGGCATTGCCGCCGCCGTCGGCGAAGGCGACTCGCCCGAGTATCATGCGGCGGACACGCTTGCCGCCGGCGCAGGGCTATGCAATCCCGCGATCGTCCACCTCGTCACCAAAGCCGCGCCCGCGGCCATCGAACAACTGGCGGCATGGGGCGTTCCCTTCGATTTCGACGAAAATGGGAAACGCAAGCTTGGGCTTGAAGGCGCGCACGGAAAACGCCGCATCGTTCACGCGCTGGGCGACAGCACAGGCGCGGCCATCATTCAGGCTCTGGTAGCTATGGCGCGCGCTATGCCGTCGCTTACGCTCATCGAAGACGCGGAAGCCACGGCCATTACAACGGACAATTCTCATGTGACCGGCGTTCAATTCCGGCGCAACGGCGAAACGTTTCACGCCGCGACGGACTGCGTTGTGCTGGCGACCGGCGGCACCGGCGCTTTGTGGGCGCATACGACGAACCCGCTCGGCTCATGGGGACACGGGCTTGCGCTGGCGGCCCGCGCGGGCGCGCAATTGCGCGATCTGGAATTTGTGCAATTTCATCCCACGGCTATCGACGTCGGCGCGGATCCCATGCCGCTCGCCAGCGAAGCGCTGCGCGGGGAAAGCGCCGTTCTTATTAACGACCGTGGCGAAAAGTTTATGGCGGCCGCGCCGCGCGCCGAGCTTGAACCGCGCGACATCGTCACGCGCGCCATTTGGGCTCAATTGCGCCGTGGCCGCAGGGTTTTTCTCGATGCGCGAATGATTCCCAACTTTGCCGATCACTTTCCGACCATCCATGGTTATTGCGCCGCGGCGGGGATCGATCCTTCCAGTGAACCGATCCCCGTTCATCCCGCCGCGCATTATCATATGGGCGGCGTTGCCGTGGACGCCAGGGGATGTACGACGGTCAAGGGCCTTTGGGCGTGCGGCGAGATTGCCGCGACGGGGCTGCATGGCGCGAACCGCCTGGCCAGCAACTCGCTGCTGGAAGCAGTCGTCTTCGGCCGGCAGATTGCGGAACACATTGCCGGCGAACGAAGCGCCGCCGCGGACGAAGCGTCCATCAGGGCCGTCTCGCCCCCCCCGGAAAACGATACCTCCAGTATCCCGGAAGAACGCCGGATTATTCGTTCTATCATGTCCGCGCATGTGGGCGTTTTACGCAACCTGGAGGGACTGGAAAAAGCGATCGCGCAGTTAACGCCTTTGTCCGCCCGTAACGATATGGCGCTTGTTGGCCTCATGATCGCCACAGCCGCTTTGCGGCGGAAAGAAAGCCGCGGGGCGCACAGGCGCACGGATTACCCGGAAACAAACCCGTCGTGGCAACGGCATGAGACGTTGACACTTGACGACGTGCAGCCCTTGCCCGAAGCATCCATCGGCCTGCAGCGATCGGCTTGAGGAAGGATCGGTTATGCCTCTTTCTTCTCTTACCGATTCCGAATTGAAGCCTCTCGTGCAAAAAGCGCTTGAGGAAGATTTGGGAACGGCCGGCGACGTTACGACAGATGCCATCGTTTCCAAAAAACATACCTGCCGCGCGGCGATGATCGCCCGGAAGGAAGGCGTTGTCGCCGGTCTTGATCTTGCCCGGTTGGCCTTCCAGCTTTGCAACCCCGATGTACGTTTCACCCCCCTAAAAGCGGATGGCGATTCGGTCCAGCCGAACGACACACTTGCTACCGTGCAAGGTTCTTCGCACGACATATTAAAAGCAGAACGCACCGCATTGAATTTCCTTTGTCATTTAAGCGGCGTTGCCACGGAAACGCACAAACTGGTTGAAGCGGCAAAACCCCACAAAGCACGTATCAGTTGCACGCGCAAGACGACGCCCGGTCTTCGGCTGATCGAGAAATACGCCGTGCGCGCGGGCGGCGGAGTCAATCATCGCTTTGGCCTGCATGACATGGTGCTGATCAAGGACAATCACGTAGCGATTGCGGGCGGCGTGCGTCCGGCCGTTTTAGCCGCGCGCGCTTCCGCCGACCCTGAGATGAAGATCGAACTTGAAGTCGACAGTCTCGATCAATTGAGAGAAGCGCTCGACCTCCCCATCGACGCGGTGTTGCTCGACAACATGCCGCCTGAGCAGCTCAGGCAAGCCGTGACTATGATTAATGGGCGCTTCACGACGGAAGCCTCCGGCGGCGTGACGCTGGTGAACGTGCAAGCGATTGCCGCGTCAGGCGTCGATGTCATTTCCGTCGGATGGATCACGCACAGCGCGCCGGTTCTGGATATTGGGCTTGATCTTCTGGAAGGGAAATAAGCCTTATCCCGCCGTCTCTTTTAAATAAGCTGCGGCCACTTCCTGCGCCGGGCCGTCCATGTGAAGACGGCCCCGGTCGATCCATAAGGCGCGTGTACAGGCTGTGTTCACGATGCTCATGTCGTGCGTCACCATGACGACAAGCCCCGCCGTTGTCACCAGATTGCGAATGCGCGCGACCGCCTTCTTCTGAAAAGCCGCATCGCCCGCGTTAAAGACCTCGTCGATCAACAAAATATCGCCTTCCAGATATGTCGAAATGGAAAAGGCCAGCCGCACATACATGCCCGACGAATACGTGCGCAGCGGCATGTCGATAAAATCGCCGATGTCCGCGAAAGCAATGATTTCTTCCGCACGTTCCCTGATCTCGGCAGGCGCGCAACCCATGGAAAGGCCGCGATAGATAATGTTTTCGCGCCCTGTGGCGTCCGGCTCGAACCCCAGGCCAATATTGAAAAGAGCCTGTATTTTGCCCTGCACCGTCAGTTTGCCGCCGGCGATGGGATAAATGCCCGCAATCGTCAGCAAAGTCGTGCTCTTCCCCGCACCGTTCCGCCCGATGATTCCGACGCGCTCACCGCGTTTGATGGAAAAGCTCACGCCATCGAGCGCCGTGACATAAGGTCGCTTGTGGCGCGCCTCCAGAGGCGTATGGCCGAAAAGAGAGAAGAGGCCCGTCTTGATGCTTCCCTTGACGAAAGGCCCGATTGGATAGCGCAACACAATGTTGTCCAGTTGAACGAAACAGCCGTCGTTGCTTCGATTTTCGACGATGGGCGGAAGAACATGTTCGATCGTCTCGATGGTCATGCCGGGCTCAGTAATAGAAAATGATTTTGCGCTCGTTACGCGCCAACATCGCGACGGCCAGCGCCCACAACCCCAACGCCCAGAGGAATACCAGTCCATACGATTCCCGGTCGGGCGTTATGCCGTGCAGCATGGGCTGCCGAAACAAATCCATAAGCGCCGCGACGGGATTGACCGCCGTCCAGTCGCGCAACAGCGGTTTGTCGAACACCTCGCGCGGCAGAAAAACCGGCGATATATACCAGACAATCTGCAGAACAAGGCCGATAAACTGCTCAAAATCGCGGAATTTGATGTTGACTATGGCGCTGATGACGGCCAGCGGCGCGCCAAAAACAACGAGCGTCACCAGAAAAGGAAACACATAGAGCCAATGCCATGAAAAACATCCCGGATCGAGCAACAGCGTGTAAAGCGCGAAACCGCCGAACGCCATGCCGAATACGATAAGGCAATAAAGAACGGCCTTAAGGGGATATATCGCCATCGGCAAACGGACCTGCCGGATATAGCCCTCGGCGGTCAGAAAGCTGGCGGCGCCGAAGTCAACGCAACCCTTCAGAAAATCCCATGCAATCAGGCCCGAAAAGATATAGATCGAGTATTCCACAAACGTCATGTGAAAAACGAAATTCAGCACCGTCGAAATAATCAACGTCAAGATCAACGGCTGAAGCGCCACCCAGAAAATGCCGAGATAAGAACGGCGAAAACGCGCACGCAAACCGGAAAGCGCGAGATGCACCCAGAAGTGGCGGTATTGAACGATGTCCTTAAGGTAGCGCATGCAGGGAATCAAACAACGCGGCGGTAAACGTCTTCATAGCGGAGAATGTCGTCTTCGTCCAAATAATCGCCGGATTGCACCTCAATCAGGTAAAGAGGCACCTTGCCCGGATTTTCAAGCCGGTGCGGAGTGCCAAGAGGAATGTATGCCGTCTCGTTGGGACCGATCAGCGAAACGTCGTTGTTAAGCGTCACTTTCGCGGTTCCGCTGACCACAACCCAGTGCTCCGCGCGATGATGATGCAGCTGGAGGCTCAGCTTGCCATCGGGCTTGACCATGATGAGCTTGACCTGAAAACGGTCTCCTTCGTCGAGCCTTTCGTAATAGCCCCACGGGCGCCAAACCCTATCATGGCTGTGTTCTTCATACCGGTTGTCCTCCCGGAGCTTTTGGACAATGTCCCTCACCTCTTCGGCACGGCTTCTGTCGGCCACAAGCACCGCGTCGGCCGTTTCAACGACAACGACATCCGCCAGCCCAAGAACGGCCACCAGCCGCTGTTCGCTTCGAATATAGGAATCTTTCACATCTTGCGTAAAAACATCGCCGCAAACGACGTTGTTGCAAGCGTCCTTTTCGCCTAAATTCCAAAGCGCCTGCCAGCCGCCGATATCGTTCCAACCGAAACTGACGGGCAGAACGCCCGCCTTATCGGTCTTTTCCATGACGGCATAATCGACGGACAAATCGGGAGCTTGGGCGAAGCTGTCCTTATCGAGACGCAGGAAATCGTAGTCGTGCTTGGCGAGATGGTAAGCTTTACGGCAAGAGGCTATCATGGAAGGATGCAGACGCTCAAGCTCATCCAGATAGACGTCCGCGCGGAAAATAAAAATACCCGAGTTCCAGAGAAAATTCCCGCATGCAATATAGGTTTCGGCCGTCCCGGCATCGGGCTTTTCCTTGAAACGCGCCACGGCATGCGCCAGCGAGTCCGCCCCCAGAAGATCGCCCAGTTCAATGTAGCCATAACCTGTATGCGGCGCCTTGGGCTTGATGCCTAACGTCATCAGCTTGCCCTTGAAAGCCAGGTTCGCCGCCTGACGGATAGAGGCCTGAAAGGCATCGTTGTCCGTAATGTAATGATCGGCGGGCATGGCGACGAGCACCGTCTCCGCCGGATTTTTCGCCCAAAGCGCCGGAATAGCCAACGCAGGGGCCGTACTGCGCCCCATAGGCTCCAGCACGATCATCGAGGGTTTGATTTTGGCATCGCGCAGCTGTTCGGCAATGATAAAGCGCTGGTCGTCGTTGCAAACAACAACGGGCCCCAGAGTTTCGGCGTCGACGGGAAGCCGCCGCGCCGTTTGCTGCAACAAAGTGCCTTTGCCGCAAAGTTCCTGAAGCTGCTTGGGATGGCCGGAGCGAGACACCGGCCAAAGCCGCGTCCCGGCGCCACCCGACAGAATGACAGGCAATATTTGCATCTTTACGATTACCCCAAGCTCTACATGTTGCTCTTCTCATAAACCTTTCGGGGCAGCATGCCCAAACAAATTCCGTCACGGGCCCAAAAAACGGCATACCCATAAACTGGAAAAACCGCCGAAACAGCCCCCATGCCTGGGCAGCAGAAGTCCCCTATAATCTTGATTCGAAAATATTATGTACTCTAAGGCCTTATAATACCCAACATTGCAACCCTCTTTTAATTATGATAGGGACACGTGGCGCGCCACGAACTCGAAAAGGCGCGCTTTATTAACGTTTCCGGTGACATATGAAACAGAAAAAAGCCCTGATTACGGGCATTTCAGGCCAGGACGGCGCCTACCTCGCTCATTTTTTGCTTGATCGGGGCTATGAAGTATATGGCGCCTATCGCCGGTCCAGCACGCCGAATTTCTGGCGGCTCGAGGAGCTTGGAATCAAGGATCGGGTCAATTTGTCGTGCGTGGAGCTAACCGACCAATCGAGCCTTTCGCGCATGATTGACGAAACGAAGCCCGACGAACTTTACAACCTGGCCGCCCAAAGCTTTGTCCCCGCATCCTTCACGCAACCGATCTACACGGGAGAGGTTGACGGCCTTTCGGTAACGCGGCTTCTCGAAGCTATCCGCCTTTTTTCTCCCCGGACCCGTTTTTATCAAGCGTCGACTTCGGAAATGTTCGGCAAGGTTCAGGGCATTCCGCAAAACGAAAACACCCCTTTTTATCCCCGCAGCCCCTACGGCGCCGCCAAGCTTTACGGACACTGGATTACGGTCAACTATCGCGAATCCTACGGCCTTTATGCCTGTTCGGGAATTCTCTTCAATCATGAGTCGCCCCTGCGCGGGCCTGAATTCGTTACGCGGAAAATCACCATGGGCTTTGCCGCCATAAAGTCCGGCGCACAGGACTGCCTTAGCCTCGGCAACCTGGACGCGAAACGCGATTGGGGTTTTGCCGGCGATTATGTCGGGGGCATGTGGCTTATGCTTCAACAAGACAAGGCCGAGGACTATGTTCTCGCCACGGGCGTAACGACAACTATCCGGCGCTTTGCGGAAATGGCGGCGCAAGCCGCCGACGTCGAGCTTGTCTGGCAAGGCGCGGGAACGGATGAAACGGGCATCGACAGGAAAACCGGCAAAGTCTGGATCCGAATCAACCCGCAGTATTATCGTCCGGCCGAAGTCGAACTTCTGGTCGGCGACGCCCGGAAAGCCAGGGAAAATCTTGGGTGGGAGCCCGCAACAAGCCTGGAATCGCTGGTCAACCTGATGGTTCAGACGGACATGAAGCGCCAAAGTTTTCCTGTGAAACGTTCTTCATGCGCAGTCTGAATGGATTTTACGGAACCGATCGATGGAATTGAACGACACCATTCTTGTCACCGGCTCTGCCGGATTGGTTGGCTCCAACCTTGTCGCCTATTTGCGCGAAAAAGGGTTTAAAAATGTCGCCGCTCCCAACCGTGACGACTGCGACCTGACCGATCGGAAAACAACCGCGGCCTATTTTGCCAAAGTAAAACCTTCCTGTGTTTTTCATACGGCCGGTTTCGTCCGCGGCATCATGGGAAACATGCGCCATCAAGCCGAAGCCTGGCTCAACAACACCCTGATCAATACGCACGTTATCGAATCTTGCCAAAACGCAGGCATAAAAAAAATCGTGGCTATGGGAACGGTCGCCATGTACCCAGACCCGCTGCCGAACAATCCACTTCGCGAGGAAGACCTCTGGCAAGGCTTGCCGCACTTTTCGGAATACGGTTACGCCATGGCCAAACGGGGTATGCTGGCGCAACTGGAGGCCTTCCGTGAAAGTTATGGCACCCCCTTCGCGCTTGTCCTAAGCACAAACCTGTTCGGCCCGCACGACCGCTTTAACACGGAGACCGGTCACGTTATCCCCTCGCTTGTTAAAAAGTTCTACGACGCGAAACAAACGGGCGCGAAGATAACCGTTTGGGGCGACGGCTCGGCCCAACGCGATTTTCTCTACGTGAAAGACGCTGTCAGAGCTCTCCACGCGATCATGGAAAAGGCGGAGGGCCCCGTCAATATGGCCACGGGCGTCACGCGGCGCATTCGCGACGTCGTCGATATTCTGGCGGCCCATACCGGCTTGCAGGATCGCGTCGTGTGGGACTCGACCAGGCCAAACGGCCAGATTTTCCGGGCCTATGACATTTCCAAATTGTCTCAAACGGATTTTACATGCGGCATTCCGCTTGAAGAAGCGCTTGCGAAAACGTATGACTGGTATGCTCAAAATACGGCCACCGCCCGTCATTAAGTAACGTTCCATGGTCAAAAAAATGCCGGAAGCAAACGCCCCTTCAACGTTCGTAATCCCGCACGGAATGACGGGAACTTTTGGAGTCGTCCGGCTTTGGCCCGGCGTCAATAACGCCGAGGTCGAGGTTATCGCGCGCCTGAAACGAGCGGCAAGGATTCTGGGACTTAAGTGCGTCGAAATAACGCCGGACGGCTACCTGCTTGACACGCCGAAAGTTAAGGCGACGCCGGAAGATTTCGACTTCGCCATTCATCTTCACTTTGATACCCCGAAAGCCTACAATCTCTTTTCCTTTGTCGCGCTGTGGAATCCCTTGCGCTATTACTACGAATACCGGGAAGGCGAATACCGTCGCTTTTCGGACAATCTTCTTTCGCATGACGACTTTCTCAGTTGCGATTCGCCCGGCGCCGACGACCACGTGCGGCGCTTGATTCATAACGATCCTCAACGGCATCCGCCTCTCTTTACGCTCTTTCATTCATTGGCCGAACCTTTGCTGCCGCCGGGACTCGGCGACCGGAAACTGTTTTATGTCGGCATCAACTGGGAACGCCTGCGCGGCGAAAAATCGCGCAACCAGGAACTGCTCGACATGATGGACAAGTCGGGACGTCTGCGCATTTATGGCCCACGCCGTTTTCTCGGCGTCAACGTCTGGCGCGGCTATAAAAGCTACGTTGGCGAAATACCCTTCGACGGCGTATCGATCGTCAAGGAAATCGCCTCGGCGGGAATTAGCCTCGTCCTCTCCTCAAGCGCGCATAAGGAATCCGGCCTTATGTCCAACCGCCTGTTCGAAAGCCTTGCAGCGGGAGCCGTCATTATTTGCGATGAAAACGCCTTCGCCCGTAAACACTTTGGCGACACGTTGCTATATGTGAATACAAACGAGCCGCCGGACGTCACGCATCAGCAAATCCGCGAACACCTGCGCTGGATCGACAACAACCCGGAAGAAGCGTTGGATCTGGCCCGCCGCGCCCAGGACATCTTCCGCGCGGGCTTTACCCTGGACCGTAGTCTGGCGCAAATCTACAACCGTTTTGCGGAGCGCAAGGCCGCCCTGGCCCAACCCTATGCGCTGGCCGAAACGCCTCCTGTCACGCTTTTCCTCCTGTTGCCCGTTTATGATAAAAGCATCTTGCAACAACACATCGACAGCGCGGCATCCCAAACCTATCCCAACCTCCGTTGCGTCCTTCTTATCGACAATGAGACGAACGCGAAATTCGGCAAACTGATAATGAAACAATGCCAGCACAGCGGCGTCGCCATCGAGCTTCGGGCCGCCAATCTGTGTGCCTGGTCCAAAAACGGGAAATTTATCCATCGTCACCTCTTTGGCCCCGTCCTGTACGAACTGCTTCAAACGCTTTCCCCCGGCGGCCTTTTTTGCGTGGTTGACGCTAACGAAACGCTGTTCAGCGGCCATATTCACATACTGGTCAAAACGCTACTGGATCACGCTCACGCCGGATCGGCATATGCTTCGGCTGTCATTAAATATAATAAAGGAGACAACGAAGAATACAGGATCCAGAACAGCCTTGACCCTTTCGGTTTCTCGAAGAATCAGCCCTTCGGCAAAGCGCGCTTTTTGTTCCGGAATCCGCCGAAAGAGGCCGATCTGGCGCCGGTCTTGCTCTATCTCAACGATAAAGCCGCCGCCCCTCTGGCCCTTCAGGCCGAGTCTGCCCCTTCACGGCGAGCAACTGTCTTCGTCGACTCGCGCGATACCAAGCACGATGAGTGCGCATGCAGGGAAATCCTTTTCGAAGATGAGATTATTCGCGACTTCATGCCCAAAGCCGTCCTTGATCGCTACGATGCATGGCCTTCCTCACGAGGATTGCGCCGCAGCATTGATTTGACGGAAATCGACAAAATTTCCGCGTCTGAACGACTGATTATTCTTAAAGCCTTGTTTTCCGCCCTGCGTTTGCCGACCTTTCTCAAGCGCTTTTGCCTTTGGTTCTATCGTCAGCTAAGGCGTTTTAGCTGAACTACCATTCGCTTCCGGGAGCAGGCGTTTTGCTGAATCTGTACCACATGACCGGCTCTGCCTGTCGGCCTTCCGTGTTTGCCTCAAAAAGGCTTGTCTTCGCCCTATAGTCGCGAAGCGAAAATCCTTCCTGATAGTCGAAGCAACTGCGCAGTCCCGCCATAGTCTGTAAGGAGCGGCATTCTGCAGCGAAAGTCGTGATTTCAAAAAAGCCGTTCCTGTGAAACGCGCGTCGTATGACGCGATCGCGTAACGTTTCTTTATTGTCCATCTTGTTTTCCAGGTCATTGTTTAAAGCTTCGACTTTCAATCCGCTCAGACAATAATAGAGTTGCTTCCGTTCGTCGCCCGGACCAACCGGGAAAGGCTTGCCATCAAACGAAATGCGAAGAAAATTTGCGCCTTCGCCGAGCGATATTTTAAAGATACATGTCCTTGCCAATTCCTTTCCTTTCAGGGAAAATTTCTGGCCCTGACCGTTCAATTCAATCTTGAAGTTGCCCGGGTTTTGACTGCTAAGAACAAAAGAAACCCTATAGGCTCCCTCGGGCCGACAATGAATAATCTCGACAACGGCCGGATCCGCTTTTGCCGTCCAGCACCAGCGGTTTTCGGCGTTATCGTCGGCGACGGGTTCTTCAAAAGAAAAAGGCTCCCGCAGTATGTACAAAAAAGGCTCGGGCCTGATAACCAACGGCATCATAAGCCACCCAGCGGTTTTCAAGCTGACAGCCTCCATAAGGGGAGAAGAATGAGCGATGGCCTTTGCGACATCGGGATCAAGAACCATCGTGCTGCTGTGTGGCAAAAGCCATTGCTTGCAGTCGTCAACCGACGTGACCGCCGTCAAGACGCCAATTTGACGACGGGAATCGCGGGCGAGGAGCGTTTGCCGAACCTCGGCTGCTTTTTGGCCAACGATGTTTATAGGCAGAATGCGGCCTTTCTCGCAGGCAAGGCCCGGCAAAATATATCGCTCAAACCAGTCTTCTTTTCTAAGCTGCGGCATATTGAATCTCTTGCGTAGCGCGCAAATAATCCTCGCGCGTATCTATCTCCCAACACGTCAATGGCACGGCCGGTATTGGCAAATACTTTTCCAGCTGCCGATAAAGAAGCGTTGGATTGTTTTCGATCATTTCCGGCACGATGTAGCAAATGGCAGGCCATTCCCAAGGCGTTACAGGCTTGCGTTGAAACGCGATGATGGTGAAATTGCCTTCCTCGTCTTTTTCAACATTGGCGTATAGGGCGTCTGTCGTTGCTGCCGGACACAGGGCAGCCAAAGGCGCTCCCCTGGCGCAGGCTCCCAGAAAAGCGGCAAAACTTTTCCGTTCAGGAATGATATCTCCGTGAATAGCTAAAAAAGGATTCCTGATTTCCCGAATTCCCAGATACAGGCTTTGCAAAACAGACGTTGTGGCAAAATCCTTATTATGAATAAACGTAACATCGGATCGAATTTTTTTCACATGATCGACGACACTTTGCGCCTGAAAACCAACCACCATCCGGACATCGGGAACCTGCGTCAATTGCTCAAGCAGGTGATGAACGACCGGCCTTCCCGAAACCTCGACAAGACATTTTGGCATATTGAAGCCAAGGCGCGTCCCGCGTCCTGCAGCGCATATGACAACAGTCTGGGGAATCATTCGGACATCCCGTATAAGAGGTTGTTTTTTTCCCGTTGCATTGTTCCCTGATTGCTTTTCATCTTATTGTATGCCTCCCAAACGGAAGACCGGGCCAAAGCAAAATCGAAATAACCCATTCTCTCCGTATTGCCGGGCAGCGACGCTCTGTCTAACGCGGCGGCTTCCTGCGGCGAATTGACAAACGTTATATTTCCGGCGCCTTTAAGCTCGACTACGGGATCTTTATAATCGAGGTGCCCGTGCCGGATGTAAACGACCTTCTTGCCAAGCATGCAGGACTCAAGCCCCACGGAGGAAAGGGCCTGGGTGAAAATAACGTCATTCTCATCCATAATATGTAATGAATTCGCGTGGCTAGGGTAAACATTGACATTGCGGCCCCGTAAAAATTTTTCAAAGGCTTCGTTCTCATGCGATTTGGTCAGTTTGCACGCAACCCCTGAATCGAACAGGACGCGAAAGTCGTCGTAAAACCTTTCCATGCCAAGTTTTAAGTAATAGTGATAGGCGCCCGTAAAAAAAACCTTCCGCGATGGGTTGAATTCTTCCGGCATGATCCTTTCGGTTTTTGGAACGCGCTTGATCCACCCGACCTGAACGACGGACAAAAGTTCACTGAACCTTTGCATGCCGGGAAACGGCGACAACAACAAATCGAATTGAGCTGCCCCCCAAAATTTAGACCAGTGATATAAGGTCCCTAAACGAGTACGGAAAGGGAACGGATATGACTGGGATGCGGAATAAACACACGAAAGAAACGAAACTGAAAGTTGTGCTGGCGGCGCTGG
>JAXGVG010000012.1:0-22721 GCA_040773965.1 Alphaproteobacteria bacterium | reverse complement strand
TATTCAACTGTCACTTCTACATCTTCCGGCAGGGTGCAGGTGGTTTCTAGGGTGGACATGGTGTTTCTCATTGACAGGAGGTTAGACTTGATGTATATGACAATATATACACTCTTTTAGAAGGTCAACAGAAAAATGTCTACACAGCGAAAAAGCAATAAAATGTCGTGTATACCGCAATCGTCGGTCTTATCTGTACGGATACCCGTAAAGATAATCAAGGCACTCGACAAAGCTGCGGCTGGCGACAAGCGAACCCGTAGCTGGCTGGCGCGATCCATCCTAGAAACGTGGGTTAATGGTCAATGACCATCCGCCTTAAAAAATGGGGAAAGCGCGAAAGGGTATCAGGCCACGCCATACCCCGCAAACACCCCGAGGAAGACCTACAGAAGCTTTGTGTTGAGTTTGTGCGCCGTTGCTGTCCCGAAGTTATCGCATGGCATACGCCCAGTGAAAACAAGTTTAGCGGCATCTTACGGGCGATCTTACCGCCAACAACCTTTTACAAAATCATGGGGACTATAACCAACAAGTTAAAAGCTATGGGTTTCTGCGAGGGGATACTTGATTACGAATTGCACTGGAAGCCAGCATTTTCACTCTTTATTGAATTCAAATACGGAGATAACGGACTAACGGAAGCGCAACAAGCAACCGTTGATAGGCTTCGCGAGTTAGGCCACAACGTCGAGGTTATTTACACTTACGAAGATTTTGTTGAAATCCTGCGATTTCACGGCGTACCCATGAGGCTTCTAAAATGAAACTCACAAAACAGCTATGCCGATCCCACGGCGTTCCAACGGGGGCGGGATGAAACTAGAAGATATAGGATTTTACACCTTAAGCGATGAACGCGCTGAGACACATGGAGCTTATAACAGGCTTCAACGATGCGAAGTTGTGCTAAGTTCACGCTGTAATTTCAAGTGCCCCTACTGCCGACGCGTTGGAGGCGATGACTTGCCATTTGAGGACGCGGTTAATCTTGTCTCTCTTTGGGGAAAAGACGGCCTTCGCGCTATTCGTTTCTCTGGCGGAGAACCGATGCTCTACCGTGGCCTTGATAAGCTTGTTTGTCTGTCGCGCAAACTTGGGATGGAATGGATTGCTGTTTCTAGCAATGGCTCTATTTCTTGGGATAGATACCAGCGATTAATTGATCTTGGGGTTAATGATTTTTCAATATCTCTTGACGCTTGCTGCGCCGAAGATGGCGACAAAATGTCGGGTGGCGTAAAAGGCGCTTGGAATAAAGTTGTTGGGAATATTCGTAAGTGCGCCGAACAGGTTTACACAACCGTTGGGGTTGTCCTGACAAACGACAATATATTATCTGTCAACAAAATCATTTCTTTCGCGGCTAGTCTTGGGGTTGCCGATATACGCATTATTCCTGCGGCGCAAGAGGACGATAGGTTACATGAGGTAGAGGTTGACAGTTCTTTGTTAGAGCGTTTTCCTATCCTTCGCTATCGCATAAACAATCTTAAAGCAGGAAAGAAGGTACGTGGGCTAGAAGCCTCTGATTCCCGGCGCTGCGGATTGGTTCTTGACGACATGGCGGTAAACAATAACCTTCACTACCCTTGTATCATTTATATGCGCGAGGGCGGAAATCCTATAGGCGCAGTTGGAGAGAATATGCGCCAAGAGCGCGAACGGTGGAGCTTTGAACACGATACACATTTAGACCCTATATGCTCAAAAAACTGTCTTGATGTTTGCGTTGACTTCAACAACAAAAGAGAAATTAAAGGATGAAACTCAGCGAATCACAGAAAAAGAAAATCCGTAACTCGGCCAAGGGCGAACGCTGCACAATTCAGTTGCCGGGCATATGTAATGGCGACCCTGACACTGTTGTATGGTGCCACTTCCCGGACGAATCACACGGCCTGGGAATTAAGAGCTTCGATTTATCCGGTGGGTATGGGTGCTCTTCGGATCATGATTTCATCGATGGACGCCTGAAGCCAAAAACACACGAAGAAAGGCGTATAAAGCTTGAACTTGATTTCTTCCTACGACGCGCCCAGACGAGAACACTAAAGAGGCTTTTGGAAAAAGGAGTGATTCGGATATGAGCAGTGCTGGGAGCTTTCAAATAGATGTATGGAAAGGCGGTCAGACAACGGGCGAGAGTTATGAGATATATAACCGACAAAATAGACGAAGAACAAAATGGACACTAACCCCGGAAATGCCATGCTCGAAGGACAAAACCCAGCTCTTGCTGCTTTCGCAGAAAAGCTAACCAAGGAAATGTATCCAGACGCTAAGGCTGGCCATTGCCTTGAATGTAAAGAGCCGTTCAGCGAAAAGAATATCTATTCGGAAGCCGGATGGCGCGAAGCGAAAATGAGCCAGCTCTGTGAAAAGTGCTTTGATAAAATGTTTGCCGAAGACGAAGAAGACGAAAGCAGTGAAGAAGAGCCAGCTTTTTAACGATAAACTCTAACCCCCCAAGAAACATCATGAGAAACCTAAGATTGCTTGATAACTATAGAGACTTTCCCATACACACCAAAACGCGAATATATCAACAGAAAGTAAGTGATAACATTACCACACAAACACACCAGAAACCCTAGCATGAAAACAACTCTTGCAAGTTAGTTGTAATATGTTCTTCATAAGCAATTTGTCCGAGCGTCGTTTGTGGTTTATCATCCATTTACTATCTCCAGCAAAACATCGGCGTGGCATGGTTCTCCTATCTTGCACCAACAGGCAAGATTCTTTCCGACAAGAGGCGTCATGTCGAACGGATAATTAGCCGCACGGCGCATTTCGTTGTCCTCGGTCATCTGCTTAAATAGTCTAACCGCACCTGCGGCATCAGGAGCCTTACGATCAAGCGGCCCCCATTCGCCAATGGGCCACGGATTACCCCATTTGGTAGAGCGATCAACCTTCATTGTATTTTGAGGCATCTTCCAGCCCTTCTTGCGCGATAACTGGATTCGCTTGGGCGTCGTTTGTGAATCAGTCATTGCTTTTTCTCCGAAGCTGAAAATGATGGTTCAAACTCAACGGTCACTAGATATATTTTTATTTCTTCCGTTGTTATGTCTTTAACCTCAATCTCCGTTTCGCTGTCAGGCATGTATTCCCAACCATCGCGATTGTTGTAAGCATATTCCGCGTATTCGCAAACCGCTGCCTCATCATCCCATGCAATAATGGGGTGCCATTCTTCTTCTTTATCATCACCTAGTCGGCACATATAGTTTGGTGTCGTTTGTGTTGGCTTATTCATCTGACATTTTCCTTTCTTCTTGTTTTTCCCATTCTGCCTCGTGGCATTTTTCGCATAAGTACAAAGGGGGTGCATTGTATGGGCTTTCTTCGTGAACATCATGTGCGTTAGACGCATCGCAGATTTCGCAATTCATTTTGGTTTCCTCAAGCTGTTGCAAACAAGTTCTGGATGATGCTGTTCTATAGCGCACCAGTCGGCCTTAGTTTGTTTTGGGCAATCGTAGCAACTCACGCGCTTTGACGGCATCCAGTTATAAATCCCGCCAAAGTCGTATCCTTTCGAGTAGCAGTATTCCAAACAATCGGCTTCACTCATTCCGTATTCTTGTAGGGGAAATCTTACAGGCCATTTTTTACCGTACTCTGCATCTCTGTGCGTCTCATCAGCGGCAAAACCAACACACTCGTTTATCGTTATGGGCGGTTCAAGTTTAGCGTGGTCTTTCACAACAAGGCGCATATATTTATTACAACAATCGCGTTTTGCCGCAGTACACCATCCTCCACTTTTGTGCGGGGCACCGTAACGATCCTCCAAAAAGTTAAAACCTATCCAGTGTCTAAGGGTGAAGAACGGAACGTGTGTGTCTTTTTGTATTTTGCCTATGTGACACAGGATTTCAGGAAACTCTCGTTCTGTATCGAACCAGATTACGGAATGGATAGGCTCATTGCGCTCGATCATAGCTAGAAGCATGGCAGTACTATCTTTCCCGCCGGAGAAGGAAATAACGTTCATACTCTCCCCGCTTCCTGCCTACGAATTGTCGTTTGTGTTGTCATGCTTTTAACTTTCCAATATAATCAAGTTGTTTGAGTGTTCCCCATGTTACCTCACCAACGGCGCACCATCTTCCGTTTTCATATTCTTGAATAAGCCATGTCCCGCATTTTGGTACCGTTGACTACGATGGCTTAAAAAATGCACGAACGCGAACTATGTCGCCCTTGTCTTTAACCCGATTGCACTGGTAATAGTGATAAAAGGATTTCGAGGTGGTTTCAGTTTGCTTTGGCATTACGGCGTTCCTTTCGCTTTTGTGCGGCTTGGTAATTCGCCTGGACTATCGGGCGTTTTCCAAGATATTTAATAGCTGTGTTATAGGAAACTTTTTTTCTCTCAACAGCGAGTCCCGCTTCTTTTAATAAAATATGTGTCGGCCAATCCTTACTCGGTTTCGGCCAGCGGTCGGCAATAAGGGAAATAGCTCTTTTATACTTGGCTTCTTTTTTCTCTGCGGAAATACGCCCGCCAATTTTAGCAATCCCGAACCTTCGAGCAGACCACCAAAAGGCTTTCGCTTTTTTTATTGGGAATGTTGATTCGAGGACGATGTTATCTTCCTGTATATGTACCGCTGAGTTTTTCGGTAACTGCCGCCAAAAGTCTTCAAAGGCTTCTCCATTGTTTGCAATAACAGCCAAACTCATGACGTGAATATAAAGCACCCCGTTACGTTGGGTCTTTCGTAAGATCAAGTGTGTTTCGTGCGGCGCAACAAAATGCGGCATATCTGGGAAAGCAGCCTTTTGCATTTCAAGGCTACGCCACGTAAGGTCTGATATAAGGGCTTTATCGGTCATTTGTTAACGATGTGGTTGATAGGGGTTTCCGTGAGTTATAATTTATCATTGACACAAATATAAAACTATGTCAAGGTGCAAATATCAAGTCCCAAACACTAACCCCACCACCCAGCCATGAGGCCAACATGTTAAAATCTGAATGGACATTCAAGGGGATAACCTACGGCTTCACATATCCAGTAACACGCCAATGGGCGATCTGGTATTTACGCGAACGCGAAGGAATTAAAATATGAAGGGGCATGTCACAAACTTAACAGCCTTGTGCTTTGCAGCAGGTTATCAAGGAGGAACGATCCATTTGATGGCAGATGAACTTGGCGTAAAGCCAAACGATATTCTTGAAGCAGATGACGAACAAATGGGCGATCTCCTCAGAAAGGCGCAGTGTTTAGCACGCGACCGTCATATCGCTGTTGGGATGACGTGGGAAAGACAAAAATTATGCGGGGAAAAGAAATGACACCTCTAGAAGAAAAGGAAGTCGTGTTTCGCTATCTTACGGCAAAAGAAGATGCTGAAAAACTTGGTTTTTCTTTACAATGTAACAACGATGGGTTTTGCATTGGTAATGCTAAATGGAAAGCGAATGGATGTTATCGTTTCTCCGGGTAGTCTTGAAGGTTGTTATTGGTGGCTTAACGGGCGCAACAGAAAGTAATCTGACATGGGCGATCTTCCAACAGTGAAAAAAGCAGTTATATACTATTATGAAGGAGAAACTTTAATCGTGAGTAAAAACGCGCTAGACCTTGCGTATGATATCGAAGTGTATGATGGAACGAAAAGAGAGGGTCCGAGTTCTTTTTTTTCCATATCAAAAGATGACTTCAAGGTGTTTTATGAAGAGGTTATAAAATTATGACAGACGTTACATTCAAGTTTGATTACTGCGATTTTGTCACGATCAGTATATTCGGTCTTGATTTCGAAGGTCGTATATGTCGGTGCATCTATGATGCTGGCGACAAGATTTATGACGTTCATTATGCCATAAATGGAGAACTGAAACGAGCCGAGTTTTACGAGGATGAACTAGAGCCAAAAACGAAGCAACACTAACCCCTGCCACTAAGGATATCCTATGAAAAAACGAATAACAGTTGATGTTAAAAAGAAAAGCTAGGCAATGTAAATATTGGGGGTGGGGAAACTCACCCCCTTTTTTTTTCTAAAAAAACTCTTGCAAGTTAGCGGTAATAGGAGTAAAAAGAATGCGCGGGGCCAGATAAGGATTGATCCCCTTATTTAGTCTCGAACGCTGCACACGAGCGGTCCCGCGCACTTAACACGAAGCAGCGTTTGTGCGGCATGAACAATTTCCTAATTTTCTGGTCAATCTACCCCCGCCGCGTAGCCAAGCTAAACGCTGAACGCGCTTATAACCGCGCCATATCACAAGGCGCGAAGCCTGAAGAAATCCTTGAAGGCGTAAAGAAGTACGTCAGGCACATCCAGGAAAAAGAGATTGAATTAAAGTTCATTAAGCACGCGACCACGTTTTTGAATGGTGGGTGCTGGATGGATGAGTATGAAGCAAACATGCCTAAATCAGAAGAAAGGCCATCGAACGTGAGTTACTTGGCCGATCTTTGGAGGAGGGTAGGATAAGAAAATGGCCCCAACATCCTTTTCGGGATACGGGGCCATTCTTGTTAGGGTCTGTAGAGACAGTTCCCTAACGGGTTGCAGAAACGGTAAACGCTTCCGGGAGGAAGCCAGCATTATAAGCAATTATGCGCCTTTATGCAACCTTGATGTGTCTCTCATCCTGCAAGTGGGACTAAACACTTGAATTAAAAAGGGGCAACGGCGTACCAACTCCGACCCCGTCCTGCACAGCGCCTCGGCAACCCCGGGGAGGGTACGTCAGGGATCAAGGTGCCAGCGAGTGACCCCCGCCTAAACTTGATCTTGAAAGCGCCCAAAAATGCTTTCGGTAGTTCGAGACTTGGAATGTCTTGGAGGGCATAAGCCCAAAGGGTAACGAGTATACGGGGATTATCCCTCCTGCTGGTCACAGGCTGAACGGTCGCCCAGACCGTGCAGGTAGAAAGGGGGAGAGTTGTGTCAACTTAGCAAACAGGTGAACCAAATGACTATCAAATATGATCTTAAAGACTGTCCTTTCTGCAAAGGTGAAGCCCGATCCGTAACGCATGAGTTTTATCCGGCGGGGGTTAAAATCCTCAAACAACATATCTTGTCCGATGCACGGTTTGTTATTGTTCGACAAAAGAAACCCAAACTTTAAAACAAGCCGTATCTATTTGGAACACAAGACCCGATACAACCTAAAACCCAAGGAGGGGGAGATGGCGAAAGACTACGATCTTAGCATACACATGAACCCAGACGCTAAAGCATGGACGGAGCTATTTAGAAAATATAACCCAGATTGCAATGTTCCTGACGATATGATGTTAGCGTGGTTTTCTAACGCAATGATGGCTATGCACGATTATATAAAAGGGCCGTCATGCGGAGATCACGCCCAATTTTTATTGGACGAACAAAAGAAAGCACAACCCCAAGAACAGAGGATATCATGAAACTAGACCAGATTGCGCCGAATTATCTGTACATTCTCTGAAATCCCTCTCATAATTCATTCATCAAGCGGCCGGCCGTGCTCCGGCCCATAGGTTCCCATTGTATGTCCTTGATCTCTTCTCCGGTATTGGCGGGTTCTCGCTTGGACTTGAAGCCGCAGGTTTTCACACAAGAGCTTTTTGTGAAATCGAACCTTATTGTCAAAAGGTGCTTAGAAAGCATTGGCCGGACGTGCCAATTCATTCAGACATCACAAAACTCGATGGGAAGCAATTCGCCGGAACAGTTGATGTTGTTTGCGGGGGGTATCCCTGCCAACCGTTTAGCACAGCAGGACAGCGCGGCGGCGCAGAAGATCAAAGACATCTCTGGCCGGAAATGCTGCGAATTATACAAGGTAGCCGGCCTCGATGGGTCATTGCCGAAAATGTTTATGGACACGTTAGCCTCGGTTTTGACGAAGTTGCCGCATCGCTGGAGTCTAACGGCTTCACCGTCTGGCCGCTTGATATTTACTCTTGCGCCGCTGGATTACCAACGGTGGAACGGCACATCTGGATTGTTGCCAAGGCCGATGGCGAGCGACAGCAAGGGGGCTGGAAAGAGAAGGTACAGAACAAGCCCCAAATGTCGTGGCAATTTCCGCGAAGTGATCAGAGAGACTTCAAGCGATGGCATTTACCCACGGCCAGAGTTTGTGGAGTGGGTGAAAGGGTTTCCCGAAGGCTGGACAGACTCAAGTCTCTCGGAAACGCCGTCCCCCCAATTATGCCATTCATCATCGGCGAGGCCATCATGAAATATGAGGCGAACAAATGACCAGAGGAGGAAAACGCCCCGGCGCTGGAAGGCCTATAGGCACAGGCCCATGGGGTGAGCCAACAAAGGTCATGCGTATTCCTATTAGCCTTATCGAAAAGGTCAAGGCTTTCATTCTAAAGCACAAGAGGAAAACATGAGCGAACATGGAAGCCTTGAATACTGGCAAGAGGTGTCAGAATCTCAAACCGCAGAAAACCGACAACTAAAAGAGCAGGTAAAAACGCTAAGGGAGGCGCTGGAAAATATAAAAAAGCATCACGAGATTATTGGCGGTAACGCGGCGCAATTAAGTTCTGTTTGGCGCATTGCCACCGCAGCCCTAGCCGCAACACCTGAACTTCATTCACTAGCTTTTAGTATAGCAAATCTGGAAACGGCCGCAAACCGCAGCTGAGAAGCCCGAAACACACTTTCAATCTTGAGTATAGCAAATCTGGAAACGGCCGCAAACCGCAGCTGTCATGGCTGGTTACTCCTCCGGGGTTAGAGTATAGCAAATCTGGAAACGGCCGCAAACCGCAGCGTCGAAGAATCTGCGCGCCCGCTTTTTATAAGTATAGCAAATCTGGAAACGGCCGCAAACCGCCACCGCTTTACGGCGCCGCCTTGCCGCGCGCCGCCTTCATCAAACTGGCCGCAATCGCAACGGCAAGGATCGCCATGATCGCCACCAGCGAGATCGAAACGGGTATTTTGATCCAATCGGCGATAAGCATTTTCACGCCGACGAACGTCAGTATGGCCGCCAGTCCGTACTTGAGCAGCGAAAAGCGGTCGCTGAGGCCCGCGACGAGAAAATACATGGACCTTAGGCCGAGGATCGCGAACAAATTCGACGTCAAAACGATAAAGGGATCGGTCGTGATGGCAAAAATGGCCGGGATGCTGTCGACGGCGAAGATCACGTCCGAAATTTCCACCATCACCAGCGCGAGAAAAAGGGGCGTCGCCATCCGCGTGCCGCCGCGCACGACGAAAAAGCGCTCGCCCTCCAGCCCTTCGGTGACCGGATACCGTCTGCCGATCCATCGGACAACGGGATTATTCGCGATGTCCATATCGTGTTCGGCCAGCCACGCCATCTTGATTCCCGTGAAGGCGAGAAAAGCGCCAAAGACGTAAAGCAACCAGTGAAACTCGGCGATCAGCCAGCTTCCGGAAAAGATCATCACGGTGCGCAATATGACGGCGCCCGCGACGCCATACAGCAGAACGCGGCGCTGTAGCTCCAGCGGTATCGCGAAGTATCCGAAAATCGTCATCCAGACAAAAACGTTGTCGACGGCAAGCGCCTTCTCGACCACATAGCCCGTCAGGTAAGCGATTGTTTTTTCGTTCGCGAACTCGCGGCCGAACGCGCCGTCGAGATGCCACCAAAGCCCGCCCGCGAAAAGAAGGGCCGCCCCCACCCATGTGACGGACCAGAACGCCGCTTCCTTCATGGATATGCGGCGCTTTTTCCCGCCTCCGGCGGCGAAAAGGTCTACGGCGAGCATGGCGAGCACGATGCCCGCGAACGCCGCCCACATCCACCACGCGCCTATCGATTCCAACGCCGCCTCCTCTCCCGAAAGCGAAAAGGGCCCTCCGACCGGAAGGCTCATGCCTTTCCGTTTATTCTATCGCGCGTATCTTTCCAACGGAAAAAAAAGGCTTACGACGCCGGCGTCGCGGGGGGAACCTGATCGACGAGGTAGCGGATGGCGTCGTCGTACTTCTCGGCGGGCAGGCATTTGACATTCGGGATGTTGAAGCGGTCCGCGAACTGGCGCTCGACGCGGAACTCGGTCTGTCCGGTGATATGCGCCACATAGGCGACAAGGGCCGTAAGCGACGTCATCTCAAGCGGGTTCAAAAGCTGGACGGGCGCCGAATCGCCTTTCATCCATTGGCGAATGGCTTCGCTGCCGGATTCCGGAACGGCGTCGGACGAATTCGAGGCAGGCGGCTTGGGCGGAGTCTTGTTCATCCCTTAAATCCTTTTGCGGCCAATATAGTCTTTTTTATGTCGAAATACCCGGGGGTTGCTTTTGAAAATAAATTGCTTGGCAATATGCTTAACGGCCCTAACCCCTTAGCCTCCTTATACATACCCCTGAAGGGTAAGTAAATACCTTTTTTTAGTTGCGCACATCTTTCTTTTGCCCTATATGAAAATTACCATTCCGCATCAACAACGACCCCGCTATAAAGCGACTAAAATAGTCAAAAAGAGCTATGAAACCGTAAGTTTGCTTGATGGGGATAACCCAAAAACGTTAAGTTCTGACCATGCGTGGTTGTTCAGAACGTCGCGAAAAGGTTGTATAATAGATGCTTACTGCCGGACAATTGAGAGCTGCACGAGGATTGCTGGATTGGACGCGGGCCGAACTGGCAAAGGCTGCGGGCGTGTCGCCGGAGACGATCAAGAATATCGAACACGGCACGTTCAAGCCGCAAGAAGCGACGGCAGCCGCGATCGAGAAGGCGTTTGGCAATCATGGAGTTGAGTTTGCCGAGGATGAAGGCGTCCGTCGACGGTACAATCCAATTATTAATTATGAAGGACGTGATGACTTCAAGCGCTATGCAGATGATGTATATCAAATACTTCTGAAAAACCCTGATGCGCGTCATATTTATATTTTTGGCAATAACGATAAGGAGTTTATAGAGGCTTTGGGAGATTATGCCTCTGTTCATTTAGAGAGAATGGCAAAATTGCCCGATCTGGATTTTAAGACTCTTGTTGTTGAAAACAATGATACTTTTATGACAGATTATATTGAATACAGACGGATGCCCCAGGTTTCATATGCCATTCCTTTTAGCGTTTATGGAAACCGTTTTGATTTTATAATATATGGCGAGGGATCGCATTTTCCTAAAGTGGTCGCGATTAAATCGCAAGTCGTTGCTGACGCTTATCGTGGACAATTTCTGGCGATGTGGAAAATATCAAAGGAAGTTAAAGGCGTTTAATTATTTGTTTTTGCTAAACGGAGAAAAGAAAGATCATAGGCCGGGATAATGGTTGATACACAGGTAGCATCAAACGGTGCCGGTATTCCGCCCGGCATGTTGGCCCGCAAGAGGCAGCCGCCCGGCTCTTCTTCGCGCGCCCGGGTGCGTGCGCTCTCTCCCCACCAACGCCAGTATGAGGCGCGCGAAGTTGCCGAATTTTTCGATGAGTTCAACAACAGCACAGGACGTCCGGAACTTTTTTTCGGTTATCTGGCCGGATCTCTTAATGCTAGCCGCCTCACGAATAATAGGAATGAAACCGTAACCCAACAAAAAATTGCCGTCGATTTCGGGTGCGGAACCGGCTGGCTAACGCCGCGTTTGCATGATCTTGGTTTCAACACTGTGTATGGAATCGACACTTCCGAAAGCATGTTGCAAATTGCTTTTCGCAAAACTCTTGAAGTCAACAGCGATCTAATCAACTCGGGAAAAGTAAGGTATTTTTCGGAAACTCCCGAGGAAATAAAGGGAAAATGCAGTTTTGTCGCCGCCCTTCACGTTCATTACCATTTTGAAGACTTAACGGAATTACAAACAAATTTCTTTGGCATAATTGCCTCAATGCTTGATTCTCGCGGCGAGGCAATATTGGTCGGATGTCCATCGGACTATATCCGCAACACTCCGGAACACTTTCAAAACAAGGTTCACAAAGACAATGTCCCTGACAACATCCGGTCAATGGCATCCTCACTTAAGTTCCTGGCCGATAAAGACGGATTTGTTCCTCTTTCCTCGCTGCCCCCATACCCGCTTAAAGACGGGGAACAAATGAAAGTTGTATTTAAGGCCTTCAACGGAAACGGAGTGGAAAAGAGCATATCCCTCAAGGACACTTTTTGGAGCGACTGTGCCTTAATTGACGCCGCCAGCCGCGCCGGTTTGCATCTTCTCTGCCGCCAGGATCTGAGTTGGCGTTCGCACCCCCATGCTTATATGATGATGCATTTCAGAAAACAGTATAATCGTGATTGCGCTCGTTAATCATCTATCTATCATACGTATATTCCCTCATCGTTTTGGGCTTTCCTAAAAACCCACCTCCACCTCATCGACCTTAAGTTCCCGTCCTTCCGTCCGCACAAACTCGAGCGCGGCGCCCTCCGCCACGGTTCCTTTCGTCACAAAGGGGAAGCAGAAGGCCATGGATTCCTGGCTGGCGCCGGAATGTTCGCCGATCAGGATTTTCACCTTCACGACGCGCTGAAACTTTTCTTTTTCAGCCTGTTTTTCAATGATGCGAAGGACGCTTTCGCAGAGCGACATTTCATGCATCGGCAAACTCGCGCTCGATCCGAACCTCTACCTCCGCAAGCGCGGCTTCGACTTCCGGCGACAGCGGCGCGCCGAATTCGAACGCGCGGCCTTCAATGCCATAAACGACAAGCTCTTGCGGGAGCCTGTTCAACTGCCTTGCCAACTCCACCGCCTCGGCAAGACTGAAGAGATGGCTGGAATAATGAAACGTCCCGCCCCCGAGGCGATCAACATTCGCATCGAAACGCTTCACCGTCCCCACGGCCGCGCCGGACTTCATGGCATCGACAATAACGGTCTTTTGCGCGCCTTCCCAAAGGTCCATGAGCGACACGCCCTCGCCGCCGTGATCCACAATGTCCACATGGAGGCTTTTCAGCGTTTTGTTTTCCCTAAGCCTTTCGGCCAGACGCGGACCCGCCGCATCGTCGCCGCGATGGGGATTGCCAATGCCGAGAAAGAGAAACCTCGCAGCCAAGCCCCAACCCTATTCCCGGATCATCGTCAGCTTGAGGAAGTGGGCGGAACAGGAGATGCAAGGATCGTAATTGCGGATCGTCTGTTCGCAGCGCAGCTTGAGCGATTCATCGTCCATGCCAAGGTTTTCCCGGACGACTCCGAGCAAATCGCGTTCGATTTGGGGACAATTTTGGGCCGTAGGCGGCACGATGTTGGCGTACAGTATAAGCCCCCGGTTGTCGATTTTGTAACGATGCACGCAAATGCCGCGCGGCGCTTCGGTGCAGCCCGCGCCCTCGCTTGCCTTAACCTCCGCCTCGATAAAAGGACGATCCGGCTCCTCGTAATCCTGGATAAGACGCAAGGCCTCTTCACAAGCGTAAAGAGTCTCAATCATGCGCACGAGAATGCTTTGATAGGGGTTGTTGCAAACAGGCCCCAGGCCGACGTCCTTCGCCACCGATTTGGCAAGTTTGGTCAATTGCTTGTAGTTGTTGTTGTAGCGCGCGTTCGGCCCCACGAGGTAAGGCTTTTTGTCCTTCACGGTTCGCCCGTGCAACGCGTTGGAGTGTTCGACATGCTCCTCATAGAAGTGGTCGAAAAATTCGCCGACAGGAATGTCGATCCCACGGTTGCTGACGATGCGGCCTTCAACAATCGCGTATTCGTCCGGGTGATGAAGCGAGACGCTATGGTAATCGTATTCATAATCCGGAAAGTCGAACGTGCCAAAAAGTTTGGTTATCTCCACGGACGCCTCGATGCCCCATTTCAGGGGATCGATCAGGGCCTTCAACGCTTTCTTGTCGGGGATTTTGTAGAAACCACCAACGCGCGTGTTGACCGGATGAATGGCCCGGCCTCCCCCGATAACTTCAAGAATGTCGTTGCCGAGCTTTTTGAGCTTAAGCGCCTTTTCCACCACTTCCCTGTTTTTCGCGGCCAGCTGGAGAATGTCGTCCAACCCCAGAAAATCCGGCGCATGAAGCATGGCCGCGTGCAACACATGGCTTTCGATCCATTCACCGCAATACAGGATTCGGCGCAGATCGCGGATCGGCTTCGTGATCCGGATGCCCAGAGCCTGTTCCATCGCCTGCTCGGCGCCCATCAGGTACGCCACCGGGCAAATACCGCAGATACGTGCCGTAATGTCCGGCGCTTCGGCATAGCTGCGGCCCCGCAAAAAAGCTTCGAAGAAACGCGGCGGCTCGAAAATACGGAACTTGATTTCCTGAATTTCGCCGTCCTTGACGCGAACGGTCAGGGCGCCCTCGCCTTCCACGCGCGACAGCTCATCCACCTTAATGACACGCGTGCCTTTGACCGCCGCTTTCTTTGCGACCGGTTTCGCGGCTTTGGTATTTTTGATCTTGGCCGTCATGTCCTGTTCCCTTCCTTCAATCAGCCTTCGCCCGCTTTGCGGAAAGCCTCGGCGTTCGCGTTATAGCTGCGGTAGAAGTCGCGAATGCTTCGCCTGTCCATGCCCACCTTCGACAGCTGTTTGCTGAGGCTTTCGGTGTTCGGCGTCTCCATCGGGCCGAAACACCCGTAGCACCCCCGGTCCGAAGCCGGGCACAGATTGCCGCACCCGGCATGCGTCACGGGCCCAAGGCAGGGAATGCCGCGCGACACCATGACGCACACGGTCCCCGCGCGCTTGCATTCGACGCACTGGCTGTAATGCGGGACATTGGGCGCGCGTCCGTTGATCAGGGCGTTGATGACCTCGACAAGCTGCCATTTGTTGATGGGACAGCCGCGCAGCTCAAAATCCACCTGAATGTGGTCCGCGACGGGAGTCGACGTTTTCAGCGTATGGATGTATTCGGGATGCGCGTAAACCGCGCGCGTATATTCCTCAACGTCGGCGAAATTCTTCAGGGCCTGAATGCCGCCGGACGTCGCGCAGGCCCCGATGGCCACGACGATTTTGGACTGGGCGCGAATTTTTTTCAGCCGTTCGATGTCGTGCGGCGTTGTCACCGAACCCTCGACCAGCGACACGTCGTAAGGCCCCGCAATCACGGCACGCGTCGCCTCGAGAAAATAGCCGATTTCGATCGCGCCCACGACGTCGAGAAGTTCTTCCTCGCAGTCGAGCAAACTTAACTGGCAGCCGTCGCACGAGGAGAATTTCCACACCGCGATTTTGGGCCTGAAACGCGCCGCTTTTTTAACCGGCGGAGGGCTTTTTTTCGCAATTTTCCTTTTGGCGCTCGTCATCTCAAAGCTCCTTGATGCTCAACGCGGAAGCGATTTTGTCGTAGCTGTAAACGGGACCGTCCTTGCAAACAAAATCGGCCCCCCACTGGCAGTGGCCGCAAAGGCCGACGCCGCATTTCATATTGCGTTCCATGGACAGATAAAGTTTTTCCGGCGGCAGGCCGTTTTCAAGCAACGCCTTGGCCGTGAAGTGCATCATGATTTCAGGGCCGCAAACGAATGCCGCCGTTTTGGCGGGATCGAAACTGCCTTTGGTAATGAGTTTCGGCACGACGCCGGTGCAGCCTTTCCAACAATCGGTCGCGCGGTCCACCGTCAACCGGACTTCCATGTCGAGGCGCGCGCGCCAGCCTTTCACCTCGTTCATGAAAAGCATGTCTTCCGGCGTTCGCGCGCCGCAAAGCACCGTCACGACGCCGTATTTTTTGCGGTTGTTCATGGCGTGGTAGATCGCGGGACGCAACGGCGCAAGGCCGACGCCGCCCGCGACGAAGAGAAGATCCATGCCTTCCTCTTTGGCAACGGGCCAATCTGTGCCGAATGGCCCGCGCACGCCGACCGTGTCGCCAGCTTTCAGCGCGTTGATCGCCGACGAAACCTTGCCGACGGAACGCGTTGTATGAACCAGAACGGAGGTTTTCGACGCGTCGCCGCTTATGCTGATGGGAATTTCGCCCACGCCGAAGACATAAAGCATGTTGAACTGGCCCGGCTTGAAGAAGAACGCGCCGCCGTTCTCGGGCTTCAATTCCATAGTGAAGGTATCCGCCAATTCTTTCCTGACCCCCATCACGCGGAAAGGACGCGGCAGCATGGGATCGCCCTTTTGCGTTCCTTTCGCTTTTTCCTTCGTCTTGACGGCTGTGTTTGTCATCGCCGGATTCCCCTGTTCCTCGTCGCCGGGACTGTCCCGGACGCTTTCGCCTAACGGCTTGTGTATTTGATGGCTTTCGCTTCTTCCGTAATGTCGATGCCGACGGGGCACCACGTGATGCACCGCCCGCAGCCGACACAGCCGGACGTGCCGAACTGGTCGTGCCAATTCGACAGTTTATGCGTCATCCACTGGCGATAGCGCGAAAAAGCCCCGGGTCTCACCGCGCCGCCGTGAATGTAGCTGAAATCCACGGAAAAGCAGGAATCCCACAGACGCCAGCGCTCGGCGTGATCGCCGGTCAAATCGGTCGCCTCTTCCACCGTGTTGCAGAAACACGTCGGGCAGGCCATCGTGCAGTTGGCGCATGTCAGGCAGCGTTTGGCCACCTCTTCCCAGCGCGGATGTTCGAGGTTTTTCTTCAGCAGCTTGTCGACATCCGGCGGCATGGCTTTGCTTATCTGGCGGCGCGCGCGCGCAAGTGCGTTTTCTTCGGCCCTAAGGTCCTCGTCCGTCGCCTTGCGCTTCGGCAGAACGTCCAGCACCATAGACCCGCGCTTGCTTCCGGATTCCATAACAAAGAAGTGTTTTTCCTTGTCGAGAATTTCCGTCAGCAGCAAATCGTAGCCCTGGTCTTTTTTCGCCTGGGGACCTGTGCCCATCGACTCGCAAAAACATGTCTTGGCAGCCCGGCTGCAATTCACGGCCACCAGCAAGACCTTGCTCCGCCGCGCGCAATAGCCCGGATCGGCGCATGCGGCGCTTTTGTTTTCCGGGTCATATCCGAAGACCTTGTCCTGAATGCGTATGGCCGCCAGCTCGCAAGGACGAACGCCGATGAACGCATAGGGCACGTCGTTCTCGACAACCGTTTCGGCCTTAAAACCGTTTCCGGTGCGCGCAACGTCCAGAAGCTTCTGGCGCGGGGGAAAAAGGTATTTCTTCCAACTCGTCGGGCCGACAACGTATTCGAAATACGCGCCCGGCGCGCCTTTTACGAGGCGGTAATGCCCGCCGTCCTGTTCGTCGGAAACGCCTATTGGAAGGTCATTGGGGGACGATATTTCTTCGTAAACAACGGCTCCATCGCGCACGCGCGGGCCGATCGTTTCATAGCCGACTTTGGCCAAAACCTTGAAAAGCTGGGCAAAGCCCGCTTCGTCAAGGACAACCTTTGCGCCGGTGGAAACGGCCGCTGTTTTCGATTGTGCTTTGTGCATGAAGGTACCCTGGGATCGAGTCAACACTTGCCCCAATTTCGCCCACACCGTATGTCTGCAGGTCATCCCGCACAGCGCGGACGAGCCTGCTTCCTTCCGGCTTCAGGCGTTAAGAGTCGCTTGGGAGGCGTATTTTTTAGACGCTATATAATAGAGCAAGTCTTGCCCAAACATTAAAGCTCTTTTTTCCGGCGGAACAAATGTTTGGAGACGCCCGGTATTTCAACTGGTTAGAGATTCTTCATTACGAAATCGCATCAAGAAATTTGGTGAAACGAATCACAGCCCTGCGTTAGAGTTATTCCATGAGCCAGGTCGCCCGCATCACCATATCTATTGAAGAACCGCTTCTGAAGCAGTTCGAATCCTTCGTCGCCGGCAACGGTTACCCGACGCGTTCGGAAGCCATCAAGGGCTTGATGCGCAAGGCCCTTATCGAGGAGGAATGGCAAAAAGGCACGGACGTCGCGGGCGCCATCAGTATCGTTTACGACCATCATAAAAGCGGCGTTCTCCGGAAACTCGTGGATGTCCAGCACGATTTCGGTTCGCTCATCGTCTGCACGCAGCACGTTCACCTCGACCACCATAACTGCATGGAAGTTCTTGTGGTGCGCGGGCGGGCCGTCGGCATACGTTCGCTTTTGTCGAAGCTTAAGTCCATCAAAGGTCTGAAGCACAGTTCGCTTATGATGGCCACGACCGGAAAGGGCGTCGATTGACGTTTCCCGTTATTATGGGCTTGCAGTATTACGATTTATTATTTAGTAATACCTCCCGTCAGGGAGGAAACCATGAAAACATTTGCGCCTTTGCGTACCGGCCTTTTAATCGTCGCAGCTTTATGCCTTTCCGTGTCACATGCCGTATGGGCCGCCGGGGAAGAAGGCCCGGAGCACGCCAAGATCAACACCGCCGACGCCTCCCCTGCCGATCCCGGCAGCTATGAAATTGAGGTGGTTTACGGCTATGAGTGGGCGAACCATGCGTGGGACGCCAACGGCGACCGCATGGCGCGAGGCTTCAAGCGCGAGCACGTGGCCACCCTTACCCTGACGGCCGGAATCCTCGACAACCTCGATGTCAACATCGGGGGAAGCTACGACTGGCTCAAGGACAAGGCCAACGATTACGACGATTCCGATGCGCTGTTCGGCCCCGTGAAGGGCGATCACTTTGGCGATATTTCGTTCGGCGCGCGCTACCGTTTTCTCAATAACGAAAGCTATAAACTCGAACTCGCCTACAGCACCGGTTTCACCGCGCCTACGGGGAGCTGGAACGGCGAAAAGGAAATCGGCACCGGCCAGGAATACTGGAGTTGGGATCAAACCCTCGAGGCCAGCAAGGACTGGGGCAAGTGGACGGCCAATGCCGATGTCGGTTTCGCGCTTCCCTTTGGCGACAGGCTGGGCAGCGCGCGCGGCACATTCAACGCGGATATCGCGGCAGGTTATCAGATTTTACCGTGGCTTCAGCCGGAATTGGAGGTGAACTACAGCCGCGACTTCGTTGCGGACGACGACGCCTATGTCCTTGCGCTGACGGGCGGTTTCGTCATGCCCATCAACGAGCGTTTCCGTCTCAACACAGGCATCCAACGGGCGGTCGCCGGGCAAAACGAGGACAAAACTACCGCCTTTACCGCCGGGCTTAAAGTCGCCTTTTAAGGAAAGGAAAGAACCCATGCATATCCCTGACGGTTTCGTTTCCGGCCCCATCAACGCGGTTGCCGCTGTGGCGTCCGTGGCCGCCCTTGCCTACAGCCTCCGGAAGGTCAAACGCGAATTCAAAGACAAGGACTTTGCCGTGCCTCTTATGGCAGTCATGGCTGCCTTTGTTTTTGCCGCGCAAATGCTGAACTTTCCCATCGGCGGCGGAACAAGCGGGCATTTTCTTGGCGCCGTCGTTGTCGCCACCCTTTTGGGACCATGGAGCGCCTGTATCGCGCTTGCGGTCGTTCTGGTCATTCAGGGTTTGCTGTTCGCCGACGGCGGCATCTCCGCGCTGGGAACCAATATCCTGAACATGGGGATCGTCGGCGGGATTGTCACCTATCCCGTTATGCGCTGCTTGCGCGCGATTCTTCCTGCGGGCCGTGGCGGCTATCTGGCTTCAGTCGCCGCGACAAGCTGGTTCAGCATCGTTCTGGCATCAAGCGTCTGCGCCCTTGAACTGGCCCTTTCCGGCACAAGCCCCCTCGGTATAGCCCTTCCCGCCATGGCCGGAACGCACGCGCTGATCGGCATTGGCGAAGCATTAATTACAACGGCCGTTCTGTCGGCTGTCGCCATCGCACGGCCCGATATTATCCCCGATTGGGCCAATTTAAAGGTATCCGAAGGCGCCACATCGACTCTTCAAAAGGCAACCAGGGGTCTTACGATGGCCGGTCTGGCTTCGGCCGTCGCTTTGGCCCTGTTTGTCAGTCCCTTTGCTTCCGGTTACCCGGACGGTCTTGAAAAAGTCGCTGAAGACAAAGGCTTTCTCGAAACGGCATCGGAAGACAAGATCGTTTGGACGAAATCCATCTTTCCCGATTACAAAGTTCAAAGCATCGAATCCGAGGGTCCGTCCACCGGCATGGCCGGTTTGATCGGAACGATGGCCGTGTTCGGCTTCGGCTTCAGCGTCATTCGCCTTATGGCGCGTCCGAACATAAAAGTTTAGAGCTATCCGGTGAAGATTGGGGCCTGGACTTCCCGCGAAGGCGGGATAAGGCACGACAATGGCGCTTAACGGCTTCGCATGGAACACGGCTTTATCGATCGCTATGGCAACCTGGATTCTTGCGTCCACCGTCTCGACGCGCGCGTAAAAATCCTTTCCGCGTTCTCTTTCATCATTCTGGCCGTAACAACGCCGCCGAAGCATCTTTTGGCGTTCGTGATCTATGCCGGCCTTCTTCTCTGGACGGTCGCGCTTTCGCGCGTGCCCCTTTGGCATATCGTGTCGCGCGCCGCCATCGTTATACCCTTTTCGGCTTTCGTTGCGCTCGGCCTTCCCCTTCTGGAAGGCAAGGAAACGGTGAATTTTTCAGGCCTCGATCTCTCCGTCCCTGGTCTTTGGCTTTTGGCCGGGGCGGTCATGAAGGCTTCTTTGGGCGTGGCCGCCCTGGTTCTGCTTGTCTCGACCACGCCTTTTAACCGGCTTTTGGAAGGCTTGCGGCAACTGAAAGTCCCTTCGCTTTTTATCGATTTGCTGGCCCTCACCTATCGCTACGTCTTCATTTTAGCCGATCAGGCCATGAGGCTTCGCCGCGCCGCGCAAGCCCGAGGATTCAGGCCGCGATGGCTGCCGCAAGCCGCCGTTATTGGACGCCAGACCGGCCATCTTTTCGTGCGCAGCTATAACCGCGCGGAAAGGATTTATGGCGCCATGCGCTTGAGAGGCTATAACGGAAGCATGCCCGCCGGACCTTCCACGGCGTTATCCGGAAAAAACGTATTGGTCTTAACCCTTGCCGTCGCTACGCTTGTTTTTGTGAGATTGTTCGCCAAATGAAAAACGCCGTGCCGATCATCGACGTTGCCAACCTTCGCTTTCGCTATCGCGACGGCATGGAAGCGCTATGCGGAATCGATCTGACCATTCATCACGGCGAAAAAGTTTGTCTGGCTGGACCCAACGGCGCGGGTAAAAGCACGTTGTTTCTTTGCCTTGCGGGCCTTTTGAAGGCCGAAGGAAAAATCGAAATCGCCGGACGCGCCCCGGACGCAAAAACGCCTTCGCCCCTCGGCCTTGTTTTTCAGGATGCCGACGACCAGCTTTTTTGCCCAACGGTGGGCGACGACGTCGCCTTCGGCCCTCGCAATCAAAAATTACCGGAATCCGAAGTCGCGAAACGGGTTGCCGAATCTCTTGCCGCCACCGGCCTTTCCGGCTTTGAGCCTCGCAGCGCGCATCATTTGTCCGGCGGGGAGAAAAAACGCGCGGCGATTGCTGCCGTTCTGGCTTGCCGCCCTGAAATCCTCGCGTTCGACGAACCCTGGGCCAATCTTGACGCGCGCGCCTGTCGCGCCGTCACACGAATTTTGAAGGACAGCGGCCAGACGCTTCTCGTCGCCAGCCAGGATCTCTATCATGCGGCGGACGTTTGCAAACGTTTGATTGTTCTCGATGGCGGCAAGACCGTCGCCGACGGCCCCATGCAAAATCTACTGGCCGACAAAGGCCTTTTGGAAGCGCATGGCCTCGATTACGCCACGCGCTGTCCCCATTGCCGTCAAAGCGCGGCGTAAGCTATACCAAGTCATGAACATTCTGGGAATTCATGGCGGGCATGACGCTTCGGCTTGCGTGATACGGGACGGCAAGGCGGTTACGCACATCCTCCGCGAACGGTTGACGCGCTGCCGCCACGACACGGGCATTTGCCGCCTAACGATCCAACAAGCCCTCAAGGCCGCCGGACTCCCGCCCGGCGACATTGACGCCTGCGCCGTGACGGCGAGCCACGGCATTCCCTTTATGAGCCACGACCGCGACTTTTTTAATGTCCCTACCGGTCATGGCGCGAAAGAAAACCCGCCCGCGCTTTGGGAAAACCCCGTGTCTCTCGCCGGTTTTGCCAATCACGCCGAACGGTGCGTTCATTCTTACTTCAGTCAAAACGTCGGGATGCACACTCCCTTTAAAGCCCGGCTTGCCGGACGCGAAATCCCCGCCGTTTTCGTGGATCATCACGCCGCGCATGCCGCCGCCTCTTTCTACAGTTCCGGCTTCGACGAGGCCGCCGTTCTGACGCTCGATAGCGGAAGCAAAGAGGAATCCGGTTTTCTTTTTTTCGGACGCGGTTCCCGGCTGTTTCCGCTGACGCCTCATTTCCTTGAAACGGCTTCCTTATATAATGAAGTCGCCGCTCGTTGCGGCCTTAACGGCGCGGCAGGCGCAGGCAAGCTGATGGGGCTGTCGGCTTACGGAAAACCTATTTCTTCCGTCATTCCTGCGAAAGCAGGAATCCAGCGGCCCGCGTCTGCGGGCCTCATGAGTCATATGTCGCATGGACATGCGACGCTGGATCCCCGCTTTCGCGGGGATGACACCGGCAGTTATCAAGAATTCATTGCGACGATACACGCCGCGGCCGAATGTCAAGGTTACGATTTATCCGCCTTGGGCGACGCATCCCGGCTGCCCTCGCCCGTTGCCGCCGATCTTGCCGCCAGCGTGCAAAAGATTTTCAGCGACACTTTCTTTGCGCTTGCGGTGGCTGCGCAAAAAGGGCTGCGAGCGGCAGACCTGGGGGCGGAAAATCTTTGCCTCGGCGGCGGCGGCGCGTTGAATTGCCCCACGAACACCTGCCTTGCCACCCATGGCGATTTTGAAAAGGTTTTTATCCCGCCTCACTGCGACGACGGAGGATTGTCGCTCGGCGCAGCATGGTGGTATGCGCACAACGTTCTCAACCAGCCGCGCACTCGTCAAAACGCGGATCGAAGCCGTTA